>JBGUNL010000072.1:0-3539 GCA_045117295.1 Candidatus Limivicinus sp.
TTTCGAGTCTTTCGACTCTTAAAGAACCCTTTTCTTTGGTGCTTATTTAGCATAAGCTGTTCTTACATTGTTCAATTTTCAAGGTACATCCTTGCCCCGCCTCATCGGCGACAGCTTGGTTATTCTAGCACAGCGTTTCCATCTTGTCAACAACTTTTTCAAATTCTTTCGAACTTTTATACCGTTGTTTTTCTTGATTGAAACTTTCGGGAAGTCCCGAGTGCTTGAGTAATATAGCACTTCCGGGCGCCCTTTGTCAACACTTTTTTTGCGATTTTTTCGGGTTTTTTTCGCGGCCCAAATCTTGTGGTTTTCGGCGCCTCAGCTCCACAAAATAAGGGGCGGTTTTACTTGAACAGCTCGCCTATGTAGGGCAGCTTTTTCTTTCTCCCGTTGGCCACGTTGCTGACGCCCTGGAAGATCATGTAGATCCTGGCCAGCGTCACCAGCCACCCGAGGCCGAACATGGAGCCGGCAATGTCGCCCAGGATGCCGGCCACGAAGAGGTTCAGCCCCTGCTTTGCGTGGAAGGAGGCAAACTTGTCGTCCTTGGCAAAGAGCATGGGCACCAGGAAAAGAGCGCTGAAATAGGACATCCCGGCCATCAGCTTGCTCTGGTCAGCGCTCTGCACCGCGCTGCGCACGGTCTCCGTGTAGTTATTTCCCCCCGATGTCCTGGAGGTATTCGTAAAATTTCGGGCCTGCTCCTCCTTCGCCTTCTGGCGCTGGGCGTACTCGGTCTCGGCCCATTTGCGATTGTTCTCCTGCTGGCGCTTGCGCTGCTCGTCCAGCTGCTGGCGGAGAAAGTCGCTGTCAAACTGTCTGTACTTGCGCTGGGTGCCCGAGGTCGCCGCCGCGGCGGCGGACGCCTGGGAGGCGCTCTCCTGTTTGGGGGCGGTCTCGTCGAAGCCGCAGGCCAGGCACTTGGTCTGACCGTCGGGAATATATGCGCCGCAGGATTTGCAGTAGGCCATGTTTCCTTCCTCCTATCACGTGACGTATTTGCATTATACGGCATGATTGTGAACAATTCAACAGCCATTGCGAGGAATCTGAAAAGATTCCCGACGGTGTCAGGCGCAGAAGCGGTGCTTGCCGATGTTGACGATCAGGGGCCTGGACCAGATCCACTTACTGGTAGCTGTGGCGGGGTTGAAATAATAGATGGCGCCGTAGCATGGATCCCAGCCGTTCATGGCGTCCCGGGCCGCGCGATAGGCGCTCTCGGCCACGGGCTCGTTGAACTGCCCGTCATCCAGGCAGGAGAAGGCGCCTGGCTGGTAGATGACTCCTGAGATGGAATTGGGGAAGGACGGGTGCTCCACCCGGTTGAGGACCACCGCGCCCACGGCCACCTGGCCCTCATAGGGCTCGCCCCGGGCCTCGGCGGAGATGAGCCGCGCCAGCAGATCAAGATCCCCGCTGCTGCCGCCCCCGCCGCCGGAGCTGTCGGAGGGCGTCATGCCCAGGGCGGCCAGGGTCAGGTTCCCCACCTGCCCGTCCGCCTGCAGACCGTTCTTCTGCTGAAACCACCTGACCGCCTTCTCGGTCTGGCTGCCGTAGACACCGTCCACCGCTCCGGCGTAGTAGCCCCAGTTTTTGAGCCGGGTCTGGATCTCCGAGACCGTGGGCCCGCTGGAGCCCTTCTTATATAAATCCGCCGAGGCGTGCTGGGCCAGGGCGATGATGAAGATGTTGACCGCAAAGATCACCGCCAAAGCCAGAATCAGTCTTTTCCTCTCTCTGCTCACGAAAAACACCCCACAGACTTTTTGTTAGTCTGTGGGGCGTCTGTTCATTCATGCGTGGAAAATTCAGGTTTATGCTTTGTTCTTGATCTCGTCGCCGATCCTGGCGGCGAAGTCGTCGAAGGCCATGGCGCCCAGATCCTCGCCCTTGCGGGTGCGGACGGCGACCATGCCGCTCTCGGCCTCGCGGTCGCCCACGACCAGCATGTAGGGGATCTTCTGCATCTGGGCCTCGCGGATCTTGTAGCCGATCTTCTCATTGCGCAGATCGGTCTCCACGCGCACGCCCAGCTCGCCGAGCTTCGCAGCAACCTGTTTGGCGTAATCGTCAGCGCGGCCGGTGATGGGCATGACCTTGACCTGCACGGGGCTGAGCCACACGGGGAAGGCGCCGGCGTAGTGCTCGGTGATGATGCCGATGAAGCGCTCGATGGAGCCGAAGACCACGCGGTGGATCATGACGGGGACATGGTCCTCGCCGTCGGCGCCCACATAGGTCAGATTGAAGCGGCCGGGCAGCTGGTAGTCCAGCTGGATGGTGCCGCACTGCCAGGTGCGTCCCAGGGAATCCTGGAGATGGAAGTCCAGCTTGGGGCCGTAGAAGGCGCCGTCGCCGGGATTGATGGTATACTCCTTGCCGATGCTGGTGATGGCGTCGGCCAGGGCGGCGGTGGCCACGTCCCAGTCCTCCACGGAGCCGATGTGGTCCTCTGGCATGGTGGACAGCTCGATCTTGTAGGGCAGGCCGAAGAGCTTGTAGACCTCGTCGAAGAGCTGGGCGATGCGGACCACCTCGTCCTTGATCTGCTCGTTGGCAAGCAGGATGTGGGCGTCGTCCTGGGTGAAGGCGCGGACGCGGAACATGCCGTGCAGGGCGCCGGAGAGCTCATGCCGGTGGACGTTGCCCAGCTCCGCGCAGCGCATGGGCAGGTCGCGATAGGAGTGGGGCTCCAGATCGTAGACCAGGATGGTGCCGGGGCAGTTCATGGGCTTGATGGCAAAATCCTCGCCGTCGATGACGGTGGTGTACATGTTGTCCTTGTAGTGGTCCCAGTGGCCGGAGGTCTCCCACAGGGTGCGGCGCATGATCTGGGGGGTGCTGATCTCCACATAGTCCCACTTCTTGTGGACCTGGCGCCAGTAGTCGATCAGGGTATTGCGCAGGACCATGCCGTTGGGCAGATAGAAGGGGAAGCCGGGAGCCTCGTCCCGGAAGGCGAAGAGACCGAGCTCTCTGCCCAGTCTGCGGTGGTCGCGCTTCTTGGCCTCCTCCAGCTTGACCAGGTACTCATCCAGCTCCTGCTGGGTGCGGAAGGCCACGCCGTTGATGCGGGTGAGCATCTTGTTATTGCTGTCATCCTTCCAGTAGGCGCCGGACTGCTGGGTGACCTTGAAGGCCTTCAGGGCCTTGGTGTAGCAGATGTGGGGCCCGAGGCACATATCCACGTACTCGCCCTGCTGGAAGAAGCTGAACTCGGTCTCGTCCGCCAGATCGTCCATGTGCTCCACCTTGTAGCTTGCGCCGCGCTCGGCCATGTACTGCTTGGCCTCCTCGCGCGGGAGGGTGAAGACCTTGAAGGGCAGGTTCTCCTTGACGATCTTCTGCATTTCCTTCTCGATCGCCTCGAGATCCTCGGGTCCGAGCTTGCGCTCGCCCAGATCGACGTCATAATAAAAGCCGTTCTGGGTGGCCGGGCCGAACGCGAAATCCGCCTCCGGATAGAGGCGCTTGATGGCCTGGGCCATGATGTGGGCGGCGGAGTGGCGCAGAACGTGCAGTTCTTCCTCTTC
>JBGUNL010000073.1:0-3863 GCA_045117295.1 Candidatus Limivicinus sp.
GCGTCTCCGCCCGGTAGTTCTCCAGATAGCTCTCCGCGCTCTGCACCAGATCCCCGTTTTCGGAAACCATGCGCTTGACCTCGGGGACGCCGAGCAGCAGCTGACGGGTAGAGATATGCTTGTTTTTCAGGGCCTTCAGATCCTCGGTCTCCATGAGCTGCTTGTCAAGGCTGAGCGCTTCCAGATCCAACTTTTCCTTTTCCTCCCGGAGCTCATCGGCCTTTTCCTCCAGCTGGCCCAGGTTGTACCAAATGTTTTCCAGCTGGCCCTTGAGCATCGCCTCGCCCTCTTTGAGGGCATTTTCACCCGCGGTGACCTGGGCCTTGGCTTCGTCGACGCCCTTGCTCATGGCGGCAAGCGCAGCGGACATCTGCCCGTATGCCCCGCTCATGGCGTCCACGGCGCCTTTCAGGATCCCGGCGATCTGCTCCGGCGGCATGGAGGCCATCTGGTCCAGGGAGGGCAGCGACCCACCCATATCGCCGCCCATGGAATCGGTGTCGGCGCCCATGGCGGACGCCAGCGCGGCAAGGCTGGAGGCGCAGTCGGTGACCCCTTCGGCCAGGGACGCAAGGGTCCCGGCGTGGGGAGCCAGCATCATCATACCGGACATCTGGTACTTCTGCAGCTCTCCGGCGTAGGCCTCCGCCTCCTGCTTATAAGTCTCCAGCGCCTCCTGATAGGCGGCGAGATCCGTTTCATACGCTGCATAGTCGGCTTGGTATTTCGCATACGCGGTCTCGTATTCGGCCATAGCGTCATCATACGCCTTCTGCCGTTCTTCGTTGCCGTCATACAGCTCTTTCAGCTGCCTGTATGCCTCCTGTGCCTCGGCCTCCGCATTCGCGTAGGCGGCCTCCGCCTCCTGGGTCAACTCCGCGATCTTGGCGTCAATGTCCTCCTGGGGAGTGTCCTCCGGGAAGTCCGGCATGCTCTTTTCGACATAATTTGCCACGAATGCGTCATGATCCGGGGGCGTTTCCGCGGCAGTCAGGGCTTCCTCCGTGATGATCAGCGGCGCAGCGGGCTGCTGCGGCTCTGTCGGTGCGGTTGGCTTGGTCGGCTCCACAGGCTCCTTGGGAAGTCTTGCCCGCATGGCGGTCAGGGTGTTGATCACCTGCGCCAGCGCGGTGCTTTCCTTGCTGCAGGCAGCCGAGCCGTTTGCGATCTTGGTCTCGACCTCTTTCTTCCCGTCGTTATAGGTCTTTTCCAGATCGGCCAGCTTCTTCTTTGCCGCGGCAAGCTCCAGTTTCGCGCCCTCCACCTCGGGCAGGGCCTCCCAGAGCATATTGGCGCCCATGGTGTTGCCGCCCTTTTCGGCGGTGTAGAGAGCCGTGTCTGTGCGGTGCTGGGCGGCATCCTTGTCGTGCTGCTCCAGGAGAGCTTTGTACTGCTCATAGGCCTCGTCATAGCTGATGGAGGTCTTGACCTGCTGATCCAGTGTGACGTACGTCTCAATCCGCTGGGCGTATTTCGCCTCAAACGCGGCGCGCTCCTGCTGGGCCTTCTCCGTCTTGCCGAAGCCCGAAACGCCGTTTAAGAGCATCAGCAGGCACAGAATGGCAAGAACAACGGCAAAGACTCTGGCAAGCACCGGATGCTTCACGGTCTATCCCTCCTTCAAAACTTTAAGAAGTTATTATACAACAACTCCGGAAAAAAGTGTGGACGTTCTTTAAATCATTTCTCTTTTCTTTCGCTGCCGGATCGTGTATCATAGCCTCAGTTGTTTTTTGGAGGTCGCCATGGAACTGAGTTTTGCGCCGATGGAAGGCGTCACCGGATGTATCTATCGGCAGATTCACGCCTTGTGCTTCCCCGGCGCAGACGTCTACTACGCGCCGTTTATCGCCCCGGACAGTACCGGCCGCTTCAAGGGCAGCGCTTTGCGGGAAGTCCTGCCGGAGAACAACGCGGGGATTTCCCTGGTGCCGCAGCTGCTGGTCAACGCCCCGGGGCCCTTTCTCGCCGCCGCGCGGGTTCTGGCCGATCTGGGCTTCCGGGAGGTCAATCTGAACGTGGGCTGCCCCTCGGGGACCGTTGTGGCCAAGCACAAGGGCGCGGGCATGCTGGCGGATCTGCAGAGTCTGGAGCGCTGTCTGGACGAGATTTTTGCCGCCTGCCCCGTCGCGGTCTCCATCAAGACCCGCCTGGGTCTGGAGAGCACCGGGGAGTTTCCGGCCGTGCTCGCCCTCTACCGGCGCTATCCGCTCTCCCGCCTGATCGTCCACGCCCGGGACCGCAGGGGCATGTATCAGAGCACGCCGGATCTGGATGCCTTTGCCGGGGCTCTGGACGGTTCCCCCTTCCCGGTGGTCTATAACGGAAACGTCTTTCGTGTTTCAGATTATGAAGAGATCCGCCGCCGCTTTCCTTCACTCTCCGGCATCATGGTCGGCCGCGGCGCCGCCGCCGACCCGGCGCTCTTTCGCAGGCTTTGCGGCGGCCCGGCGCTCACCGGGGAAGAACTGCGCTCCTTCCATGACGGCCTGCTGGAAGAAACCCTCGCCTCCGGTCTCGCCCCGCACTACACGGTGCAGCGGATGAAGGAGCTCTGGTACTATATGGGCTGTCTCTATCCCAGCGCGGACAAAGCCGTGAAGGCTATCCTGCGCAGCCGGGATCTGCACGCCTATCGCGCCGCTGTCTCCGTGCTCTTTTCCGAACGGGCGCCGGACCCGGAGGCCGCCTTCAGCCGATAGTAAAACCGCACCCCGTGGGGTGCGGTTTCGTTATACGGCGTATTTCTCGGCATACCTGGCATAGAGCTCGTCAAAATCGTGGGAGCGGAGCTCCTTGAGATTGATGACGTAATCGTGGGTATCGTACGCGTCGTTGTTCAGCTCGATCATGGCGATGGCAATGTTGGAGCAGTGATCCGCCACCCGCTCAAAGTTGGTCAGCAGATCATTGAACACAAAGCCGATCTTCAAAGAACAGGTTCCGTTCTGCAGGCGCTCCACGTGCCGCAGCTTCAGCTCGTCGCAGAGCACATCGATATGCTCCTCCAGCGGCTCCACGCGGTAAGCCCTGTCCAGATCGTCTTCCACAAAGCCTGTGATGGAGAGCTCCAGAATCTCGTTGATTGCGCCCAGCAGCACGGTCAGCTCATGGTCGCCCTCTTTGGAGAAGTGAATCTTTTTCTCATGGATCTCCTGCGCCGTCTGGACAATGTTCATGGCGTGATCGCTGATGCGCTCAAAATCACTGAGCGTGTGGAGATACTTGGAGACTTTTTCGTTTTCCTCCTTGCTCAGTTCCGAGCTGTTGAGCCGCATCAGATAGGTGCCGATCTTGTCCTCAAAACGGTCCACCAGATCCTCGCCGCGCTCAACCTTCTGGGCCAGCCCCTCGCTGTAGTCATGGATCAGCAGTATGGAATCGCAGAGATTTTCCCGCGCTTTACGCGCCATGGCGTCAATGGTGAGCCTGCTCTGCTCCACGGCAAGCGCCGGGTGGGAGAGGAAGCGCTCGTCCAGGCGGTCGAAATCGGCGTTGGCGTCGCGCTCCTCCGCGCTCTCGCGGATGAGGGAGCAGATGAGCTTTTCGATGGCGCCGTTGAAGGGCAGCAGAGTCACCGCCATCAGGACACGGAAGACCGTGTTGACCAGTGCGATGTTCACGGGATTCATCACGGTTTTCATCAGGCCAAAGTGCATGACGGCGTTAAGCGAATAGAAGATCACCGCAATCAGCGTCACGCCGATCACCTGGATGACCAGATAGGCATAGGCAGTTCTTTTGCCGTTCGTGCGCGCCCCCAGGGCGGAGAGCAACACCGGCACCGCGGCGCCGATGGCAATGCCCAGGATGATGGGAAAGGCCTCGGCAAACTCAATGGCGCCCGTCACCGAGAGGGCCTG
>JBGUNL010000074.1:0-17910 GCA_045117295.1 Candidatus Limivicinus sp.
CCTCCTGTCGTATTGCGGGCCGCGCTTCTCATGGGCCATGATTCCGCGCGGGTGATCTGGTCCGCCGCCGTCGGCGGCGGGGTTCCAGAGCCACCGCCCCCGCGTCAAGGCTGCGAACTTTTCCCGCTGCGGCGGGAAAACTTCTCGCGGGGTCCCCTTGACGCGGGGACGCCCGCGCGGCCTTGTGGCCCCGCGAAGCGCCCAGGCGCCGCAATACTTACAACAGGAGGAAAACACAATGACCCTTGCAGACATCATTCGCGACCAGATCGAGACCGAAGGTCTCGACGAGATCATCGAAGAGGAAGCCGCCGATTACATCGGCGAATTGACAGCGCGGCTCCACGTTCGCGACCTTCTCCGGGAGGCCGTCAGCTCGGCCCTCCGGGATTTCCAGTCCGACCTTGAGGAAGCAATAAGCGGAGCAATTCAGGAGGCCGCCGAAGATGCCGTTGCTGATTTCATCTCCTAAACACAAGCACCGGCGATTCCTGATCACCTACGAGCAGGGGCGGATCATCATATTCGCCCTTGCTCACTTCATAGGGGCGTCGGCCTTCTCACAGGATGAGCAGATAAAGGCCCTCCGCAAGGAGGCCGCCGCCCTCTATGAAGTTCTGCGCGCTTACCGCTGGGAGCAGAGCTGGCCGCCTCCATAGGGGGCGGCCCTCGCTCTGCTGTCCTTGAGCAAAGAGAGGACGCGCGCTTCCTAGTCCTGAACCCTGTGCGCCGAAACTGTGGCAGGCTTACACGCCCGAGATTTTTTGTCCTCTGCTGCTGCGCATTGCGCACAGACAGCGAGACGCGGGGATTCGTCCGGCAGCTCTATGACCATATAGCCCGCCTCCCGTATGTACTCACGACAGGCGTCGCAGAGAAGATAGCTCTTGTCTTTCATAGGCTGCGGGCCTGGAAGTCCTGGCAGCCCGGCGTGAACGAGAAGCGCCTGGGTGCCCTCCCCTTTCGGGTGATGCAGCGGGCGTATTTATGCCCCCGGAAGCATAGCCCCATCATGCAGAAAAAATACCGAAATCCCACACAATTCCCACAATTGTGCAAAGTTCATCCCTCCTAAGTTCGTACAGTATAAATTAAACGACATTTTAATGATCGAAAAAAGGATGTGGCTTAACATAACGCAGCAAATGGCTGAAACAGCCTGTTGTGCTGTTTTGCTTGCCAGATCGATCGAATCGTAGTATATTTCATTTCAACGGACCATGAACCTGTTTTTCCTGCTGCGAAACTGTTATAATGATTTACGCTGGAATCGTATGCTTCTGTGATCAAATCTCCATGCAGCTTTCCATTGCATCACTTGCGCTGTGATTGTTCGGCGCGGATCTGCCGTTAGAAAGTTTTGAAGGCTGTATTTTAATCTGATTCGTTGTTTTCCATGCTGCGCATCGATGTTTTTTCTGTGCTGCAAATATCCTTTCCTTTATCCTTATCTATTTCTCTGTAATTGTCACTTCTTTTCAGTTCCTTATTGTTGAGTTCCCTGCTTGATAATATATTAACAATGGAGCGCCCTCTATGAATTTTGACCAAATCCGTGACGTCCCCGATATCGTGATGGAATTTCTGGAATACCATTCCACCGTCCGCGGTCACTCGGATCTGACGGTGTCCGGTTATTACCATGATCTGAAAATCCTGTTCCGCTATCTGAAGCGGCGCAGGCATCTGGTTGACCGCGCTCTCCCCTTCAACGAAATTGATATTACAGATGTTGACCTTCAGTTTATCAAAGATATCAAAATCGAAGAGCTGTACCGCTACCAGTCCTTTTCGCCGGAGACGACCCAATCGCTTTCTGCGGCCAGCCGCTGCCGTAGGACATCCACAGTAAAATCCTTTTTCAATTATCTGACAACTAAGCGTCATCTGATGGATTACAACGTCTGCCAGGAGTTGGACATGCCCAAGCGCCAGGCCTCTCTTCCCCGCTATCTGGAGGAATCGGAGTGCGAGCGGCTGCTGGCCGCCTGTGACGGTCCCTATGCGCTGCGGGATTACTGCATTTTGATGCTGTTTCTCTCTTGCGGCCTGCGGGTATCGGAGCTGGTTTCCCTGAATGTGACGGATATCTATGAGGATCACCTGCGTGTTCTCGGCAAGGGCAACAAGGAGCGTATGGTCTATTTTGCCGACGGCTGTCGGGAGGCCATCGACGATTATCTCAGCATCCGGGATGTGGAACAGGTCAAGGATTCCGATAAAAACGCGCTCTTTATCAGCCAGAAAAAATGCCGCATGACCACGCGGGCCGTGCAGTATATGCTGAATAACAAACTCCTGGCGGCGGGACTGGATGCCAGCCGCTACTCTCCGCACAAGCTGCGCCACACCGCGGCCACGCTCATGCTGAAAAACGGTGTGGACACCCGGGCGTTGCAAGAAGTCCTCGGGCACAGCAACTTGAACACCACCCAGATCTACACCCACCTGGACAACGCCGCTCTGCACGAGGCTGCCATGGCAAACCCCATCGGACGCAGGACAAAATCAGAAATCGAATCGGACGAAAAATGACGGAAATGCTTTGCATTTCCGTCATTTTTCCAATATCGGGACCGCAGAACCAATATCAAAGATCGGCTCATCGCTCAGGAAAACAGCCTCCAGACCGCGGCTTTCCAAAAATCGCAGGATTGCATTTTGGTCCGGATGATCCTCCAGATGCCCGGTAAACGCAATCTTTCTCTTCGACAGCTTGAAGGCAGCCCCGCCGAGAAAACCGCTGGAATATCCGGCCAGTCTGATCCCGCCCGGTAAAATGCGAAGAACATGCAGCCCGGCACGTTCCGCCGCAGCGGCGATCCGCGCATCCGCCGTGATCAGGGAATCCCGGTCAAGCACGCAGACAGAGCAGCGGGAATAGCCCTGCCTGGTTGAAAGCAATGTGCGCCCGGGCAAAGCAGCCTGCAGAGCCTGAGGCGCCGCAGTCTTTGGATTGGCAATCACCCGTTCGCCCATCAGGCAGAGATTCAAGCCGGCGTCACCGGGATATGCGGCTTTTTGCCGCTCCGGGAGGAAAGAGAGCGCTGCCCCCTTCCCTTCCAGATCTGCTGCGAGAGCACTGTCCCGCAGGCAGTCGGCAAGCAGCAGACGATTTCCGCCCAGATGCAGCACGGAGAGATCCGCGTGGGATCGAAGCCTCGGGTCCAGGTTCGGATTGCTTGGAACCGAAAGGCAAAGAACACCGCACTTTTCAAGGCTGCTTTGCAGGATTTCGGTATAATCCTCTCCAATCAGAACCCCTGCCGTATCCTCCGGCAGGTTTGCCTCCTGCACAAAGCTCATGAGTCCCTTGCCAGAACCGCCGCAATGGCCTCGCCGATATTCCGCACCGGGATCATCTGCAGGCCCTCCGGTCGGCGGACCTCATCCTTTCCGTGCGCGGGGATCACACAGCGCTTAAAGCCAAGACGGGAGATCTCGGTCAGCCGCTGATTCAGAAAACTCACGCTTCGGATCTCGCCTGAGAGACCGATTTCCCCGATGGCTGCCAGATCTGTCCCCAGCGGTCTGTCCAGAAAGCTGGAGGCTACGGCCAGCGCGGTGGCCAGATCGGCCGCTGGCTCTTCCAGTGTAAGCCCGCCGATGACGTTGATATACGCGTCACAGCCGGAGACGGACAATCCGCCGCGTTTTTCCAGCACGGCCAGCAGCATGGCAGCGCGGTTGTAATCCACGCCGTTGCTGCGCCGCGCGGCGTTATAGGCCGTCGGCGTGACCAGCGCCTGCACCTCCGCCAGGATGGGACGGGTGCCCTCAATCACGCAGGCCACGCAGGTGCCCGGGCAATTCTCCGGCCGCCCGCTGAGCAGAAGCTCGGAGGGATTCTCCACGCAGGCAAGTCCCCGGTCGTCCATCTCAAAGACGCCGATCTCATTGGTGGAGCCGAAGCGGTTCTTGACCGCACGCAAAATGCGGAAGCTGGTGCTGCGCTCCCCCTCAAAGTAGAGCACGCAGTCCACCATGTGCTCCAGCACCTTGGGACCTGCAATACTGCCCTCCTTATTGATATGGCCCACTACAAACACCGTAATGCTCTTCTCCT
Organism: Candidatus Limivicinus sp.; assembly: GCA_045117295.1. GTDB lineage: Bacteria > Bacillota > Clostridia > Oscillospirales > Oscillospiraceae > Limivicinus. The sequence goes on from JBGUNL010000074.1 coordinate 4,067, forward strand.
TGGTCAGGCGCATGATCCGCATGGTGCACTCCCGCACCTGGGTAATGCTGCCGGGGGCGGAGGCGATGGAGGCGTCGCTCATGGTCTGGATGGAGTCCACAATCACCACCTCGGGTTTGAGCGCATCCACAGCGCCGAGGATCTGGTCCAGATCCGTCTCCGCCAGGACGTAGATCTCCTCGCCCTGTACCCCTAGACGGTCGGCCCGGAGCTTCAGCTGCCGCTCGCTCTCCTCACCGGTGACATAGAGAACACGCCGGGATTGTGCGGTAACAGCGCACATCTGCAGCAGCAGCGTGGATTTGCCGATACCGGGCGCGCCGCCCACCAGCACCAGCGAGCCCAGCACGGCGCCGCCGCCCAGGACCCGGTCAAACTCTGAGACGCCCGTGGAAAAGCGGATTTCTTCCGTGATATCCAGCTCCTGCAGACGCTTGGGCTTTTGGGCAGCATCGATTCTGGCGTGGGCACTGTTCCGGGAAGAGCCGCCGCTGCGCTCAAGCTTGACTTCCACCAGGGTGTTCCAGGCGCCGCAACTGGGGCACTTCCCCGCCCAATTCGGCGTCTCGTTGCCACATTCGGAGCAGCAGTAGATTGTCTTCTGTTTTGCAGCCATGGGATTCTCCTGAATATTACTGTTTGTATAGTCTAAATACGTTCTGTGTTCACAAGATACTGAAGGTAAGACGCCATCAGTACCGCCGCAAGGGATACCTGAAACTCGGGCCGCTTCAGATTGGCCAGATCTGCGGCGTTAGAGAGAAATCCACACTCCACCAGAATAGCGGGACATTTCAAATGGGAAAGGATATAGAGCTTTCCGGTTCCGGGTTCGGCCACTCTCCTGCTCTCGGTATAGAGACTGCGCAGAAGATTGGCATGGGTTACCGTGCCCAGCCGTCTGCTGTTTTCCTCCGGGGCGTAGATCACCTGCGGCCCGCTGGCCTGACCTGTGGGAAAGGTGTTCTGGTGGATGCTGATGTATATGGGATTTGCCGCCTTTTCCACGTCTTCCACGCGGCATTCCAAATCCCGGTGTTCGCTGTAGCTCTCGGTATCGCAGCGCGTGCGGTCATCCTGCCGAATCAGGAGATTCTCTTTTCCGTAAAGCTCCGCCAGCGCGCGCAGTTTCAGTGCGATCTCCAGATTCAGGTCGCTCTCCTTTGTTCCGTCCGCGCCGAGAGCGCCGCAGTCAATGCCGCCGTGGCCAGGATCGATGACCAGCGTGGGTCCGGCGTCCGTCAGGGAGACGACCTCCGTTTTCCGCCACAGTGTATGGAACAGAATACCAAGGAACATCGCGGGAAACAAGAGAGAGGCCAGCAGCCACCGGGTTCTTTTTTTAAGAGTCACGGCGGCGCCCTCCGGTCATTCGCCCGGTCCCATTATAATCGCTGTCACGCGGCAAGTCAAACAGGGCCTTTCGTTTTGTCACAGCAAAATACATATCAGCCCTCCGCTCCCCTCGTTGATGACGCGCTCCATGGTCTCTCGCAGCTTGTAACGCGCGTTGACCGGCAGGGCTTCGATCTTGGCCATCAGCCCCTCTTCGGCGATGTCGTTGAGAGACTTGCCGAAAATGTTGGACTGCCAGATGCGGTTGATATCCCCGTCAAAGCCCTGGAGCAGGAAGTTGATGATATCCTCGGAGGCGCTCTCCCCGCCGATGGCCGGGGTCACCTCCGTCTCCACATTGGTCATGAACATGTGGATGGCCGGGGCGTTGGCCTTCAGCTTGACGCTGTACTTTCCGCCCTGCCGCACGATCTGCGGTTCCTCCAGCTGCATCTGCTCTGTGTCCGGCATAACCACGCCGTATCCGGTGCTGCGCACCTGCTCCAGGGCGCCGCGCAGCTTGTCGTAATCGAGCTTGATGGCGCTCATTTCGCTGAGGGTGGCGATCAGATCCCCGTCGTTGTGGACGGCAATGCCGGTCTCCTCACTGATGGTCTGATAGTACAGCTCCCGCGGCAGATGAGCACTGACGGACGCATTGCCGCTGCCCAGATCGATCTGCCTGACCTGGACAGAGGAGATCAGCTCTTCTTCCTGCAGCAGGCGCATGATGCCGTAAGTGTCCTTGATTCTGTCGAGGTCTTTGCCGGCCTCCCGGATTTCGTCGAATAGATGCCTGCGGAGCGCGTTGTCCGCCGGCAGGGCGTCCAGCCACTCCGGCAGATAGACCCCCAGGGATTTCAGCGGAAATTCCTCCAGGACGGAGCGCAGGATGCGGTCGATATCCTCTTCCGTCATCTGCAGACAGTTGACACGCAGGCAGCGGACCGTATAGCGCTGCTCAATTTCGGCACTGAGAGCAAGGGCTTGCTCCGTTTCGGGGTCCACACAGTTTAAGAGCACGATGAAGGGCTTTCCGATCGCTTTGAGCTCCTGGATGGCCCGCGCCTCCGGCCCTTCATACTTCTCCCGCGGGATCTCGCAGATGGAGCCGTCCGTTGTCACCACGATGCCCACGGTGGAGTGCTCTTGGATGACCTTTTCCGTGCCCTTTTCCGCGGCCTCCGTCAGTGTGACCTCATGGTCAAACCACGGGGTGGTCACCATACGCTCTCCGCTCTCGTCAAACTGGCCTGCCGCCCCTTCCACCATATAGCCCACGCAGTCCACCAGACGGACCGAGAGCTGCGCGTTTTCGCCGAAGCTGACGCTGACCGCGTTCTCCGGAACAAACTTGGGCTCCGCCGTCATGATGGTCTTGCCCGAGCCGCTCTGCGGCAGCTCATCCCGGGCGCGCTCCTTCATAAAGGTGTTTTCGATGTGGGGGATGACAAGCGTCTCCATAAAGCGTTTGATAAAAGTCGACTTCCCCGTTCGGACGGGGCCGACGATGCCCAGCAGGAAGGCGCCGTCCGTCCTGAGGGCTAACTCGCTGTATATCGTGGTGTCTGTCATAAAAAACCTCCGCTCTCATGTTCTCGTTTGTACGAGTGTATGAGAAGCGGAGGGGGTGTATGACAGGCCTTAAAAGACGCGGATGGTCTGTCTGTGACGGCGGCTGACAGTGAATGTCACATTCGGAAAGGCTGTCTGCAGGCGTGCACAGAGGTCCGGGATCACCGGGTTTTCCGTACAGAAGTGATCGCCGTCGATAAGATTGAGCCCCAGTTCTTCTGCGCGCAGAAACTGATGGTATTTCAAATCTGCCGTGACATAGGTATCGCAGCCCTTCCGCCAGGCATCCTCCAGGCTGTCGCCGCCGGCGCCGCCCATGACAGCCAGGCGGCTCACCGGTTTTCCTGCGTCGAAGTATCGCAGGGCGTTTACCTGCAGACGCTCTTTGCACCGGGCAAGGAAAGCAGGCATGTCACAGGGCTCTGACAGCTCCCCTATCCTGCCGCAGCCGGAGGCGTCCAGACCCTCTTCCGGCTCGGCGCCCAGCAGACGGATCAACACATCGTTGACCCCACCCGGGGCGATGTCCAGATTCGTGTGCATGGAGATGACCGCAATCCGGTCCTCCGCCAGGCGCAGGAGCCGATCCATGGCGGGATCTGCATCCGTGATGGTTTTGGCGCCGTGAAACAGCAGCGGGTGATGCGACACGATCAGCTCCGCGCCCATTTCCCGGGCCTCCTCCGCCACCGCGTCCGTCACGTCCAGCGCCAGCAGCACCCTGCCGACCGGGCGGTCGCCGCGGCCGATCTGAAAACCGGCGTTGTCAAACTCCATCTGCAGCGACAGCGGCGCCCAGACGCACAGCGTATCATAGATTTCCCGAATGCTCGTCATGGTTCTCTCTCAACTCCTCCATCTGTTCCAGGATCTCCCGGTACAGCTTTTCCCTCTGCTGATATCCAGCGCCGCTCCGCAAGCCGGCCAGCGCTTTTTCAAGCCGCCTTTTCTGCGCTTCCAGAGACCGCAGCCACAGCACGTCATCCTCGGCAAGCGTCCGTTTGCCGCAGAAAAGCTCCGCGTCGTTCAGGCGGGTTTTTCCGCCAAAGCGCGCTGTCAGAACCTGATAGAGGGTATTCCCCTCCGGCACGACGCTCTCTGTCAGAATCTCAAATTCATTGTAGGCCAGCCAGTAGCGCAAAACCTCCGCCCGGGTCATGGGCTGCAGGATCAGGTGATAACGGGGCTGCATGCACCACTCGGCCTCGTCCAGGATCTTGACGATCATGTCCCCGCCCATGCCGGCAATGACGATGGTATCCACCGCCTCCGGCGGACAGAGGGCCAGCCCGTCGCAGAGCAGAAAGCGGATCTTCTCTGTTACACCTGCGTGCTTCGCGGTTCTTTTGGCGGCCTCCAGAGGGCCGGCATTGATGTCCGAGGCAAAGATTTGTCCGGGATAGCCCCGCTGAGCCAGATGGACGGGGATGATTCCGTGGTCGGTGCCAACATCAATGACACCCGTCCCATCCTGGATTTTCTCTTCGATTGTCAGCAGGCGGGTGTCCATTCACATCCTCCGTTCCGATGAAAAAAGCCGGAGCGTATCGCCCGGCTTTAAAGATCCTTATCCAGATCAGACGGTCTCCAGAAAAGCTTCCAGGTAGTGCAGGAACTCGTCAGGATCGACGCCGTGGGCGCAGCAGGCCTGCTCGATATTCTCACCGCTGGCCATGGCACAGCCCATGCAGTGCATGCCGATGGCCTGGAAGGCGGGCATGGCCTGGGGGCAGTTCTCAACGACCTCGGAGATCAGGGTTTCGCGGGTGATTTCCATGTTGTTTCCTCCAATCAAGAATAAGGAAAAGGGACACCGGAGTGTCCCCTTACCTTTGCGGGATCAGGCGATCAGGCCTGCTCTCTCATCTTAGCGAAGCACTCGCTGCAGTAAACAGGACGGTCGGACTTGGGCTCGAAGGGAACCTTGGCCTCGCCGCCGCAAGCAGCGCAGACAGCGGTGAAGAACTCACGGGGACCACGGGCAGCGTTCTTGCGTGCGTCACGGCATGCCTTGCAGCGCTGGGGCTCATTCTGGAAGCCGCGCTCTGCATAGAACTCCTGCTCGCCGGCGGTGAAAACGAATTCCTTGCCGCACTCTTTGCATACTAAAGTCTTGTCTTCGTACATCTTGAATCCTCTCTTTTGATTGTGCCTATCGGCTTGTATTTGCGTTCAGCTCTTGCTGAAGTCGCCAAAAGTAATGTCCCGCGCCAGCTTGTGCCTGATTCGCTGCACGGCATTGTCAATGGACTTTGCGCTCTTGCAAAGCCGCTCCGCAATCTCTCTGTATGACAAGCCCTCTAAATAAAGGTCAAGCACCTTGATCTCAAATTTGGAAAGGCAACGGGAAAACGCCGCGTAAAGCTCTTCCCTGCTCTCTCTGGCCAGAACGAGTTCTTCCGGGTTGCAACAGAACTCCTGGGGAAGGGCCGTACGCTCGGCACCGGGATCTTCTGAGAGTTGTTCAAGAGATATACCGTCGTTCAGGGGAAAGTGTTTCTGTCGGGATGCGGATTTAATGGCTGACAGAAGGCGCATGCGAATACAGTGTTCCGCGAAAGTCCGGAAGGAATTGCTGCTTTCGGGATCGAAATTCTTGATGGCGGAGAGCAGCCCGAAGGTCCCCTCCTGAATCAGATCCTCACTGTCTCCTCCGGCGAGAAACAGGGGCCTGGCACAAACTCTTACAAGGCGAAGATAGCGCTCGGCAAGGGTTTCCTCCGCGCTGCGATCGCCAGCGGCCGCGAGTTTCTGGAGTTTTCTGTCATCCAAGGATGCGTAATCTATCATATCAAATCATGCGCTTTTGCATATATACATCATGTATTATACAACATTAGCCACCAAAGTCAACCCTTATTTTGTGGAATTTGTTGCAATGCGGCAGAGGGCTTCAGAGCTCGATCTGCTGCTGCCCCATATATGCAATGCCCAGGTGCGCATAGGCCTTGGGTGTCACGCAGCGCCCGCGCGGGGTTCGGGTCAAAAAGCCCCGCTGCAGAAGATACGGCTCGTACACATCCTCCAGCGTGACCGCCTCTTCATTGATCGTCGCGGCCAGCGTTTCCAGACCCACCGGCCCGCCGCCGTAAAACTCGATGATACTGCGCAGCATCCGGCGGTCCAGAGCGTCCAGGCCCAGCTTGTCAACCTCAAGGCTGGACAGCGCCTTGTCGGCTACCTCCCGGGTGATGACGCCGTCAGCCCTCACCTGGGCGTAGTCCCGCACGCGGCGGAGCAGGCGGTTTGCGATACGCGGCGTACCGCGGGAACGGGAGGCGATCTCATAGGCGCCCGCCGGCACAATCTTCACATTCAGAATGCCAGCGGAGCGCTGCACGATGCGCTGCAGTTCCTCCGGAGTATAGAGCTCCAGGCGCAGCGTGACGCCGAAGCGATCCCGCAACGGCGCTGTCAGCTGGCCGGAGCGCGTGGTGGCGCCGATCAGGGTAAAGTGAGGCAGATCCAGGTGGATGGAGTTTGCTGAGGGACCCTTGCCCAGGATAATGTCGATGGCGTAATCCTCCATGGCCGGGTAAAGGATCTCCTCGTACGCCCGGTTCAGACGGTGGATCTCATCCACAAAGAGGATATCCCCCTCATTGAGATTGGTGAGCATGGCCACCAGATCGCCGGGCTTTTCGATGGCGGGGCCGGAGGTGATGCGCATGTTGACGCCCATCTCATTGGCGATAACGGCCGCCAGTGTGGTTTTGCCAAGTCCCGGGGGGCCGTGGAGCAGGACGTGATCCAGCGGCTCTCCGCGCATTTTGGCGGCGTTGATGAACACGGTCAGATTGTCCTTGGCCTTCTCCTGGCCGATATATTCGCCGATGGTTTTCGGGCGCAGGGATCCTTCCGCGTTGTCTTCAGGGAGACTTGCCGCGGTGGTTATGATTTCATCATTGACTTCATCGGAGAAATTGATACTCATTTTCTATCCCCTGTTACCGGACCATCTGTTTCAAAACGGCTTTGATGATCTGCTCGGCGGTCATGGAGGCGGTGTCCAGCGTCTTCAGTACCGGTGCGATCTCCGCGCTGGAATAACCCAGGACGCCGAGACCCGACAGCGCGTCGTTGACCGCGGAGCCGGAGGCGGGAGACACAGGGCCAGAGGCAGGCGCGCTGAAATCAATGCTCCCCACGTCCTTGCTCACCTTGTCCTTGAGCTCCAGGATCACCCGCTGGGCGATCTTCTTGCCGATGCCGGGGGCGACGGTGAGAGCCTTTTCGTTGTTGCTCATGATGGCCAGGGCCAGCCCCTCCGGCGTATTGTGGGAGAGAATGGACATGGCGGCCTTCGGGCCAATGCCGGAAACGGAGATCAGCATCTCAAAGCAGCGGCGTTCGTTTTTGTCCAGAAAGCCGAAAAGGTCGAAGTTGTTCTCGCCGATGGCTTCGGACACATACAGTTTTGCCTTCTCCCCTGCCCGCAGCCCGGCCAGGGTATAGGCCGTCACGCTCAGACCGAAGCCGATCCCGCCGCAGTCGATGACCGCAAGCCCGGGAGCCAGCTCGCTGACGGTTCCCTCTAGATGGTAGAGCATTCTTCCCGTTCTCCTTTGAACAGTAGTGAGGTCGCGCTGCGTGCGTGACAGATGGCCAACGCCACCGCGTCCGCCGCGTCGTCCGGTTTGGGGGCGGCGGGGAGCTGGCAGATACGTTTGACCATGTCCATGACCTGCCGCTTCTCCGCGCGGCCGTAGCCGGCGACAGACTGCTTCACCTGCAGGGGCGTGTACTCAAAGACCTGCACGCCCGCCTTGCGGCATGCAAGCAAAATCACGCCGCGGCCATGGGCCACGGCAATGCCGGTGGTAATGTTGGTGTTGAAAAACAGTTCCTCAATGGAGACGGCGTCGGGCTGAAACAGCTCCAGAATCTGGAGCATATCGTCATAGATCTGCTCCAGTCTGCTGGAGAGACTGGTGTGCGCGGGGGTCGTGATGACGCCGCACTTGATCAGCTTGTGGCTGTTCTTTTCCGACTCCAGCACCCCGAAGCCGATGGTGGCAATCCCGGGGTCAATGCCCAAAACACGCATGGTATCACATCCTGAATTGGATTCTAGCATATTTTGAGGTGCTTCGCAACCATAAAGAATCATCCGCCCGGAGGAAGGGCGGATGACAGGAGGAATCAGGCTCTCGGATGAGCCTTGTTATATACATCTTTGAGCTGCTTTTTTACCAGCTGTGAATACATGTGCGTGGAAGAGATGTCCGCGTGGCCCAGCATCTCCTGGATCGCGTGGATATCGGCGCCGTTTTCCAGCAGGTGCGCCGCAAAGGAGTGGCGCAGGGTATGGGGCGTGATGTCCTTTTCGATGCCGGCCTTTTTCTGATAGTGCTTGACGATCTTCCAGAAGCCCTGACGGGACATGCGCTCGCCGCTGACGTTGACAAAGAGGGACTGCTCATCCGGCAAAAGGATCATTTGGGGCCGCACCAGGGTGATGTAATCGCTCAGCGCCTTCACGGCGGCGGGGTACATGGGAATAAAGCGCTCCTTGTTCCGGCCGTGGCAGCGGATGACCCCGGCGCTGAGGTTGACGTCGGAGATGTTCAGCTCGATCAGCTCCGTGACCCGGATGCCGGTGGCGTACAGCAGCTCCAGCATGGCCTTGTCCCGGTAGCCCTTGGGATCAATGCACTCCGGCTGCTCCAGCAGAAGCTCCACCTCTTTGCTGGTGAGAATCTCCGGCAGCTTCTGGGTGTTCTTGTCGGGAATCAGCCCCTGTGCGGGATTGACGGTGATGAGCTGCTTGATGAACAAATGCGAATACAGGCATTTGATCGATGCGATACAGCGGGAAACCGTGGCGACAGACTTTCCGTCTGCCCGAAGAGAGCCGATATACTCGGCCAGGTCCTCCGCCTCCGCGTCATGTAGTCCGTGCTCGGTGTGTTTGTCCAGGAAGTCAGCCAATTGTCTGATGTCTCTCAGATAAGAGCTGAGGGTGTTTGCAGATGCCTTTTTGTCTTCGGTGAGATATTTTTCAAACATCTCAATGCACTCCGAATTCTGCATTCAAACGCCCTCCTTTCGCTTTAGTGTGGAAGTATCACAAGGCGAACCGGCAAAACAGCAGGATCGCCGCAATCATGATCACAAGAGAAAACAGCAGCTCCCGGCGATGTAACAAACCCGCTTCCCGCAGGACACTGCGAAGAGCCATCCCCTGCCCCATCCCCCGGCAAAACAGCAGGAAAAAGAGCGGAACAGGAAGCATCTTCAGCAGCGCATGCAAGACCGGCCCGGTCTCCCCCGGGGAGAGAATCGCCCTTGCCTCCGCCGCGGCTGCAGCGCCCAACATAAGCGCTGCCAAAGGCAGAAGCAGCAGCGCGGACAGGGAAAGCTGAAGCATGGACGCCGCCAGCACCAGGATCCACATGACAAGAGAAACAGAAACGCCATCAAGGGAAAAGCCGAATTGCCCGGCCTCCAAACTCATCAGCGCCCCTGCGGCAAACAGCAGCAGCGCAAGCGCTGGTGTGTGCGGAGATTCATGCAATCCGTGTGGCATAAGCACAGGCGGAAACATGTTGCTGTAATAATTTCGTGATTAACATAATCGTTACTGGTAACAATATATTACAAACTCGCAAAATAATCAAGTCCTTTTTCAGATTTTTTGAAAAAATATTTTCGCTTATGTCAACTCTTGTTACATTTTTATGGGAGTAAAACTTGAAAAAACGCGGAAAAAACCGGCCTGCAGACGTTTTACCGGTTTCAGTTATGTCAAATCACAGCCTTACGCCCTGCCTGCCGGCGCGCTTGCCTTGTGTTGAAAAGAAGACCGCGCCAAAAGCGCAGCCGGCCAGTGTGAAGCTCACAACGCTCAGCACCCCGGCGGGCTCCGGCGCCTTGCCGCGGATCAAATACCCGACGGTCAGCAGGCAGATGATCAAAACCATTGCCGTAAGAAAAGCGGTCACCAGGGCCCCTCCCCTGCGCTGCCTCCCGGCCGCCGCCCCTGCGGCCACGGCGGCGAGAAAGCTGACCGCGGCGCTCACATAGGCCAGCGTCTGCGCGGGAAAGCTGCGCACGTGGAGGAATGCCGCCGCCGGAAACAGCAGCAGCGCCGCTGTCAGGAGCCAGGCTCCCGCAGCCTTGAGCAGGAATCCGCCCCTTTGTTTTGTTTCCCTTTCTTTTTGACGCAAAAAAACACCCCCAGGCAAATAGACTGTTACATCTTATTTGTCCGGGGATGGCTTCATGCAAGAGAAATCAGGCTTTCTTTCTGCCCTTGGACGCGCGGGCTTCCGCCTCGGCGGCTTCCATCTTGGCGGTGTTGGAAATGCCCCACTTCTTGATCTGGATGCGGACTCTGTCCTCACCAGTCTCGAAGGTGACGGTGTCCTCGGTGACCTGGACGATCTTGCCGGTGATGGCGCCGATGGTGGTGATCTCATCGCCGACGCTCAGGCTGCTGCGCATCTCCTCGACCTGTTTCTTTTTCTTGTTCTCAGGACGGATGAAGAAGAAGTAGAAAACAGCGAACATGACCACAATCAGGATCAAAGAAGAGTATCCGCTGCTTGCTGCCGCGTCAGAAAGGAACAAATTCATGCTGGAAAACCTCCAAAAATAAAGTAGCCTTATTATACTTGCTGTCACGTAAAATTTCAAGATGCTTAAATACGTTTGTTGAGAATTTCCGAATACTTGCCGCGGAAGTCGGGAAAACATCCCTCATCCAGGCTGTCGCGGATTTTCTGCAGCAGGCTGTTGTAGAAAAACAGATTGTGCGCCACGGCAAAGCGCATGGCCAGCATCTCCTCCGCCTTGAACAGATGCCGCACATAGGCCCTGGAATAGCGGCGGCACACCGGGCAGGAGCACGCGGGATCGATGGGCTGCTCATCCCGGGCGTACTTCTCGTTCTTGATGTTGATGATGCCGCACCAGGTGAAGAGATGCCCGTGCCGTCCGTTTCTGGCTGGCATGACGCAGTCGAAGAAATCCACGCCGCGGGCCACGCCCTCGATGATGTTCCCCGGGGTTCCCACGCCCATCAGGTAGCGGGGCTTGTCCTTGGGCATGTACTCCTCCACGGCCTCGATGGTGTCATACATCTCCTGGTGGGTCTCCCCCACCGCGAGGCCGCCGATGGCGTAGCCGGGCAGATCCAGGGAGGCGATCTTCTTCATGTGCTCAATACGCAGATCGTGAAACACCGCGCCCTGGTTGATGCCGAAGAGCATCTGCCCGGGGTTGATCGCGTCGTCCTCCTGGTTATAGGCCGCAAGCGCCGTTTTGCAGCGCTCCAGCCAGCGAAAGGTACGGTCGCAGGAGCGCTGGACGTAGTCCTTCGGTGAGGGGATCTTGACGCACTCATCGAAGGCCATGGCAATGTCCGAGCCCAGATTGGCCTGGATGCGCATGCTCTCCTCCGGCCCCATGAAGATATGGCGCCCGTCCACATGGGAGTTGAACTTCACACCCTCCTCCGTGATCTTGCGCAGCTGCGCAAGGGAGAAGATCTGGAAGCCGCCGCTGTCCGTGAGGATAGGCCCGTCCCAGGTCATAAACCTGTGCAGGCCGCCCATGCTCTTGATCAGTTCGTCCCCGGGGCGCACATGCAGATGATAGGTATTGGAGAGCTCCACCTGGCAGCCGATGGTCTTGAGGTCCGCCGCGGAGAGGGCGCCCTTGATGGCCCCCTGGGTGCCGACGTTCATAAAGACCGGCGTCTGCACAACACCGTGGGGCGTTTCAAATTCGCCCCTTCTGGCGTGTCCCTCTGTCAGTTTCAGCTTGTACACGTGTTTCCCCCTTTACAGGATCAGCATGGAATCGCCGAAGGAGAAGAAACGATAGCGCTCCTCCACCGCGATTTTGTAGGCGTTCAGTACGTTTTCCCGACCGGCCAGGGCGGAGACCAGCATGATCAGCGTGCTCTCCGGCAGGTGGAAATTGGTCACCAGCGCGTCGATGCATTTGAAGCGATAGCCTGGATAGATGAAGATATCTGTCCAGCCGGAGCCGGCCTCCAAAGTGCCGTCCTCTTTGGCAAAGCTCTCAAGGGTGCGGCAGGAGGTGGTCCCCACGGCGATCACGCGGCCGCCGCTTCGTTTCGTCTCGTTCACCGCGGCCGCCGTCTCCGGGGAGATGATGCAGAATTCCGAGTGCATCTCGTGGTTTTCGATCTCCTCCTCCTTGACGGGGCGGAAGGTGCCGAGCCCCACATGCAGCGTGATGCTGCAGACCTGAACCCCCATGGCGCGGATCTGATCCAGCAGCTCCGGCGTGAAATGCAGACCCGCCGTGGGTGCGGCGGCGCTGCCCAGCTCCCGGGAATAAACCGTCTGATAGCGTTCCCCGTCCTGCAGTTCCTCCTTGATATAGGGAGGAAGCGGCATCTTGCCCAGGCGCTCCAGAATCTCCAGAAAGATCCCATCATAATGGAACTGCACAATGCGGTTGCCGCCCTCCGCCACGGCTTCCACGGTGGCCGTCAGCTCACCGTCTCCGAAAAACAGCTCGGTCCCCGGCTTCGTTTTGCGTCCGGGTCGGCTCAGACACTCCCAGCGGCCGCCGCCGAGATCCCGCAGCAGCACCAGCTCCACGCCTCCGCCGGTCTTTCTGGCGCCCAGAAGCCGGGCGGGAAGCACTCTCGTATCGTTGATCACCAGGCAGTCCCCTGCCCGCAGATATTCCGGAAGCTCGTAAAAATGCCGGTGCTCAACAGCCCCTGTCCGCGGATCCAGGTGCAGCATGCGGGAGGCGTCCCGCCGCTCCAGCGGCGTCTGGGCAATCAGCTCCTCCGGCAGATCAAAGTAAAAATCCGATTTTTTCAATTCTGTCTCCATCCTTTGGAAAATGTGCAGCGCCATTATAGCAGAACCCTCCGGCTTTTTCAATGAATGTTCCCGATCTTGCGCGCATAGATTCCCCTGTAAAGAATGACAAGGAGGCAAACATGGTAAAAACACCGATTTTCAGAGGCTCCTGTACTGCGATCATCACGCCCTTTGACGCCCATGGGGTCGACTACGAACGGCTGAAAAAAAACCTGGCTTTTCAATATGAAAACGGGACCGCCGCTGTGGTGGTCTGCGGCACCACGGGGGAAAACGCCACGCTCTCCCACGAGGAGCACGACGAGCTGGTACGTGTGACCATGCGGGAATGCGCGGGCAAAATGAAGGTGATCGTGGGGATCGGAAGCAACAACACGCTCTCGGCGCTGCGAGCGGCGGAGAGCGCCAAATCCGCGGGAGCCGACGCCGTTCTGATGGTCACCCCATACTACAACAAAAGCACCCAAAAGGGCCTGACGGAGCACTTTTGCTATGTGGCCGATCGGGTGGAAATCCCCCTGATCCTCTACAACGTGCCCAGCCGAACCGGGATCGGGCTGACGGCGGAGACCTGCAAAACACTCTCCCAGCACCCGAACATCGTCGGCATCAAGGAGGCCTCCGGGGACATCGCCCTGGCCGGCAGGATCCGCAGCGCCTGCGGGGACGATCTCTTCATCTGGAGTGGGAATGACGACTGTACCGTGCCGCTGATGGCGCTGGGGGCTCTGGGCGTCATCTCCGTGGCCAGCAACATTGCTCCCGGTGTTGTTGCAAAGCTGTGTTCCCTCTGCCTGGAGGGCGCCTTTTCGGAGGCTGCGGAGCTGTACGCCAAATACGCCCCGCTCATGGCGGCCCTCTTCTTGGAGACCAATCCCATCCCCGTCAAGGCTGCCATGCAGATCATGGGCATAGACAGCGGCATCCTCCGCCTGCCTCTGGTGGAGATTTCCCAGGAAAACCGCAGCAGGCTCCTCAGCACCATGCGCGATGCCGGAATTGCATTCTGAAAAAAAGAGTCAAACCTTTTGGTTTGACTCTCTTCAGCTTGTCAAAAAAGTCCTTGACGGACTTTTTTGACTGCGCTTCAGCCGCCGAGCATTTTGCTCAAAGCAAAATGCT
>JBGUNL010000075.1:0-4454 GCA_045117295.1 Candidatus Limivicinus sp.
GCCGGTGAGCCGCCCGGAGGCCAGCGTCAGCTTGCTCTGGGTGGTCTGCCAGGTGATGCCCCAGCCGTCGGGGTCGATGCTGGGGTCGTAGGGGGCGATCAGGCGCTTCTTCTGGTAGTCCTTGAGGAAGTAGTTCCACAGCAGGGGCACCGCCGCAGCCACCGCCGCGCCGCCCAGGGCGAACCAGTAGAGCTTGACCCCCAGCACGAAGAACATGGTCAGGAAGATGAACATGATGATGGTGGCGCTCCCCAGGTCGGAGGAGACCACGATGATCATGCCGAAGACGATGACGAAGTGCCCGGCCATCTCCACGATGGAGAGGAAGGAGTCGATATCCCGGTGCTCCTTGAGCCAGGTCATCTGCTTGGCGGCCACGATGATATACAGGACCTTGATGACCTCCGAGGGCTGAATGCCGATGCCGGCGAAGCGAATCCAGCTCTTGTTGCCGGTGCCGTCGTCCTGGCCGAAGATGACCAGCGCCACCAGCAGCAGGACGTTGACAACGCAGAGGAGCTTCCACTGGGAGCCGAGAATGTCCGCGTCGATGATGGTGAAGAGCACGAAGGCCCCGATGCCCAGGAACATGGAGAAGGTCTGCACGGCGATATACTTGGAGGGCGCGGACATATCCCAGCCGCCGGCGGACATGCCCACCACGGCCTTGTCCACCATCAGGATGCCGAAGATCGCGCAGACGGTGCAGATGACCAGCAAAAACATATCCGCCCGCTGGACGAACTGCTGCACATAGGGCTTGATTTTGTTGATGGTCCCACCGCCTTTCCGGGAGATTTTCCCGGCAATTTGCCGGGCAGAAAACTATTTTAACACGAACTTGCTCTTTACGCAATGCCGGATTGCGTGTATAATATCACAAGTTGAGACCGCGTTTGTTAGCAGAGTGTAAACCCGAAACCGCCGCGGCGTCAACCGAAATCATCTGACGGAGAAAAACATGTCCGAGTTTATGACCAACAGCGAGCGGGAGACCGAGGAGCTCGGCCGCCGCTTTGCCGAGATTCTCCCGGCAGGGGGCGCGGTGGTCGCCATGTACGGCGATCTGGGCGCGGGGAAGACCGCCTTCGTGCGGGGCATGGCCCGGGGCCTGGGCCTTGACTGCCGGGTCTCCAGCCCCACCTTCACCATCGTCAACGAGTATCTGGGGGATCGGGAGCTGATTCATTTTGATATGTACCGCCTCTCCTCGGCCGACGAGCTGTTCGATATCGGCTGGGAGGACTACCTCAATCGCGGAGCGGTCTGCGCCGTGGAGTGGAGCGAGAATGTGGAGGACGCCTTTTTCGGGGACGAGATCCGCGTCACCATCGAGAAGCTGTCCGATACGGGGCGGAAAATCACCATCGAGGGGGCGGAGCTATGCTGATCCTTGCCTTTGAGTCCTCTGCCAAAGCCGCGTCGGCGGCGCTGCTGAAGGACGGAAAACTCCTCAGCCAATACACCCAGTGCAGCGGCCTGACCCACAGCCGGACCCTGCTGCCCATGGGGGAGGACATGCTGAAAAACGCGGAGCTGACCTTAAACGACGTGGATCTCATCGCCGTGGCCCACGGCCCCGGCTCCTTCACCGGCATCCGCATCGGCGTCTCCATGGTCAAGGGTCTGGCCTGGGCGCTGGACAAGCCCTGCGTGGGCGTCTCCACGCTGGAGGCCATGGCCTGGCACGGCCTGGCCGCGGGGGGCCTTGTCTGCCCGGTGATGGACGCCAGGCGCAGCCAGGTCTACAACGCGCTGTTCTCCATCGAGAACGGCCGCCCGGTCCGCCTGACGGAGGACCGGCCCATCTCCCTGGAGGAGCTGGCACAGGAGCTGGCAAGCTATGACTGGCCCGCGTACCTCGTGGGCGACGGCGCGGAGATGAGCTATGCTTATCTCACCGCCCGGGGCGTCGACTGCGTGCTGGCGCCGGAGAATCTGCGGATGCAGAGCGCCTGGGGCGTGGCCATGGCGGCGCAGGACAAGGAACCCGGCAATGCCGACAGTCTGCTGCCGGTGTATCTGCGCCTGTCCCAGGCGGAGCGGGAGCGGCTGGAGCGGGAAGGAAAAAGCGAATAAAACCCGAGGGCGCGCCGAAAACGGCGCGCCCTCAGACGTCAGCCCCTCGCATGTCATTTCGAGCGACGCGAAGCGGAGTCGCGACGGCGCGAAGCGCCTAGTCCTTTAGGGAGAAATCTCAAACGCCGCCCCGCATACAGGCTTCAACGGTTGAGATCCCTCGGCTGCGCTCGGGATGACAAATCCTCCCGGCAATCTTGCCTTTGGCGACCGCGTAAGGATGTGCTTCTTACGGGAAATAATCGTTGCCTCCCGCGGGGAAACGTGCTATACTCATGCCAGAAAAAGCCCCACTGAAACAAGATAAAGGAGAAGCCAATCATGAGCAAAGTCTGCGTATTCGACCATCCCCTGATCCAGCACAAGCTGTCCATCCTGCGCGACAAGCGGACCAGCGTCAAGGAGTTTCGGGAGCTCGTCTCCGAGATCGCGATGCTGATGTGCTATGAGGCGACCCGCGATCTGCCTCTGAAGGAAGTGGAAGTGGAAACGCCTGTTGCGATGGCAAAATGCAAGAGAATCTCCGGCAAGAAGCTGGCGGTCGTCCCCATCCTCCGCGCCGGTCTCGGCATGGTGGACGGCATGGTCAGCATGATGCCCAACGTCAAGGTGGGCCATGTGGGCCTGTTCCGTGACCCCGACACACTGGAGCCCGTGAAGTACTACTTCAAGATGCCCCCCGATATCCAGGAGCGCGACGCCATCGTGGTCGACCCGATGCTGGCCACCGGCGGTTCGGCCTCCGCGGCCGTCACCTTCCTCAAGGAGGCGGGCGTGCAGCACATCAAGCTCATGAGCATCATCGGCGCCCCCGAGGGCGTGAAGAAAATGCAGGAGGATCACCCGGACGTGGACATCTTCGTGGCCGCGCTGGACGATCATCTCAACGAGCACGGCTATATCGTCCCCGGTCTGGGCGACGCCGGCGACCGCATCTTCGGCACCAAGTAAAAAGCGCCTTTTCGCCGAGAACCCCGCACCGTCAGGTGCGGGGTTCCTGAGACTGTCAAAAAACCTGCGGACATGAAGGACCATAGAGCCGCAGGGGAGCTCGAGGGGAAGATTCCCCCGGCGGGGGAAATGTCAGCGAAGCGGACAAAAGGGGGGAGGATCAAGGCCCCTTGCTCTCCTTGCCGCATTGCATGCTGCTGCCCGCCGATAGCAGGCATCAGCATGCGCGGCTGCGGAACAGCCGGTTCCCTTTATCTGCCACTGGCAGCGGGAACCGGCTGTTCTCGAGTCGGATAAACCGCCGTCCGGAAAGCCTTGATTTCTCAGGGCTTTCCGGATAACAGCATTTTGCTTTGAGCAAAATGCTCGGCGGCTGAAGCGCGGTCAAAAAAGTCCGTCAACGACTTTTTTGACAAGCTGAAAAACCCTCTGTTCCGTTTGGAACAGAGGGTTTTGTCTTTCTCCGTGTTTACGCCGCAGCGGGCAGCGCGGCCTCCGCCGCGAAGTCCGAGGCGCTCTGGCCGGCGATGCGGCCGTAGACGATGAAGTCGCACACGGCGTTGCCGCCCACGCGGTTGCCGCCGTGGACGCCGCCGGTGGTCTCGCCCGCGGCGAAGAGGCCGGGGATCACATTGCCCTGGGTGTCGATGACCTCAGCACTGGTGTTGATCTTGATGCCGCCCATGGTGTGGTGGATGCCCGGGGCGATCTTGATGGCGTAGTAGGGAGCCGTGGAGATGTCAATCATGCTGACGTTGCTGCGACCGAAGTCCTTGTCCTCGCCCTCGGCCACGTAGGTCTCCCAGGTCTCCATGGTGGTGACAAAGTTTTGAACCGCGTCGCCCTCCAGGCCCATGTTCTGCCCCAGCTCCTCGTAGGTCGCGCCGGTGATGGCAAAGCCGCGGTCGATGAACTTCTGCGTCAGAGCCACCTCGTCCACGAGCGCCTGGTCAAAGATAATGAAAGCGTAGGCGCCGGGCTGCTTGAGCTCCGCCTGGGACACCTTGTCCCGAAAGTCCATGTCGTTGGTGAAGCGCTTACCCTCGGCATTGACCAGGATGGCGCCGTGGCTGCGCACCGACTCGGACACCAGGGTGCCGTCCGTCTGGATGACGGTGGGGTGCAGCTGGATCTGCTCCATGTCCACGGTGTCGGCGCCGACGGCCTGGGCCATCATGATGCCGTCGCCCTGGGCGCCGGAGTGGTTGGTGGTGACGGCGTTGGCCAGAGAGGGATCATAGCTTGCCATCAGGTCAAAGTTTGCGCCAAAGCCGCCGGTGGTCAGCACCACGGATTTGGCGCGGATGGTATAGGTATGCTCCGCATCCTCTGCCAGCACGCCCACGGCCTGGCCGTTCTCCATCAGGATCTCGGTGGCCTTGGTGTTGACGCGCACGTCGATGCCCAGCTTCTCGGTCTGGGCC
>JBGUNL010000076.1:0-7004 GCA_045117295.1 Candidatus Limivicinus sp.
CAGCACCACAAACTCCAGCGCGAACAGCGCGAGGTTCCCGCCGCCCACATGGGAGGTGATTTCGCGGATCACCTCACGGACCTGCTCGTCAAAGAACATGTCCCGCAGGATATTCATACGGGAGCCGATGGTGACCAGGACCAGCATGGCCGCGGTGCTCAGCACCGTCACCGCAGCAAACCATACGAAGGACACCAGCAGCTTTGCCCAGATCTGTGCGTCCACGGAGACGGGCAGCGTCATGGCGAGATACCCTTCGTCCCGCAGCAGATTCTTGTAGAAGCGCTGGATCATCAGCACAAAGGCCACCACCGCCAGGGCGAACAGCCCCAGGAAGAAGACCGCCAGGGTCAGAATATAGGTCACGCCCAGAAAGCTCATGTTTTCAATCCGATCCAGCCCCCGGACGGAAAAGCCGGCCAGCACCGAGAGCAGCAGCTCCGCTCCCAGCAGGGGCAGCATGATGCGCCCCGTGGCACGAAATTCGTGCTTCATCAGTTTGCCTAGCATCTGAACACCTCCCTGAAGAGCGCGTCCACGCTCTTGCCGTACTGCTCGCGGATGTCGTCCACACTGGCCTGCAGACTGACCTGACCCTCCCGCAGGAAAATCACGTCGTCCAGCACGCTCTCCACGTCGGAGATCAGGTGGGTGGAGATGACAACGCTTGCGTTCTCGTCATAGTTGCGGATGATGGTATCCAGGATATAATCCCGGGTGGCGGGGTCCACACCGCCGATGGGCTCGTCCAGCAGGTAGAGCCGGGCTCTGCGGCTCATGACCAAAATCAGCTGCACCTTTTCCTTGGTTCCCTTGGACATCTGGCCGACCTTCATCTCCGGGTGCAGCCCCAGGCGGGCCATCATGTCCGCCGCGCGGGCCCTGTCAAAGTCGTCGTAGAAATCGTCATAGAAATCCATCAGCTGTTCCGCGCTCATCCACTCGGGCAGGCAGCAGCGGTCCGGCAGATAGCTGACCACCGCGTGGGTCTCCTTCCCGGGC
This sequence comes from Candidatus Limivicinus sp., assembly GCA_045117295.1. GTDB lineage: Bacteria > Bacillota > Clostridia > Oscillospirales > Oscillospiraceae > Limivicinus. The sequence goes on from JBGUNL010000076.1 coordinate 1,003, forward strand.
AGCGCGCCGCAGATGCGCAGCTCGCCGGCCGTCGGGGTCAAGAGCCCGTTTGCCAGCTTGATCAGCGTGGTCTTGCCGCTGCCGTTGGGGCCCAGCAGACCCACCACGCGGCCCGGCGCCACGGTGAGATTGACGTTTTCCAGAGCCGGGTTTGCGCCGAAGCGCTTCGTCAGCCCCTTTGCTTCAAGACAAAACTCCATTGTCCTCCTCCTCCCCGCTGCTTGAAAGCAGCGCTCTCATTTCTTCCTCGGTAAAGCCGAGGCTGCGCATGGAATCCCGGTAGCGGCGGACATACTCCGCCGCCTGGGCGCTGCGCGCCCGGTCGATGGCGCTCACGTCCTCGGTGACGAAGCGCCCGCTGCTGCGCTGGGAATAGACCAGCCCCTCCCGCTCCAGCTGCTGCAGAGCGCGCTGCATGGTGTTGGGGTTGACCCCGGCCTCCAGGGCCAGATCCCGCACCGTGCTCATCCGCGCCCCGGGCAGAAGCTCGCCGGAGACGATGGAAAATTTGATGGCGTCCACCAGCTGGGTGTAGATGGGCAGATCATTCTGAAAACTCCAGCCCAATCGCGGCACCTCCTCTGTGTTATTGTATTAAGCGATTAATACAATAACACAGTAATACAAACTTGTCAAGCCCTCTGGGAAAAAATTCTATACGTTCATTCCCGCAGAGATTGGGTGCTTGTAGGACATGAGCTACGTCTCAACTTTTCTTTGTTTGGCCAAAGAAAAGTTGCAAAAGAAACGCCACAAGGGAGGGGAAGATTCCGTTTTCTTCCCCTCCCTTGACTCTCCCTAATTGAAACGGCCAAGGGGGATCTGCGGATCCCCCGTTGGATTCCCCTGGGCGCGGCGGCAACATAGTGCCACGAACCAGGCAGCGGCGCGAGCGTGAGCGAGCTTTCGCGGACGAGAAGCGCAACAAGGTATGGTTCTTGCACCGGAGCTGTACCATGTTCCGACGATCGCGATGCCGAGCTATGGAGCTGTACAGCAGTTGATCGCGTCGGCGCCCTTTTCTTCTGGCCCGGGCGCGGACCATCTTCTTTTCGCGCAAGATCGAAAAGAAGATGGGGGGCGCATGGCGCAGGTCATGTCTTGCGAACACAAAAAGGCAAAAAAACCCGGGAGGGGGCGGCCCCTCCCGGCTTCCACATTTGATTATTCCTCTTCCTCTTCTTCCTCGTCCTGCAGATCCTCCGGCAGCACGGCCATCAGATCCTCCTTGGTGGGGTTTTCCAGCTGCGCCACACGGTTGGACTGACGCACCACCATGTCCTCGAAGCAGTTGCGCACGTCGCGGCCGTTACCGAAGTTGTCGCTGCGGTTTTCGTACAGCTCGGTGAACAGTTCCACCGCCGCCTTCTCGGACTCCTCCGTGAGGGTGTAGCCGTTCTTTTTGCACTGGCTGCGGAAGATGGCCATGAGCTGCTCCCCGTTGTAATCGGGGAAGAAGAAATACTTGTTGAAGCGGGATTCCAGCCCCGGGTTGGAGGAGAGGAACTTCTCCATGGGCCCGGTGTAGCCCGCCACGATGACGATCAGCTCCTTGCGGTGGTCCTCCATGGCCTTGAGGATGGTCTCGATGGCCTCGCGGCCGAAGTCGTTCTCGCCGCCGGAGGAGAGGGAGTAGGCCTCGTCGATGAACAGCACGCCGCCGATGGCCTTCTTGATGGCCTCCTGGGTCTTCAGCGCCGTCTGGCCCACGTAGCCCGCCACGAGACCGGAGCGGTCCACCTCCACCAGCTGGCCCTTCTCCAGCACGCCGATGGCGGCGTAGAGGCCGGAGACAATGCGGGCCACGGTGGTCTTGCCGGTGCCGGGGTTTCCCATAAAGACCATGTGCAGGCTCATCGGGGGCACGGGCAGGTCGTTTTGTTCCCGCAGCTTGCGCACCTTCATGAGATTGACCAGGTTCTTGATGTCCTTCTTCACGTCCTCCAGGCCCACCAGCTCCTCCAGCTGGGCCATGAGCTCGTCAAAGTCGGGCTTTTCGGTCCGGGTCTCCGCCTGACCCTCGGCGCTCTTCTCCCCGCCGGCGGTCTGGGTCTGCAGCTTGTGCTTCTCCACGAAGCTGGGCTCGGAGCTGGTGACAAAGTCCAGGGGGTTGAGCCCCTCCTTGCTCTTGCGCACGCCGGTGGTGTCGCAGATGGCGGTGAGCTTGTCGGTGCACTCGGTGATGAAGGCGGCCTCCTCGTAGGTCACGTCGTCGTCCACCGCGGCCAGATACAGCAGGATGTTGGTGAGCATCCGGATGAAGGTGCGGGAGGCCTCGGTGCCGCGCCGCGCGTCCGTCTCCGCCAGGTTCCAGTAGAACACCGGGGGCAGGAACACCTCGCTCTCGCAGACGGAGCCCGTCAGACTCCAGAGCATCCAGCTGGGCTTGGGCTGATTGCGGGAGTAGAGCTGGTTGGCCATGTCCACGTGGCGCTGGGTGATGCCGCCGGCCTTGCTCCACAGGCTCAGGGCGCACTTGGTCATGAACTCATCCAGTTCCTTGGCCAGGCCCGCCCCGCCCAGGCGGTAGAAGGCGTCGGTGTTGGCGGTGTAGATCTTGTGGAATTCCTCCGGGGTTCTGGTCCATGTGGTGGGCATGGGGCTTCCTCTCCTTTTATCTGTGTTCGTAAAAATCCAGATACTTATTATAGTATCATTTTCCGCAACAGGCAAGAAAATTATATCACTTTTTCCACGTCGTACAGGCTCTCCAGCGCAGCCAGCGCCGGGCGCCAGAGGGCGTCCGCCGTCCAGACCGAGAGCCCCGCGAGATCGTATTCCTCCACCAGCTTCAGCCGGGCCAGGGCGCTGCGGGCGTCCTCAAACCAGACCACGTGGGTCTTGCCCGCTGTATCCCGGTAGTTGTACCACGGGGCCGCCGCGGCCGCGTCGTAGCGGATCTCCGCCCCCTGGGAGATCGCCAGCGCCTGGGCGGCGGCGTTGGAAAGCAGCCGGGCCGCCGTCCCCTGCTGCCAGGGCAGGGTCCAGTCGTAGGCGTAGTTGGAAAAGCCCATCAGGATCTTCCCCGGCGGGATGACCGTCACCGCGTAGTCCAGCACCCGCCGGATGCGGTTGACCGGGGAGACGGCCTGGGGCGCGCCGAAGGTGTAGCCCCACTCATAGGTCATCAAAATCACCCGGTCGGCATAACGCCCGTGGGCCTCGTAGTCGTGGGCCGCGTAGAGAAAGCCCGGCTGATCAGCGCTCTCCTTGGGGGCGATGGCGGTGGAGACCGGACAGCCCAGCGGGTGCAGGAGCTCGGAGGCCCGGGCCACAAATTGACTGTAGCTGTCGCGGTCAAAGGGGTAGAGATATTCAAAGTTGATGTTCAGACCGTAGTAGTCTTTCTCCCGGATAAGAGCCAGAATGCCCTCCAGTACCCGATCCTGCACCGCCTGGTCCGTCAGCACCGCGTGGCCGATGCGGGAGGAAAAGCCCGTCTCGCCCAGGTTCGTCACCGTCAGCAGCGGCACGGCGGAGGCGGCGTAGGCCGCCTCGATGAGGCGCGTGTCCTCGATGGGCGTCAGCTCCCCCTCCTCGGTGGCGGCGTAGGAGAAGGGGCAGAGGCTGGTGCAGAAGGGGAGCACCGCCGCCAGGGGCTCCGCGGCCACGTTCGGGTAGACGTAGGCGTTGACCTCCACGCTTCGCCGCGGGGAGGCGCCGGGGCCGGGGATGACCAGGGCCAGGCCCGGCACCAGCCGGGCGGGATCGGCGAGCTGGTTGACGGCGGCCAGCTCCTCCACCGTCCGGCCGAAACGGCGGGCGACGGCCCAGAGACTGTCGCCGGATTTGACTTCATAGATCTGCATAAAAGCTCCTTTCTGATCAGAAATTCTCAATCCGTACATTTTATTCCGGCGGGCTTGTGTTATAATACGCCCATGATTGATTTTTTGGAGGGAAAGCATGGACGTAAACAAGATCCCCGAACGCAGCGAGATCCCCGAGGAGTACACCTGGGATCTGCGCGACATTTTTGAAAGCGACGAGGCCTGGCGCCGGGAGTACGAGGCCCTGATGGCGATGCCGGAGACCATCGCGGCCTTTGCCGGCACCCTTTCCCGGGGGCCGGGGCGGCTGCTGGATTTTCTGAAACTGGACGACGAGCTGACCGTCCGGCTGGAAAAGCTCTCCGGCTACGCCAACTGCAAGGGCGACCAGGATCTGGCCGACGGCCCGAGCCAGGACATGCGCAGCAGGGCCACCGCCTGCATCGTCGCCATCGCCGGGGCCTCGGCCTTCTCCACGCCGGAGATCATGGCCATCGACGATACGACGCTGGATCGCTTCTACCGGGAGTGCCCGGCGCTGGAGACGTACCGCCGCAGCCTCTACCGCATCCGCCGCCGCAGAGAGCACATCCTCTCCGACAAGGAGGAGAAGCTGCTGGCCGCCGCGGGGGAGATGGCCGACGCGCCGGACTCCATCGCCTCGGCCCTGCGCAACGCGGACCTGCGCTTTGACGACGCCGTGGACGCAAACGGCGGGCGCCACCCCCTCTCCGCCGGGACCTTCGGCCCGCTGATGGAGAGCGGGGACCGGGCCCTGCGCCGGAGCGCCTTTGAAAACTGCTACAGGACCTACGGGGATTTCCGCAACACCGTGGCCGCCACCCTGGACGCCCAGTTCAAACAGCTGCGCTTCTTTGCCGAGGCGCGGCGCTATCCCTCCACCCTCGCCGCCGCCCTGGACCGCACCGAGGTGCCCGAGAGCGTGTACCATAACCTCATCGAGGCGGTGCACCGGAATCTGGACAAGATGTACCGCTATGTCGCCCTGCGCAAGAAGCTGCTGGGCGTGGAGGAGCTGCACATGTATGACGTCTACACCCCCGTGGTGAAGGACGCGGCGGTGAAGATCTCCTACGACGAGGCCAAACAGACCGTGCTGGAGGCCCTGGCGGTGCTGGGGGAGGACTACACCGCGCTTTTGAAAAAGGGCTTCTCGGAGCGCTGGATCGACGTGTACGAGAACCGGGGCAAGCGCTCCGGGGCCTACTCCTCCGGCAACTCCTGGCCCCACCCCTACGTGCTCTTGAATCACAAGGACACCCTGGACTCCATGTTCACCATTGCCCACGAGATGGGCCACGCCCTGCACAGCTATCACAGCTGCCTGCACCAGCCGGTGAACACCGCGGACTACGTGATCTTCGTGGCGGAGGTGGCCTCCACCTGCAACGAGATCCTGCTGATGCGCCATCTCCTGGGGAAAACGGAGGACAAGAAGCAGCGGGCCTATCTCATCAACCATTTCCTGGATCAGTTCAAGGGCACGGTCTACCGCCAGACCATGTTCGCGGAGTTCGAGCTGGAGATGGGCCGCATGGCCGAGGCGGGCCAGGCCCTCACCGCGGACGCCCTGTGCGAAACCTATCTGGCCCTCAACAAGCTCTACTTCGGCTCCGACATGGTCTCCGACCCGGAGATCGCCCTGGAGTGGGCGCGCATCCCCCACTTCTTCTATGACTACTACGTCTACCAGTACGCCACTGGCTTCTCCGCCGCGGCCGCCATCGCCCAGCGCATCCTCACCCTGGGAGAGCCCGCCGTCCGGGACTACAAGCGCTTCCTCTCCTCCGGCGGCAGCAGCGACCCCATCAGCCTTTTGAAGATCGCCGGGGTGGACATGGGCACCCCGGAGCCCGTCAACGCAGGGCTGAAGCTCTTCGGCGAGCTTGTCGAGGAACTGGAAAAACTTAGTCTTTCTTAAGAATCGTTGACATAACTGTCGGATTCGGGTAAAATTCGGACCAGAAAAAGAATGGGGACTTTCCGCAAAGTCCCCGAAGAGAACGGACAGACCAAAAAACGTATCATCTTGAGCGGAGCGAAGCGGAGTCGAAAGATCTCAAACGCCTGTCATTGTCACAGGTTGGAGTTTTCGCCGGCGCTCAGGATGACACAACAATCGGTCATCTGGTTCTTCGGGAGCGTTTTCAAAGTCCCCGAAAAAACCGAATTGGAGGGATATTCTTATGAGCAAGTTAAGTTCCATGCCGC
>JBGUNL010000077.1:0-1591 GCA_045117295.1 Candidatus Limivicinus sp.
GACACCACGATGCCCGTGGGGATGTGGGTCAGCCGCACGGCGGAGGAGGTCTTGTTGACCTTCTGGCCGCCCGCGCCGGAGGAGCGGTAGACGTCCATCTTGATGTCCTCATCCCTGAGCTCGATCTCGTTGTCGTTGGCGATCTCGGGCATGACCTCCACCGCGGCGAAGGAGGTGTGGCGGCGGCCGGCGCTGTCAAAGGGGGAGACGCGCACCAGCCGATGGATGCCGTGCTCGCTCTTGAGATAGCCGTAGGCGTTCTCGCCCTCGATCATGATGGTGGCGCTCTTGAGCCCGGCGTCCTCGCCGTCCAGATAGTCCATCACGCGGACCTTGTAGCCGTGGCGGTCGGCCCACATGTTGTACATGCGGTAGAGCATGGAGCACCAGTCCTGCGCCTCGGTGCCGCCGGCCCCGGCGTGGAAGGTGAGGATGGCGTTGTTGGCGTCATACTCCCCGGTCAGCAGGGTGGAGAGGCGGGTGGTCTCCATCTTCTCCTTGAAGGCGGCAAACTCCGTCTTCAGCTCCTCCAGCATGGAGTCGTCGCTTTCCTCGATGGCCATCTCGCAGAGGGTGTACAGATCGTCCCACCCGGTGCAGAGATGGTTGAAATTCTCCACCTTGTCCTTGAGGTTCTTCAGGCGCTTCTGCACCTTCTGGGAATTGGCCACGTCGTTCCAGAAGCCCTCCCGGGCGCTGGCGGCCTCCAGCTCCTCAATCTCCTTCTGGGCAGCTTCCAGCTTCAGCGCCGTACGCAGCACCTCCAGCTCTGGCTTGAGGGCATTCAGTTTGGTCTTGTATTCTTCAAATTCCAGCATGTCGTCAGCACTCTCCTGCAGTCTTTGGGCAAGTTCTCATCAATTTCTCATCAATTCAGCAATATAGTATTATACACAAAAAGCATCCGCTTGTAAATTGCTTTTTTATTTGCTTTTCCTCCTCGATAAAAACAGTTAAAGTTCTTCCCATTTCCTGTCTGCCGTGGTATAATAACTTGAAAAACTGACAGCTAAGAAGAACGCAGCGCGCATCTTCAAAACGCTTTTACGGAGGATAAAGAGAATATGATTTCACACGGCAAGGAAATCGTGGTTTTCACCGGCAACTCCAATCCCGCCCTGGCGGAGCTGATCTGCTCCGACCTGTACCGCAGTCTCGGCAACGCAAATGTCTCCCACTTTGCCGACGGGGAGTGCTCTGTCTCGGTTTATGAGCCTGTGCGCGGCAAGGACGTGTTCATCGTCCAGTCCACCTGCAAGCCCGTCAACGACAGCCTGATGGAGCTGCTCATCATGATCGACGCCATGCGCCGCGCCTCCGCCGGCCGCATCACCGCCGTCATCCCCTATTTCGGCTATGCCCGTCAGGACCGCAAGGTCAAAAGCCGTGATCCCATCTCCGCCAAGCTCGTGGCCAACCTCATCACCGCCGCCGGCGCCGACCGGGTCCTCACCATGGACCTGCATGCCGCCCAGATCCAGGGCTTCTTCGACATCCCCGTGGACAACCTGATGGGCAGCCATCTGTTCGTCAAGCACTACGTCAACAAATTCGGCAAGGGCAACGAAAACGTCATGGTGGTCTCCCCCGA
>JBGUNL010000078.1:0-11351 GCA_045117295.1 Candidatus Limivicinus sp.
GGATCCATGATGGAGAACTTGGGACGGATGCAGTCGGCCTCGGCCGCGGTCTTCTCCAGGGTCTTCTCGTTGGTGATGATGGCGTCGGGGGAGCCCTCGCTGCCGGAGGCGGCCAGGGTCAGCACCACGCCCACGGGGAGGGAGACCTCGGGCACCTTGCCGGAGAAGAAGTCCCAAAAGTCCCCGTCATAGGGCACGCCCATGGCGATGGACTTGGCGGTGTCGATGACGCTGCCGCCGCCGATGGCCAGCAGGAAGTCGACGCCCTCCTTGCGGCAGAGCTCGATGCCCTCATAGACCAGGCCGCTGCGGGGGTTGGGCTTGACGCCGCCCAGCTCCAGGGAGGGGAGACCCTCGGCCTCCAGGGAGGCCTTGACTCTGTCCAGCAGGCCGGACTTCTTGGCGGACTGGCCGCCGTAGACCACCAACACGCGGCTGCCGCCGAACTTCTTGACGTACTTGCCGGCGTCGTTCTCGCGGTCCCGGCCGAAGACGAAATAAGTGGGGCTGTAGAAATCAAAATTATTCATACGCTGCTCCTTCTTGTCTTGTTGTCCTCAACGGCGAAATGGTTATCGAAGCTGAATTAGTAGCCCTTCTTGCCGCTGTTGGGCTGGCCGTAGGACTTGAAGCTCTCGAAGACCTCGTCCATCTCGGCCTTGGTGAGGATGTTGGGCTTGCCGATGCACATGGCGCGGTACTGCAGCTCCGCGATGTACTCCAGGTTCTTGGCCAGGCCGAAGGTGCTCTTCAGGTTCTTGCCGCAGACCATGATGCCGTGGTTGGCCAGCAGAACGGCGTCGCCGTCGCCGCAGTACTTGACCGCGTCGTTGGCAAGCTCCGGGGTGCCGAAGGTGTGGTAGGGGGCGCAGGGGACCTCATAGCAGTTGGCGTCGGCCAGGACGTAGTGGACGGCCTGGATGGGCATGCCCAGGACGGCAAAGGTGGTGCAGAAGCGGGAGTGGGTGTGGACCAGGGCGCGGCAATTGGGTTTGTGCTTATAGAACTCGGTGTGCATATCCCACTCGCTGGAGGGCTTGCGCTTGCCGTCGACAATGTGGGACTCCAGGTCCATGACGACGATGTCCTCGGGGGTGGTCTCCATGTAGCCGATGCCGGAGGGCTTGATGCACATCAGACCCAGCTCGGGGTTGTAGATGCTCTGGTTGCCGCTGGTGCCGGGGCAGAGACCGGAAGAGCTCATCTGCTTGCCGATTTCAACCATCAGTTCGCGTTCTTCTTGCATGATCATAGTGGGATCCTCCATTTATAAATTTTTTGTTATTTGACAGGGGGGTTGACGGAGAGGCGGCTGCCGCCCCAGAGGGTGTGGTAGCGGCGGATCAGTTCGCCTCTGCCGGGGGCGAAGCGGAGCTCCTCGCCGCCGACGGCCAGGGCTTCCTCCAGGCCGAGAGCCCGGTTGCACACGGCCACGAGACCCAGGACGGTGGCCTGCTCGAAGCCGGGCTTGAGCCGCAGCTCCAGACCGGAGAGATCCGCCAGCATCTGGCACAGGGTGGGAGAGCGGAAGCCGCCGCCGCAGCCGAGGACGTAGTCCCTGTTGTGGCCGGTGAGCTTGCGCAGCCGCCAGAGCTGTTCGTAGGTGGAGCAGGCGATATCGCCCAGCTCCGCCCAGAGCAGGTCCGTGCGGTCGATGCCGTCGGGGAAGGGGGAGGGGAAGAAGAAGCCGCCGTGCTTGAGGGAACGCCGCTCGTAAAACAGCAGGGAGCTGAAGGAGGCGGTGCAGGGCACGTCCCGCTTGGCGGCGTAGGCCTTTTCCAGATCCTCATAGGGGATGTCCGGGCAGAAGGCGCTCTTCATCCGCTGGTAGTTGAGACCCGTGACGCCGGGGTTCATCTCAATGAGATAGCCCTTGGCGCCCAGGTTTGCGTCCGTCCAGATGCGCTGCTGCACATCGTGGACCTTGAAGTCCACCAGCGCGCAGACGGGGGAGGTGGTGCCGGAGACGATGGCGATGTCCCCGGACGCGATGCCGGTCTGCAGCAGGGCAGCCTGGGTGTCGGCCCCGCCGACGATGAAGCGGGCGTCCTCCGCCATGCCCAGCTCCTCCCGCAGAGCGGGGAGAACGGGGCCCGCGCTGTCCCCCGCCATGGCGATGGGGGGCAGGAGTGCCTTGTCGATGCCGTAGGCCCGGCAGAGGAAGTCCGACCAGTTTTTGGCGTCCAGATCGTACAGCTGGGTCTCGCAGGCCTGGGAGGGCTCAAAGACACTGTTTCCGGTGAAGATCCAGGCGATGTAGCCCGAAAGGCTCAGCACGGTGCCGATGCGGTCATACAGGACGGCGCGGCGCTTGCGCAGCCCCAGGAGCTTGGCGGCGCAGAAGTCCTCCGTGACCCACTTGCCGGAACGCTCGTAGATCAGGGCCTGATCGGCGATCTCGCCCATGAACTCCCGGCCACGGTTGTCGATGTTGGGCAGCCCGTAGAAGGCGCGGCCCTCCCGGTCGATGAGGACGATGCTCTGGCGGGCGCCCGCGGCGGAGACGGCGCGAACGCGGATTTCGGGGTGTTCCTCGTGGAGCTCGCGGCAGCAGCGCAGGATCTCCGCCTCCCACTCCTCCGGCAGGAAGTACTGCGCGTCGGGGTAGGCCTCATCCCGGTAATAGCGGTTGAAAAAGCTGCGGATGGCGACCATCGTCCCGTCGCTTGAGACGAGAGCGGCGCGGGTGCTGCCGGTGCCCAGGTCGATCAGAAGATGGTATTCCATAAGCTTACTTGGCGAGAACGTCCCTGTTGTAGACGATCTTCTGCAGATTCTCACCGGCCAGCCACTGGCGCAGGCGGGCGTTGAGAATGTCGGCCTGGTGGTTGGTGACCTCATAGGTGGCGCCGCACATATGCGGGGTCACGATGGTGTTGGGGCAGTCCAGGAACTTCAGATCCTCGGCCGTGGGGGGCTCGTTGTCCAGCACGTCCAGCACGGCGCCGGCGATGGCCTTGTCCATCAGCAGGCGGTAGAGAGCCTCATTGTCCACCAGGGCGGAACGGCCGGCGTTGACGAACAGGGCGTCGGGCTTCATGGAGCGCAGCAGCTTCTCGGTGACGATGCCGCGGGTGGTGTCGCTGACGGGCAGGTGCAGGGAGACGACGTCGCAGGTGGAGAACAGCTCTTCCAGGCTCAGGGACTTGTAGCTGCCGTACTGACGGCCCTTGTAGTCGTAGTAGCAGACGTCGCAGTCGAAGGCGTCGAGGATCTTCGCGGCGGCCTGGGCGACGGCGCCGAAGCCCACGAGGCCGACCCGCTTGTACTGCAGCTCATGGCCCATCCACAGGAAGTAGGGGGTGGTGCCGGCAACCCACTTGCCGTCCTTGACCCACTGGATGGACTCGAGCCCGTGGCGCATGTGCATGATGATCAGGGAGACGACCATTTCGGCCACGGCCTGGTTGTTGCGGCCCGGGGTGCAGAGCACGGGGATGCCGGCCTCGGTGCAGGCGGGAATCTGGAGGTTGGCGGGGGTGGCGCGGCAGTCGCCGATGACCTTCAGCCCCTTGTAGCCGGCCAGGACCTTCTCGGTCACGCGGTCGAGCTCGGTGATGAGCACGTCGGGCTGCACCTGGAGAAGATGCTCGAGCATCTCATCCTCATAGTAGCGCTCGCCGGTCGCATTCCAGGGCTCGTAGACGACCTCTTCGAACATTTCCCGCAGCTCGGCCAGGCGGTTTTCGGGGTAGGGAGCGCGAACATAAACTTTCATGGAACTTCTCCTTTTCTATGATAAAATTTTTTGTCATCTCAATAGAAGGCTTTGACGTCGCTGTCAAAGTAGCGGTCCAGCAGATAGGGCACGAACACGCCCTTGTCCGTGACCGCGCCGGAGATCAGGTGGGGCGGCACCACGTCGAAGGAGGGGTAGATGGCCTTGACCTGGGGCAGGCAGTTGGGGATGCCCCGGTAGCGCAGCACCTGCTCGGGGTCGCGCATCTCGATGACGATGTCGTCTTTGGTGTGCTTGTCCCTGTCGGGGATGCCGGTGACGTAGTAGGGGATGCCGAAGTACTTGGCGAGGATCGCGATCTGGAAGGTGCCGATCTTGTTGGCGATGTGCCCGTCCCGGGCGATGGAGTCCGCCGCGGAGGTGAAGAGATCGATGCCCTCCCGCTCCATGGCGTAGGCGATCATGTTGTCGGTGAGCACCGTGGTCTCAAAGCCCATCTCCGCAAAGCAGCTGGAGGTGAGCCGGGCGCCCTGCAGGTAGGGGCGGGTCTCCGCGCAGTAGACGCGGAAGTCCTTGCCCTGCTCTCTGGCGGCGCGGATGACGGTGCCGATGATGGTCTCGCCGAAGCACTGGGTCAGGATGCTGCCCCCTTGGGGGATCAGCTCCGCCAGGTAATTGCCCACGATCTGCATGGTGCCGTAGCGGCGGTTAAGGGACTCCACGGTGGAATCCACGATGGCCTGGATGGGGTCGCGGCCCTCTTCCAGCGCAGCTTCCGCCAGATCCGCGGCCCGGAAGGTGATCTGGCCGTAGCGGTTGGCGGTGGTGGGCCGGGCGTGGGCCAGGTCATAGGCGGCCTGCTTGAGGAAGGAAACCTGCTTCTCTTTGCTCTCGCCCCTGACCTGCCAGGCGGCCAGGGCCATTCCCATGCCCACGGCGGTGTAGGGGCCGGCGGACTGGGTCACCATGTCGGCGATGGCCTGGCGGACCTCCTGGTAGCTCTCGCACTCCACAAAGCGCACCTCGGTGGGGAAGACGCGGCGGTCCAGGATGCGGACCTTCCCGTTTTCATACCAGGCGACGTTTTCGTAGCGGAGCAGGAAGGGCATGTTCTGATCCATGCGTTCCATGGCTGTGTCCTCCTTAGGCCAGAATCAGGCGGAAGAGCTCCGTCACGGCCTTGCCGCTTCGGAGGGTCTCCCGCTGCTTGATGAGGGCGGCGCCCAGCTTGACCAGCGCCCGCTCCATGGGGACGCGCTGCTTGAGATCGGACACGGAGGAGACCTCCATGACCTTGGAGTCGCCCACGGTGCGGCGGATGATCTCGGTGCCGGCGTAGCCCAGAGAGTCGGCCATGACGGAATCCAGGTAGTATTTCCGGAAGGCGGCGGTGCGATAGAGGGGGAGGGTCACCAGCTCGTCGTACTTCTTTTCAAGCTTTTCGCGGGTGAGATCATAGGTGTCGGCGATGGTCTTGGCCAGCGCCTCCACGGCCGCCTCTGCGGCGGGATCGCCGGGGCGGGTAAAGGCCTTGTTGGCCCAGGAGAAGAAGAGGTTTCCGATGACGTTGCCGATGTCGTAGCCCATGGGCCCGTAGAAGGCAAACTCCGGGTCCAGCACCTTGAGCCCCGTCTCGTTTGCGAAGATGGAGCCGGAGTGCAGATCCCCGTGCATGAGAGCCTGGGCGTTGTTCATGAAGTTGAGACGCAGCTTGCCCACCTCGGTGTGCAGCGCCTCGTCCTCGTACAGGTACTCCCGCACGAAGTCCTCGTTGCCGGGGGTGATGATGTTGCGGTTTTTATAATTGTAATAGGGTTCGGTCAGCACCAGATCCTCGGTGATCTTGCAGAGCTCCGGGTTGGTGTAGAACTTCACGCGCTTTTTCTTTTCCTCCGCGTCGACCACCAGGTCGGTGGTGGGCAGGAGGGTGTCCGCCATGAAGGTGGAGATGTTCTCCGCAAGATGGGGGTAGACCCGGTCCGCGGCCAGTTCCTTGCGCAGATTGCCGTAGGCGCTCACATCCTCCATGGACGTGGCGGACATGATCTCATCATAATAGTAGACCTCGGGCACATAGCCGGGGGCCAGCTCCCCCTCCAGCTGGAGGATGGCGGCCTCGATCTTGTTGCGGTAGATATCCAGCGGGCGGCCGGAGGAGCGCAGCAGGCGGTCGGCCTGCTTGACGATCACGGAGTGCCCGTCGCGCCGGGATACAATTTTAAAGACGTAGTTGATATTGCCGTCGCCGATCTCGACACAGTCGGTCTCCTCGTCGGGCTCGAAGCGGTGCAGCACCTCCACGGCGTAGCGCTTGACGTCGTCGGTGCTCATCAGGAAAAAGGACTGAAAGTCTTTCATAATCATGACCTCACGTCAAATCAAATCCGAAATCCAGGAAAAAGGAACACGGTGAAAGTTGAAAAGAAGGAAAACGGGCGAAAACAGGCAGAAGGAAAACATGGAGCAATCCGGGGAAAACCCATTCCCACAGTCAAACCATACACCAGAAACGGGCACAAGTCAACAGAAAACAAAATAATCAAACAAAAAATTCAAAAAAGAAAGAGGGATGCAGATAATGTTGACTGTTTGTGGTTGAATCGTGTATAATGTTGACCGCAGGCAGAAGTGTTTCTTTGACCGTCACATGTCAGGAGGAACCCGATATGTTGAAAATTGAACGGCACAATGTCATCGACCAGGAGATCCGGAAGCAGGGCTTCGTGCTGGTGCCGGGTCTGAGCGAGCTGTTGAGCTGCAGCGAGGAGACCATCCGCCGCGATCTCAAGGAGATGGAGAAGGCGGGCAAGCTGGTGCGCACCCACGGCGGCGCCTACCTGGTGGAGAAGTACGACAAGGGCTATCCCATCGAACTGCGCAAGTCCTATCTGCAGCACACCAAGGAGCGCCTGGCCGAGGCCGCCATCGCCCTCATCAAGGAAAACGACGTGGTCATGCTGGACGCCAGTACCACGTGCCTGGCCATCGCCGCGGCGATCCTGGCCCGGGGGCTGACGGTGACGCTGGTGACCAACTCCCTGGAGGTCTGCCGGCTCTTTGAGGAGACCACCACCAACATCAATCTCATCTGTGTAGGCGGCACCTTCCGCCGCCGGACCATGTCCTTCGCCGATCCCAACACCGTGGAGGCGCTGCGCCGCTACTACGCGGACAAGGCCTTCATCAGCTGCCCGAAGGTGAGCGCGGAATTCGGCCTTTCAGACAACCACATCAGCGAGGCCAACGTCCGCAAGCAGATGCTGCGCAACGCCCAGATGAAGGTGCTGGTGGCGGATCACACCAAGTTTGAGGGCAACGCCAATATCCTCTTTGAGGGGATGGAGGATCTGGACGTGATCATCACCGACCAGCGGCTGCCGGAGGAGCTGGAGAGCTTCGCGGCCAAGCGGAAGATCGAGATTCTCTACAGCCAGGAGTGAGAACGTCCTGAAGCGGGAAAGCGCAGTCTGTGCTTTCCCGCTTCCTTTCTTTAAAGGGACTGCTCCGGGTTCCAGTCGAAATCCGGGTAGGGCTGTTCCTCCGGGCACCAGCGCGCGCCCGTGAAGTTCACGGTCTCCAGCTGCCGCAGCAGCTCCAGCGAGCCCTCGTGGTGCCCGCCGTCATAGGCGGTGGCGAGCCAGACGCGGACGATCTGGGCGATCTGCCAGGGGCCCAGCAGCCGCCCGCCCAGGCACAGGACGTTGGAGTCGTTGTGCCGCCGGGTAAGCCGGGCGCCGTACGCGTCGCTGACCACGGCGGCCCGCACGCCGGGGAACTTGTTGGCGGCGATGCTCATGCCGATGCCGGAGCCGCAGATCAAAATGCCGAAATCCGCCCGACCTTCGGACACGGCGGAGGCCACCTTCGCCGCGAACCAGGGGTAGCGGGAGGGCTCTTCGCCGCCGCCGCAGTCCACAAAGGGAACGCCCAGCTCCTCCAGCAGGCCAAGGACGGCCTGCTTTGCCGCAAAGCCGGAATCGTCGCAGCCGATATAGACGGGCTTGGACACAGGAATCCCTCCTTTTTTTATCCAATTATAATCGGAGCGCCACAAAAATCAAAGGGCTCTCCGCGCGAAACCTGATTTTTGGCAGAAAACAACAAAAACACAACATCATTTTGATGCAATGCTACAAAATCGCGGCTGCGCCTCCGGAAAAAGCACCAAACAAAATGGCACTTCTTGAGCGAAATGCACAAAGATAGGCGGCATTATTGCGCAAATCGGCCATTCCTTTGCCAAAAATCACAAAAAAAGCCCCTTTGAAAACGGTCAAAATCCGGCAGAATCGGGCTTGACAAAGAGGGCCATTTTTGATTAACTATACCCATAAGCATGAAGAATGCTCGGTTATCACCAAAAAACATAGGAGGAACAAACATGAAAAAAGTATTGGCACTGGTTCTCGTTGTGGTGATGATCTTCGCGCTGGCCGCCTGCGGTCAGAAGAAGGAAGACACCATCAAGATCGGCTATGTCGGCGACCTTTCCGGCGGCACCGCCCTGTGGGGCAATGCCGGTAAGTTCGGCGCCATGGAAGCCATTGAAGAGATCAACGCCGCCGGCGGCGTCCTGGGCAAGAAGCTCGAGCTGGTTGCCATGGACGGCAAGGGCGAAGCGGCTGACTCCGTCAGCGCGCTGCGCAAGCTGATCACCGATGAGCATATCGTCGCTGAGATCGGCACCAACTTCTCTTCCTGCAACATCCCCATGGCCGCTGTCGCTGACGAGCTGAAGGTTCCCATCATCGGCACCGCCGCCTCCAACGAGCTCGTCACCGTTGACGAGAACGGCAACCTGCACCCCTACTCCTTCCGTATGTGCTTCCTGGACAACTACATCGGCACTGTCATCGGCACCTACGCCACCAAGGATCTTGGCTTCAAGAAGGGCGCTCTCCTCACTGTCCAGGGCGACACCAACTCTGAGTCCGTCGGCCAGTACATCAAGGAAGCCTTTGAGAAGAACGGCGGCACCATGGTCTCCGAGCAGCAGACCCCCGGCACCGACCTTGAGTTCCGCGCCCAGCTGGGCAACTTCAAGACCGCTGATCCCGAGGTCATCTTCGTTGTCATGAACGACTACGCCAAGAACGCCGCCTTTGCCAAGCAGGCCCGCGAGATGGACATCAACTGCATGCTGATGGGCCACGACGGCTGGGACTCCAACGAGCTGCCCGCCGCTGCCGAGGGTAAGCTGGACGGCTGCCAGAACGTCACCCGTATCGGCTTCGCCATGCCCGAGGCCCTTGAGTTCGGCGAGAAGATCGTTGCCAAGTACGGCGGCACCCTGGAGACCGAGTGCCTATTCGGCCGCGACGGCGTGTACTGGATCAAGGACGCCATCGAGCGCGCCAACTCCACCGACCCCACCGCCATCCGTGACGCCCTGGAGGCCACCGACGTGTTCGAGGGCCTGATCGGCACCCTGGTGATGAATGCTGAGACCCACAACCCCGTCATGGCCTGCGAAGTCTTCGAGTTCCAGACCAACGAGGCCGGCGAGCACATCAAGGTTCCCATCAAGACTGTTGAAGCCGTTACCGACTAAGTTTTATCTGCAACCGCATCCCAAAGGGGGAGGACTTGCTCCTCCCCCTCTCTTTAGATAAAGGATTTGTATAGGAGAGAGTACCATGTTTTTTCAACAGCTTGTTACGGGAATCTCCATCGGCGGCATCTACGCACTGCTGGCCACCGGTTATTCCCTGATTTACAGCCTGCTGGACTTCTCCAACTGGTCTCACGGTGAGTTCGCGATGATCGGCGCCTATGTCGCCATCGTCTTCTGCAACATGCTGCATGTCCCGTTTATCGTGGCTGCCCTGGCCGGTGTTCTCGGCGGCGCTGCGGTCAGCTTCCTGTCCGAGCGCTTTGCCTACCGCCGCATCCGCTCCAACGGCGCGCCCAACATGTTCCTGATGATCGCGGCCATGGGCCTGTCCAACGTCTTCCAGCAGACGGCCAACCTGATCTTCTCCGGCCAGTACCGGACCTACGATTTCAAGCTGCCCGTGTCCACGGTGCAGATCGGCTCGGCCTACCTGGGCGTGCTCGACCTGGTGAGCCTGGTCATCACGGCGGTGATCCTGTCCTTCCTGATCTACATGATCAACAAGACCCGCTTCGGTCTGAACGTCCGCGCCATCGCCTGCAACCAGAAGGCGGCGAGAGTGCTCGGCATCCGCGTGGACCAGTCCATCGCCACGGTGTTCCTGCTGGCCGGCTCCCTGGCCGGCGCCGCGGGCATCCTCTACGGCATGAAGTACAATGTCTTCCCCACCATGGGCAACGTGGGCCTGAAGGCCTTCGTGGCCTCCGTCATCGGCGGCCTGGGCAGCGTGCCCGGCGCCATCGTGGGCGCGGTGCTTCTGGGTGTGCTGGAGACCCTGGTTTCCGCTTACATCAGCTCCAGCCTGCGTGACTTCTTCGCGTTCGCGCTGCTGATCGTGCTCCTGCTTGTCAAGCCGAGCGGCCTGTTCGGCGTGGACGTGCAGGACAAGGCATAAAGGAGGCGCTGCATTATGGTACAGGTACTTAACAGCATCAACAATGCTTTCTGCGGCCTCTTCGGCATCAGCAGCTATATCCAGGGCGTCATCGTCATGACCTGCATCAACATCATTGCGGTGCTGGGCATGTCGGTGCTGACGGGCTTTACCCGTCTGTTCTCCTTCGGCAACGCGGGCTTCATGTCCATCGGCGCCTATACTGCCGCCATCCTGACGGTGCGCTACCACGTCAACTTCCTGCTGGCCATCGTGATCGGCGCCGCCTTCGCCGGTGCGATCGCCTGGCTGCTGGGCTCCCTGACCCTGAAGCTCCACGGCGACTACTTCCTCATCACCTGCCTGGGCTTTGGCGAATGTGTGCGCGTGCTGTTCAACTACACCAAAGATCTCACCGGCGGCTCCGCCGGCTTCCCCGGCATCCCCAACTACACCAGTATGCTCTTCGCGCTGGTGAGCACGGTCCTGGCGTTCTTCATTGCCTGGCGCTTCATCCACTCCAAGTACGGCCGCAACCTCACCTCCATCCGTGAAAACGAGCTGGCGGCCGAGGCGGTCGGCATCAACGCCTTCCGCTACAAGAGGATGAGCTTCACCTTCTCCGCCATCTATGCCGGCTGGGCCGGCGCGCTCTACGCCGGCTACCTGATGTACGTCGTGCCCTCCAGCTTCAACCTGGCCAAGAGCTGCGAGCTGATCACCACCACCGTTATCGGCGGTCTCGGCTCTCTGACCGGCTCCGTGCTGGGCGCCATCCTGGTCACGCTGCTGCCCGAGGTGTTCCGTTCGCTGTCCAACTACCGCATGCTCCTCTACGGTATCGCGGTGGTCCTGATCATCATGTTCAAGCCCAGCGGCCTGTACGGTTATAAAGAGTTCTCCTGGAAGCGCTTCGTCGCCGGCATCAAAAAGCTCTTCGCGGGCAAAAAGGCTGCGGCCGGGAAGGAGGCAGAGTAATGAGCACTGAAAACGCTGTCCCCGTGCTGGAAATGCAGAATGTGGAGAAGCACTTCGGCGGCGTCCACGCCATCGACAACTTCTCCGTCAAGATCGAGCATGGCCAGATCCACGGCCTGATCGGCCCCAACGGCGCCGGCAAGACCACCATCTTCAACAACATCACCGGCATCTACGCCCCCAACGCCGGCAAGATCCTCTTCATG
>JBGUNL010000079.1:0-2801 GCA_045117295.1 Candidatus Limivicinus sp.
CTTGCCCGGGATGCCCAGACCCTGCTGGATCAGCTGTTTGAGACTCCAGCCGGCGCAGTAGCCGGTGAGCATGGAGAGGTCGTGCAGATGGATGTCGCAGTTGCGGTGGGCGTTGGCGATCTCCTGGTCATAGACCTCGCTGAGCCAGTAGTTGGCGGTGATGGCGCCGGAGTTGGAGAGGATCAGGCCGCCCACGGAGTAGGTGACGGTGGAGTTCTCCTTGACGCGCCAGTCCTCGATGTTGAGGTACTTGTCCACGGTCTCCTTGTAATCCAGGTAGGAGCTCTTGGTGTTTCTCAGTTTCTCGCGCTGCTTGCGGTAGAGGATGTAGGCCTTGGCCACGGCGTCGTAGCCGCCCCGGGAGAGGACGGACTCCACGCTGTCCTGGATATCCTCCACGGCGACCTTGCCGTCCTTGATTTTCGGCAAAAAGTCCGCGGAGACCCGCAGCGCCAGAAAATCGATGATGCTGTCGTTATACTCGGTGGCGGTGGCGTCGAAGGCCTTCTTGATGGCCTCGGCGATCTTGTTGAGATCAAATTCGACGACTTTGCCGTCCCGCTTGACTACCTGATACATATCTCGTACCCCCAAATTTATCTCTATATTGTCGTTATCTTATTCTACGCCGCGGACCTGTACGCTCGGCACATAGGGCCGCACGGCGTCCGCCAGCGCGTGCATCTCGGGCCCGTCGAAGGCGCCTAAGCCCGCCAGCGCGATCACATGGCCGGAGTCCTTGAACTGCTGGAGATAGTACTCCCTCGCGCCCGCGATCCATTGGGCCGCCTCCGTGAGACTCTCCCGGGTGTGCAGGCCCTTGACCACCGTGGTGCGAAATTCGTACTCCACCTTGCCGGAGAGCAGGAAGTCCTTGCTCCGCTCCACGGGCTTCAGATCGAAGCGCTCCAGCCCCACGGTCCTGCCGTAGAGGGCGGGGCTGTTCTTGATATCCATGGCCACCCGGTCCACCAGGCCCGCGTTTACGATCTCCATGAGCCGCTCGGGGAAGGAGCCGTTGGTGTCCAGCTTGATTTTGTAGCCCAGGCTCCGCACCTTCTCCAGAAAGGCGGGCATGTCCGGGTGCAGCAGCGGCTCGCCGCCGGTGACGGCCACGCCGTCGAGAATGCCCACGCGCTTTTTCAGAAAGGAGAGCACCGGCTCGGCCTCGTCCTCCCGGTTCAGCTCCTCCGGCAGCACCAGGGAGGCGTTGTGGCAGAAGGGGCAGCGGAAGTTGCAGCCGCCGGTGAAGACCGTGCAGGCCACCGTTCCGGGGTAGTCCAGCAGAGTCAGCTTTTGCAGTCCGGAAATGAGCATGGTGTTATGTCTCCTTATCGACGTCCAGGCTATCATAGCCCCGGACCCACAGAATGTCAACTTCAAATCGGTAACGAAACACAAGATATTGATTCAATTTTTGTTACCGGGCAAAATTGACACAAAATATAGTGTCAGCTCGGAGCGGCATCCGAACTGGCACCAGAGGCCATTTTAGACGATTTTCCCCACGAATGCAAGAGGCGGCGGGGCCTCTTTTTCATTCTTGTAGGAACTGCCGATTTTTGCGGGGTAAATTTGGGCAGGGTTTATAGCATCTGCCGTGAAGGCGAATATACTGGATTGGGCGGGGAGTTCTCTCCCGGCCCGCTGACTTTTTCGGGTCCGCCCTGGCGGGCCCGGCTGGAGGAGCAATCATGTTGATCGTACAGAAATTCGGCGGCAGCTCCCTCGCCGACGGAGAGCGCCTGCGCCATGTGGCGGAGCTGTGTCTTTCCGGCCGGGCGCGGGAGGCGGAGCTGGTGCTGGTGGTCTCCGCCATGGGGGACGCCACTGACCGGCTCTCCCGCAGCGCACGGGAAGTGAGCCCCGCGCCGCCGAAGCGGGAGCTGGACGCCCTGGTGACCACCGGCGAGCAGCAGGCGGCGGCCCTGCTGGTCATGGCCATGCAGGAACTGGGGCTGGACGCGGTGTCGCTGACGGGCTGGCAGGCGGGCATCCTGACGGACGGCGCCTACGGCGCGGGGGAGATCCGCCTGGTGGCCCCGGGCCGTATCCGGGAGGAATTGAGCCGGGGCCGCATCCCGGTGGTCACGGGCTTTCAGGGCATCTGCGCCCGCGGGGACGTCACCAGCCTGGGCCGCGGCGGCTCGGACACCACGGCGGTGGCCCTGGCCGCGGCGCTGGAGGCGGACGCCTGCGAGATTTACACCGACGTGGACGGAATCTACACCGCCGACCCCCGGCGCCTCCCGGAGGCCCGGAAGCTGGACACGGTGGATTTCCGCGACATGCTGGCCCTGGCGAAGGCGGGGGCGAAGGTGCTGCACCCCAAGTCCGTGGAGCTGGCCATGGCAAACCACGTGCCGCTGCGGCTGCTGTCCTCCTTTGAGGCAGGAGAGGGCAGCGCCCTGTGTCTGCTGCCGGAGCGGGCGCGGCCGCGCTTTGCGGGCGTCACCGGCGGCGACGGCCGCCTGACCCTGGCGGGGAGGGGCGCGGACGCGGGCGCGCTGTCCGAGGCCGTGTTGCTGCTGGCGCGGGAGGGAATCCGGGTCCTGGAGGGTTCCCTCACGGAAAACGCCCTCACCCTCGCCACGGCGCCGGAGGACCTGGACCGGGCGCTGGCCCTGGTGCACGGGCACTTCGTCCTGGCCCAGTACCCTGAAAGCTGAACCGGGCCCTCCCGCTTTTTGCGGGAGGGTCTTTTGCACATTTCCCGCCCGGGGCTTGATTTTTCTGCCAGATACGGTAAAATACTCTTGTTTGAAACAAAACTTTCTGGGAGGAAAACCACCATGACTTAT
>JBGUNL010000080.1:0-6760 GCA_045117295.1 Candidatus Limivicinus sp.
GCGGCTCTCCCTCCCTTCGCGTTTTTTCTATTATATCGCCCGCCGCATCACAAAAACCGTCAAAGATGCGCGTTTTCCTGCGGCGGGTTGATTCCATTATATACGATCTTTCTGCAGATTTCTACTGGTTTTTCCATGCTTTGGCATCTCTTTTTGCTCTGTCGGGTTCCATTGGGTTCATCACATCAAGAATCCACCGGCTTTACCGGTGGATTCTTGATTATATGCCGCCCAGTTCCCGCTCCAGAGCCGCGAAGAAGTCCGCAATCTGCCGCGCGTCCATAAGGGCGTGGTTGACCAGCACCGTCACGGGCAGCAGCATCCGCCCGCCTTCCTCCGCGTATTTTCCCCAGGTGATGCGGGGGTTGGAATCGGCGGGCTGCGGCACCGGCTGGGTCAGATCACTGTAGTGCAGCCAGGGCACGGAGGAGAGAAAGAGCAGGCTCTCGCCGTCGTCCCCGTCCTCCACGCTGGCAGCGTCAAGAGCCCGGTCCCGGGCCGCTTCGGCCGCGGGGAGCCATGCCTCAAAGGGCTCCTCGTCCGGCAGGGTGCAGTAGCAGTAATTCCCGTCGGGCAGGGCCAGGGTCACAGAGCCCGGGCACCGGTCGTACTCCACGATGCCGCCGCCCCGGATGCGCTGGCGGAAGGCGGGGACGGCGTTTGCCGCCCGGGTCGCCGCCCGGCAGAAGCTCAGGAAGAAGGGGGCTTTCTTCGCCTTGAGGGCGGCGAGGAAGTCCGTGATATCCACCCGCACCGTCAGCCCCAGATAGGGATAGGCCAGGGAGCGGAAGTAGTCAAACTGCGCCTTCCGCCCATATCGGGCCATGTCCAGTTCCTTGATTGCCATGTTCCGCCTCACTTTCCCACGCAGAAGCGCTCAAAGATCCGGGCGGTCACGTCCTCCCGCAGGCTGCGGCCGGAGAGCTCGCCCAGGGCCGCCATGGCGTTCTCGCTCTCTGTGAGCACGATGTCCGGCGTACAGCCGGCCTCCATGGCCTCCCGCGCGGCGCGGACACTCTCCAAAGCCCGGGCGACCGCCTCGGCCTGGCGGGCGTTGGTGAGGATCTCCCCGGCGGGCACCCGGGGCAGCGGGAAGAGCTCTTTGATCAGCGCCTCCAGCTGCTCCAGCCCCTGGCCGGTGACGGAGCTTACCGTGACAGTGGGGAGCGTGGTCTCCGGCAGGGCGGCGCGGTTTTCCAGATCCGCCTTGGACAGCACCAGCACCGCCTTGGGGCAGCGCTCCGCCTCCCGCAGCAGGGCCAGATCCTCCCCGGTGGGCTCCCCGCTGCCGTCGATGACCGCCAGCACCAGGGAGGCCCGCTCCATGGCGCGGCGGCTGCGCTCCACGCCCAGGCGCTCCACCGCGTCCTCGGTCTCCCGGATGCCCGCGGTGTCGGTCAGCCGCAGCAGCACGGAGCCCAGGCGCAGCTTTTCCTCAATGGTGTCCCGGGTGGTGCCGGGCACGTCGGTGACGATGGCCCGCTCATAGCCCAAAAGGGCGTTAAGCAGGGAGCTCTTCCCTGCGTTGGGTCTGCCCACGATGGCGGCGGGGATGCCGGCGGTCATCAGCCGCCCCCGCTCAAAGCTGCCCAACAGGCGCGCAAGTTTTTCCTCCGCCCGGCGCAGCTCGCCCTTGTAGCTCTCCAGCACAAAGTCCTCAATGTCCTCGTCTGGGTAATCCAGCACCGCGTGATAGTGGGCGCTGATCTCCCGCAGGGCGTTGTAGATCTCCTCCGTCCCGGCGGCCAGGGCGCCGGAGAGCTGGGCCGCCGCGTTCTTGGCGAACTCCACGCTCTCGGCGTCGATGAGATCGGCCACGGCCTCCGCCGCGGTGAGATCCATGCGGCCGTTTAAGAAGGCCCGCCTGGTAAATTCCCCGGGCAGGGCCTGGCGGGCGCCGCGCCGGAAACAGGCGGCCAGCGCCGCCTGCAGCACCGTGGGCGAGCCGTGGCACTGAAATTCCGCCGTATCCTCCCCGGTGTAGCTGTTGGGGCCGCGGCTGACGGTGCAGAGGCAGCGGTCCAGCAGCGCCCCGTCTGTGTCGTACAAGTTTCCGTAGACCAGCTGCCGGTCCGGCGCCTCGGCCATGGCTCTGCCGGAGAGGGGGCGGAAGAGGCTGTCCGCCACGGCGACAGCCGTATCGCCCGACAGGCGGATGATGCCGATGGCGGAAACCTGGTTTCCGGTGGCAACGGCGGCAATGGTATCGGCCATGACCTCACTCCCCTTTCTCAAACAGATTCACAAGTTCCGCCGGACTCTGCGCTGCGGCGTCCGGCGCCTCCGCGTCCCCGAAGCCGTAGGCCGCGTGGACGAAGGCGCAGCCGGCCTCCCGGGCGCTGTGCTCGTCCATGCGGGTATCCCCCACGTAGACCGGGTGCTCCAGATGGTGGCGCCTGCACAGCAGGGCGATGTTCTCCGCCTTGCCCAGCCCCGTGGTGCCCTCGCAAGCCCAGTCCCGGAAGAAGGGGCCGAAGCCGGAGCTCTCCAGGAAGCACGGGATGTAGCCCTCCTGACAGTTGGAGACCAGAAACAGCGGGAAGTGCCTGGAAAGCGCTTCCAGCATCTCCCCCGCCCCGGGGTAGATGTCCCCGCCATGGCGGGCGATGTAGGCGTTTTCCTCGCGGATGCAGGTCATGCAGACCTCCATGGCCCGCTCCCCGTACCCGGAAAAGAGGGTGCGGGCGATCTGTTCGCCCGTCATGCCCATGATGCCGCGGACCGCCTCCCGGTCGGGCCCGCGTTCCGCGCCGAAAGCGCTGCGGAGGGTCTCGGCCCAGCTCTCGGCCACCACCCGGCAGGAATCCCACAGAGTCCCGTCCAGGTCAAATAAAATCCCGTCTGTGATCATGCTGTCACTCCATAAGCAAAGGCATTGACATTTCTGTCAATGCCTTGATGATTTCCTTATTGCTTTTCCTCCCTGGCCGCCTTTGCCGCCGCCTCATCCCGGCGCTCCGCCACATAGTAGCTGAGGGACAGAAGGCTGTCGGAGAAGTGGACGTTTTCCACGATGGTGCTGCTGTTGGGTTCGGTCAATTCCACGTTGGTGAAGTTCCAGATGGCGTCGATCCCCTGGGCGGTGAGCCTCTGGGTCACGCTGAGCGCGGCCTCCTTCGGCACCGTCAGCACCGCCACGTCGATGTGCTCCGCCCGGAGGAACTCCTCCAGCCGCTCCATGGAGTAGATGGGCACGCCCTTAAACTCCGTCCCGATCAGGGCGGGGTCGATATCAAAGGCGGCCTTGAGGCCGAAGCCCCAGTCGGAGAAGCAGAAGTTGTCCATCAGGGCGCGGCCGATGTTGCCGACGCCGATCAGAATGGCGGAGAAGCCGCGGTCGATGCCGAGAATGGTGGCGATCTGCCCGCGGAGCGCCGGGACGTTATAGCCGTATCCCTGCTGCCCGAATTCCCCGAAGCAGCTAAAATCCTGCCGGATCTGGGAGGGGGTCAGTCCCAGCTGGTTGCCAAGTTCAAAGGAAGAAATCCGGCTGACGCCGTTCTCCGTCAGCTCATCCAATTTGCGCAGATAGCGAGGCAGTCTGCGGATGACATTGTTGGATACCTTGAGACGCTTCACGTTTGAATCTCCTTCATGTATTTGGCGAGGGAAAAAGGGGAGTCGCTTTCTGTAAAGTATATCATAAGAGAATCCGCATTTCAAGTCAAAGGAAGCGATTACAGCACAAAACCCCCGGTTTTCGGGGGTTTTGGTGGATTCAAGATTCCGGTTGGAAGGGATCGGCCGTGGCCGTGGGAGTGGGGGCGGGGCTCTCCTCCGCCTCCTCGCTGCGCAGCTGACGCACCAGGGCGCGCAGCTCCGCGGCGCTGCAGTCGGCCAGGAAGCTCTTTGTCTCCTTCTCCTGCGGGTAGGTCACATAGTAGATCTCATCCCCGTAGGTTCGGATGCTCAGCTCCTCCTCGCCGCCATAGGGGTCCTCCGGCACCAGGGTGACCGTAAGGATGGCGTCCGCTTCTCCGTCGGGCAGGGCCTTTTCCGTGCCGCCCAGCAGCTCGGTGAGTCTGTCCTTCCGCTCCTTTCCGGCCAGGCGCAGGCTACTCTTCCGGGGCTTTGCGCTGGCAGCGGGCGACGGGGTCGGAGTTGCTGGCGCAGGCGTCGCGCTCGGGGCCGGGGTCTCGGAGGGCTCTGCGCTCTCCGCCGGTTTGGCCGTCTCCGTCGGTTTGGCGCTCTCCGTGGGTTTGGCGCTCTCCGCCGGTTTGGCGCTCTCCGTCGGCTCGTCGGTCTCCGTCGGCTCCTCCTTCTTCTCGCTGTCGGCCTCTTCCTCAGCCTCCTGCGGCGCGGTCAGGGCGGGGGCCGGTGCCCGGAACAGGGCCCGGAAGCTCCTGAAGAACAGGCTGGGAGCCGCCGCGGGTTCCTCCTCGGCGGGGCTCTCCTCGGTCTCTTCGCTGTCGGCGGCCTTGTCGGTCCCGGCGTCGGCGGACGGTGCCTCGCTCTTGTCTTCGGCGCTCTCGGCTGTGTCGGTCTGGGCCGCTGCGGTGTCAGGCTTTTCGGGGGCGGCAGCCTCATTTGCCGCGGTGGGCGCCGTGGTCTCGACGGCGGGGGTCTCCGTGGGCTGCGCGGGGGCGTTCTGCTCCGGCGTGCCGGCGGCCGCGGGCGCTGCGCTGTTCCGGGGTGCGGACGTCTCGGCGGGTGCCGGGGTCTCGGTGGCCTTGGGCGCCGGGGTCTCGGTCGCCTTGGGTGTCGGGGCGGGGGTCGCCGTCGGGGCAGGCGTCGCAGCCTGGGCGGCTGCGGCGTAGGGGTCGGCCGTCTGTGCGGGCTTTGTCGGGGCCGGGGTCGTCGTCGGGACGACCGTTGCCGCCGGGGTGCTCACAGGCGCCGGGGTTGCCGTCGGGGCGATCGTCTCCGCCGGTACGGCGGGGGTCTCCGGCACCGCAGCGTCGGCGGCTTCCTCCGCCGCCTGGGCGGCGGGGGCAGCCGGAGCCTCGCTCAGCTGCACTTCTTCCCTGGTTCTGATCATGTTCTCTTCGGTTCTGCTTGCCGGGCTCATGCTCCGGGAGGCAAACAGGACCAGCACTGCACACGCGGCAGCGGTCAGCGCCGTACGCACCCAGGTGGCACGCAGGCGGCGGTTCTTCTTTTCCATCGCGCTTCTCCGGACGCCCGCCATGATGTTCTCGTGCAGGCCCTCGGGGAGAGGCTCCGGTTCTTCGGTCTGAAGCATTTCGGACAGGTCATGAAAGACTGCGTACATCGCGTTGCAGCGGGAGCAATTCTTCATATGCTCCATCAGGTCCTCATACTCCTCCCGGCTGACGTCTCCGTCCACCAGGCGGCTGATCAGGTCCTGATAGAAATCACACGTATTCATTGCTTCTCACCGCCTTCCATTTTCCCTGACGCTGAAAACTCGGGAATGTTCCCGTCCTCCATCAAAAACGCGCACAATCTTTTTCGCGCCCGGAAAATGCGGGATTTCACGGTCCCCACCTCCAGGTCAAGCACGTCGGAGATCTCGTCGTAGCTCAAGCCCTGGATCTCCCGCAGCAGCAGGATCTGCTTATAATCCGGCGGCAGCGCGTTGAGTCCCCGCCGCACCGCGTCCCGGGTCAGCCCCCGCTCCAGCAGCATCTCGGGGGACTGGCTCTCGTCGGCGATGTCCAGCTGCATCTCCTCCCCGTCGTCGTCCTCCATGGAGAGGGAGACGGTGGGCTTGCGGCTGCGGCTTCTCAAGAAGTCCAGACAGACGTTGGTGGCAATCCGGTAGAGCCAGACGGAAAACTTGCTGTCCCCCCGGAAGGAGGAGAGGGAATTGTAGGCCTTGATGAAGGTCTCCTGGGTCATGTCCGCCGCGTCCTCGGCATTGCCGGTCATGCGCTGGGTGATGGCGTAGACGTTCTTCTCGTACTCCACCACCAGCGTCTCAAAGGCGTTGACGTCCCCCTCCAGGACTTTGCGCACGATCTGCGCTTCCTGTTCTCTTGTCAAGCTCTCACCTCCCTCAGGCCAGATCCCGTTTGATCCCCCTGCAGGTCTTTCGTATATCCTCCAGCGTCTCCACCTGGGTCAGTTCCCGCTTGTAGACGCCCGCGTGGGGCACCCCGTGCAGGTACCAGGGCAGCTGGTGCCGGGCCTCCATGCAGGCCCGGTGCTCGCCGACGCGCGCGGCGAGGGTTTCGATCTGCCGCTGCGCCGTCTCGATGCGGTCGGCAAGCGCCGGCAGCGCCGGGATCTCCCGCCCGTCCACGGCGGCCTGCCCCTGGGAAAACAGCCAGGGATTGCCGAAGCAGCCCCGGCCGATCATGGCAAGCTCACAGCCGGTATAGCGCAGAATGTGCGCCGCGTCCTCCGGGGTGAAGATATCCCCGTTTGCGATCACCGGGATATCCACGGCCTTTTTGACCTCCCGGATCACGTCCCAGTCGGCCCGGCCCGCGTAGAGCTGGGCCCGGGTCCGGCCGTGGACGGCCACGGCGGAGGCCCCCGCCTGCCGGCAGATCTTTGCAAAGTCCGGGGCGTTCACGCTGCCGTTGTCCCAGCCCTTGCGGAACTTCACCGTCACGGGGGCCGAAACGGCTTTCACCACCGCCTCAATGATCCGCCCGGCAAGCTCGGGATCTTTCATCAGGGCGGAGCCGTCCCCTGCCTTGACGATCTTTCCCACCGGGCAGCCCATGTTGATATCCAGGATGTCCGCCCCGGAGATCTCCAGGGCCATGGCCGCCGCCTCCGCCATCACCTCCGGCTCGTGGCCGAAGATCTGGGCGGCGGAGGGGTGCTCCCCCTCCGGGATGTACAGCAG
>JBGUNL010000081.1:0-5296 GCA_045117295.1 Candidatus Limivicinus sp.
CCGGCATGCGGGACGGCAGCATCCCCCTGACCCTGGTGCTGGTGCTGCTGCTCTACCTGGGCGGCGAGCTGGTGCGGGGCGTCACGCTGTCGGACAACGTCTCCCAGCTGACCCACATCATCGGCGGGCTCTGCGGGGCCTTCCTGGGTATGAGCATGAGGAGATAGCGATGGAGACGCTGCTGATAAGCGCCTGCCTGCTGGGCGCAAAGTGCAAATACAGCGGCGGCAGCAACGCCCTGCCGCCGGAGACGCTGGCGGCGCTGAAGGCCCGCTACCATCTCATCCCCGTCTGCCCCGAGGTGGCGGGCGGCCTGCCCGTGCCACGGGAGCCCGGCGAGCGGCAGGGAGACCGGGTGGTCAGCCGCAGCGGCCGGGACGTGACGGAAGCATATCGCCGGGGGGCGGAGGCCGCCCTGGCCCTTGCCAGGCGCTTTGGCTGCCGAAAGGCCCTGCTGAAGGCGCGCAGCCCCTCCTGCGGCAGCGGGCAGATCTACGACGGGAGCTTCTCCGGCCGCCTCATCGACGGGGACGGGGTGGCCGCCGCCCTCCTGCGGGCGTCCGATTTGGTCGTTTTAAACGAGTTTTCAGCCAAATTTTAGAAAATAACATTAAAAATTTGTACTTTTCCCCTCCGCATTCGCGCTTGACTTCTTTTTTATGCTGTCATAAAATAATACTGTGTCAGTGTGTTGATGTTTCGTAAACAGGATGGGATGAAAGATGTGACGCTTTTTCCGCTGTCTGTTGTGCGGCGGATTGGACCTAGCTGCAGGAGGCGAGCGCGTGGAATTAACCCGAAGTGAACTGGAAATTATGAACGTCCTCTGGAAGGCCGGACGGCCCCTGACCCGGGGCGAGATCCTGGAGCTCTCCGTGGACAAGACCTGGAAGGACAACTCCGTCCATATCCTGCTCAACCGGCTGCTGGCCAAGGGCGCCATTGCCGAAGGCGGCTTTGCCCGCAGCGGCAAGTCCTACGGCCGGCTGTACGAACAGCAGATTTCCGGGGAGGAGTATTATGCGGAGAATGTCTTCTCCGGGGGGGCGGAGCGTCTGGAGATGCTCTTTGACGCCATGCTCACCGGCGCGAACATCAGCCGGGAGCTGCTGGAGCGCTTCCAGGAGAAGATCGAAGCGAAGCTGCGGGAGCTGGGCTGAGCTCTTCCCGCGCCGGGAACGCCGCAGGGCCGCCGACAAGGCGCCCCTGCGGCCTTTCCTTTTTCCTTGCTTTTCCGCCGTTTATCCTGTATACTGGCAAAACGTCCCGTCGGAAAGGGGGAGAGCGCCATGGACGTCAAAAAGTGGATCGGAAACCGGGCCTTCTACCAGCGGCTCTTTGCCATCATGCTGCCGATTCTGGTGCAGAACGTCATCACCAATTTTGTCAGTCTCCTGGATAACGTCATGGTGGGCCAGGTGGGCACCGAGCCCATGAGCGGCGTGGCCATCGTCAACCAGCTGCTCTTCGTCTTCAACCTCTGCATCTTCGGGGGGCTTGCCGGCGCGGGCATTCTCACCGCCCAGTTCTACGGCAGCGGCGACAGCCGCGGCGTGGCCGACACCTTCCGGGCCAAGCTTTACATCGCGCTGCTCGCGGTGCTGGGCTTCACCTCGGTCTTCCTGCTCTCGGGCCGCACGCTGATCCTCCAGTTCATCCACGAGGGCGGGGAGAAGCTGGACCTGGACGCCACGCTCCTGCACGCCCTGGCCTACCTGCGCATCATGCTCATCCAGATCCCGCCCTTCGCCCTGCAGATGGCCTACTCCAGCACCCTGCGGGAGACCGGAGAGACCGTCCTGCCCATGAAGGCGGGCATCGCGGCGGTGCTGGTGAACCTGGTGCTCAACTATATTCTGATCTTCGGCAAGCTGGGCGCGCCCGCCCTGGGCGTGGAGGGCGCCGCCATCGCCACGGTGATCGCCCGCTATGTGGAGTGCGCCATCATCGTTCTCTGGACTCACCGCCACCGGGAGCGCAACCCCTTCCTGGAGACGGCCTACGCCACCTGGCGCATCCCGGCGTCCCTGCTGAAGAAGATCGTGGTGATGGGTCTGCCGCTTCTGGTCAACGAGCTCCTGTGGTCCAGCGGCATGGCCATTCTCAACCAGTGCTACTCCATGCGCGGGCTGGAGGTGGTCTCCGCGGTGAACATCTCCTCCACGGTCTCCAACCTCTTCTTCTGCGCCTTCCTCTCCATGGGCAACGCCACCTCCATCATCGTCGGCCAGCTGCTGGGCGCCGGAGAGCTGGAGCGCGCCGTGGACGAGGACCGCAAGCTCATCGTCTTTTCCGTGGCCCTGTGCACAGCGGTGGGCGTCGTGATGATCCTTCTGGCCCCGCTGGCGCCCCGGCTCTACAACACCTCCGACAATGTCCGCCATATTGCCTCCCAGCTGCTGCTGGTGGTGGCGGTGTGCATGCCCCTGCACGCCTTCACCAACTCCTGTTACTTCACCCTGCGGGCGGGCGGCCAGGTGCTGATCACCTTCCTCTTTGACAGCTGCTACCAGTGGGCGCTGGTGATCCCGCTGGCCTTTGTGCTCTCCCGTTTCACGGCTCTGCCCATTCTGCCCATGTACATTGCGGTGCAGGCCATGGAATTTGCCAAGTGCTTCCTGGGCTTCTTTCTGGTCAAGCGCCGCAAATGGGTGCGCGACCTGGTGCGCGGGGAGCTCACATAACGAATCCAACGCTCCGTGTTCCTTGGAACGCGGAGCGTTGAGACTGTATGCCAACCTCAAACATGTCATCTTGAGCGAGCCCGAAGGGCGAGTCGAAAGATCTCAAACGGCTGTTTTTTCCAGCATCTGAACTCCTTCACTTGCACTCAAGATAACATAGATGGCCAGTTCTGCACACTTTGTCTGCACCGGGAACGCTCCGTGTGAAAAACACGGAGTGTTTTTTACAGCCCCGCCAGGCTCCCGGCCAGCTTTTTTACCAGACCGAAATAGCCCAGACGCGGCACGTCCTCCCCGGCGCGGATGGGCACCTGGGCCAGGGTCTCGCCCCCGAGGCTCACCTGCAGGGTACCAAGCTGCTGCCCGCTCTCCACCGGGGCCTGGACCCGGGCGGGCAGCGTGACGGTGTATTGAGGCTCCCCGCCCCGGTGCGATACCAGCTTCCCGCTGCCCTCCAGCGTGAGCGGCACCGTCTCCTTTGTCCCCAGCTCTGCCGGCAGCTCCCCGGGCACCCCGGCGTCCCGCAGATCCAGCAGGCGGTAATTGGCAAAGGCGTAGTTGAGCAGGGCCTCCGCGTCCCTGTTTCGCGCCCCGGCGGAGTCGGCGTGCATGATGACGGCGATGTATTCCGTCCCCTCCCGCTCCGCGGTGGCGGAGAGGCAGTAGAGCGCCGTGGAGGTGTAGCCGGTTTTCAGCCCCGTGCAGCCCGGGTACCAATAGACCAGCTTGTTGGTGTTGGCCAGCTCGAAGCTCCCGTCCCGGATGCTGTCCATCCAGATGCCGGTGTACTCCTTGATGCCCTCGTGGCAGATCAGCTCCTGGGACATGAGGGCCACGTCATAGGCGGTGGTGAAATGCTCCCCGTCGTCAAAAAGGCCGGTGCAGTTGGAAAAGTGGGTGTTTTTCAGGCCCAGCTCCTTTGCCCGCTCGTTCATGCGGCGGACGAAGACCTCCTCCGTGCCGCAGAGGTGTTCGGCCATGGCCACGGCGCAGTCGTTGGCGGAGACCACGGCGATGCACTTGAGCATGTCGCGCACGCTCATCTGCTCCCCCTGCTCCAGATACACGCAGCTGCCCCCGAAGGAGGCGGCCCGGGCGCTGGCGGTGACGATGTCGTCGGCGGAGACGGCCCCGCTCTCCATGGCCTCGATGATGAGCAGCATGGTCATGATCTTGGTGACGCTGGCGGGAAAGCCCGGCTCCTCGGCGTTCTTGGCAAAGAGCACCGTCCCCGTCTCCTTCTCCATCAAAATGGCCGACGGGGCCGAGACGGACAGGCCGCTCTCCGGCGTCTCGGCCCAGGCGCGGCCGCCCCCCAGCAGGAGCAGCGCCAGGGCAAAACATACAACACGCTTCATAGGCTTCTTCTCCTTCCCACAATTCTGGGAAAAGCCTATGGATGACAAAAAGGTTTTATGCATCGGTTGCCGGGATTATGGATAATTCGACCCTTTTCGCTCAATTTTTCAGGAGCGAATCGTGAATGCAGCGTGGGAAAGCGCAAAGTTTTTAACACTTTCCACAGGGTTTTCAACAAAATGTACAAAGCATTTTCGGCTCAAAAACTTTCATTTGGTTTCCATAACGCCATTACAAAGCACAAACAAAGCGGTTCCAGCCCGGCGAAAAAGCCGCCGAAAAAAATTTACATGCTTGCGCTTGACGGCCCCAAGGGCAAAGGCTACAATAGAGAGAGCCTGAATGACGCATGATTCGGCACGGAGGAATGGCAGATGAGAAGGCACTTTCGCTGGGATAAAAAATACCTGCACTGGGGCATCACGGCCTTTTGCGTGATCGCCAGCGCCATTTTGTTCTTCATGGCCCTGCACTATCTGGGGCTGGTGGGCAAGGCGATCAAGTCCCTGGTGCGGATCCTCAGTCCCTTTATCTGGGGCCTGGTGATCGCCTATCTGCTGGGGCCGCTGGTGAAAGCCCTGCAGAAAAAGGTCTTCGGCCCGCTGTGCGCGCGGCTGTTCGCCAAAAGCCGCCGCTCCGACGGCAGCGCTCTGGCCCGGGGTCTGTCGGTCTTCTTCTCCGAAGTGTTCATGCTGGCCATCGTCACCGGCCTGTTCTTCCTGATCATCCCCCAGCTGTACAGCAGCATTGAGACCATCATCGTCAATTCCCCCGTCTACATCGACAAGCTCACCACCTGGGCCACCAAGATGCTCACGGATTATCCCGAGGTGCGCAGCTACGTCACCCAGCTTCTGGGCGACATCAACAACGACCTGATGGGCTGGCTGCAGACCACGGTGCTGCCGGGGCTGGGCAGTCTGCTGTCCAACGTGGGCACCGGCGTCAAGTACGTGCTGACCGGGGTATACAATCTGGTCATCGGCATCATCGTCTCCGTCTACATTCTCAGCGACAGCGAGACCTTTGCGGCCAACGCCAAGCGCCTGCTCTACAGCATCCTCACCCCCGAGGCCGCCAAGCACTTCCTGGACGGGCTGGAGTTCACCGACCGCACCTTTGTGGGCTTTCTCAACGGCAAGCTCCTGGATGCGGCCATCATCGGCCTGATCTGCTACATCGTCTGCGCCATCCTCAACATGCCCTACGCGCTGCTGGTCAGCGTGATGGTGGGCGTGACCAACATCATCCCC
>JBGUNL010000082.1:0-10148 GCA_045117295.1 Candidatus Limivicinus sp.
CACTGTCTGCTACGTCGGCGCTGACGCCCGTCAGTCCGGCACCTTCCAGGGCGAGATCATTGCCGAGCTTGCCGACCACGGCGACATCAACGGCGACGGCAAGGTCAGCTACATCATGATCGAGGGCGACCCCGAGAACGTCGACGCCCAGTATCGTACCCAGTTCTCCATCAAGGCTCTTGAGGACGCCGGCATCACGGTCGAGTGCCTCGACGACCAGATCGGCAACTGGGCCCAGGCAAAGGGCCAGGAGATCTGCGCCAACGACCTCGCCAAGTTCGGCGACGCCGTTGAGGTTGTCTTCTGCAACAACGACGCCATGGCTCTCGGCGCCGCCACCGCCATCACCGCTGCCGGCCGTACCGTCGGCCAGGACATCTACCTCGTCGGTGTTGACGCTCTGGACGAGTGCGTGGAGATGGTCAACGAGGGTACCATGACCGGTACCGTTCTGAACGACGCTGTCGGCCAGTCCCACACCGCTGTTGACGTGACCCTCGCCGCTCTCGCCGGCCAGGCCATCAACAACTACTACTGGGTCGACTACGTCAAGGTCACCAAGTAAGCTTTTCCCTGAACGGGCGAGAAAAAATCCCGTTTGAGACGGAACGGGTGAGCCATACCGGCTCACCCGTTTTCTGAATCGTCACCCTATATCCACACAGAAAATGGAGGCTTGGCCTATGTCTGAATTCGTGCTGGAAATGCGCGACGTATGCAAATCCTTCCCCGGCGTCAAGGCTCTCGACCACGCCCAGCTGAAGCTGCGCCCGGGCACGGTCCACGCCCTGATGGGTGAGAACGGCGCCGGCAAGTCAACTTTGATGAAATGCATGTTCGGCATCTATACGATGGACGAAGGTGAAATCTATATAGACGGTGAGAAGACCACCGTCCGTGACCCGTTGGACGCCTGGGACAAGGGCATCTCCATGGTGCACCAGGAGCTGCAGCCCATCCCCGCCAGAACCATCGGCGAAAATATCTTCCTTGGCCGGTATCCCATGAAAAAAGCCCTGGGCTTTATTCCCGTCGTC
Organism: Candidatus Limivicinus sp.; assembly: GCA_045117295.1. Lineage (GTDB taxonomy): Bacteria > Bacillota > Clostridia > Oscillospirales > Oscillospiraceae > Limivicinus. The sequence goes on from JBGUNL010000082.1 coordinate 1,038, forward strand.
GACCACGACAAAATGTACGCGGACACCGCGGAGCTTCTGAAGCGGGTTCGTATGGACTTTGATCCCAAACAGAAGCTCGGCACCCTGACGGTCTCCCAGATGCAGTCCGTGGAAATCGCCAAGGCGGTCGCCGGCAACTGCCGCGTCCTGATCCTGGACGAGCCCACTTCCTCCCTGACCCAGAACGAGGTGGAGGCCCTGTTCCGTATCGTGGAGGATCTGAAGAAGGAGAACGTGGCCATCGTCTATATCTCGCATAAGATGGACGAAATCCTCCGCATCAGCGACGAGGTCACCATCATGCGCGACGGCCAGTACATCGGCACCTGGGACGCAAAGGACCTGACCACCGACTTCATCATCACCAAGATGGTGGGCCGCGAGCTGACGAACCTCTATCCTCCCCGGGAGAACGTTCCCGGCGAGGTGGTCTTTGAGGTGGACAACTTCACCTCCATCAATCCCCGCAGCTTCCGCTACGCCGGCTTCAACATTCGCAAGGGCGAGATCCTGGGCGTTGCCGGCCTGGTGGGTGCGCAGCGCACGGAGCTGATGGAGGGCCTGTTCGGTATCCGCTCCCATACCACCGGCACCATCAAGTACCAGGGCAAGGAGCTGCGGATCAGCCGCCCCAAGGACGCCATTGACCAGGGCGTTGCCATGTTGACCGAGGACCGCCGCGGCAGCGGCATCATGGGTGTGCTGTCCGTGGCGGACAACATCTCCATTGCGTCCCTGAACAAGTACGTGGATCACGGCTTTGTGCTGAACACCAAGAAGATCAACGAGCTTGTTGAGGAAAACCGGAAGAAGATGAACATCAAAACTCCCTCCGGAAAGACGCTGATCCAGTCGCTCTCCGGCGGCAACCAGCAGAAGGTGCTGATCGGCCGGTGGCTTGCAAACGACCCGGATGTCCTGATTCTGGACGAGCCGACGCGCGGTATCGACGTCGGCGCCAAGTATGAAATCTACTGCATCATTGCGGATCTTGCCAAGCAGGGCAAGAGCATCATCATGATCTCCTCCGAGATGGGCGAGCTGATCGGCATGTCTGATCGGATCATGGTCATGTGTGACGGCCGTATCACCGGCTTTATTGACGGCAAGGATGCCAATCAGGAAAACATCATGGCTCTCGCCACGCAGTTTGAATAATCGGAGGATGGGATATGAACAACAAAGACAGCTTCGGCAAAAAATTCGTCAAGTACGTAAAGTCGAACCCGATCGTCGTCATGCTGGTCATCGTCGCGATCATCGTCGGCTTTACGAAGGATAACTTCTTCTCCTGGAAAAACTTCGGCAACCTGATGAGCAACACCGCGGTGCGCTTCCTGATCGCCCTGGGCGTCTCCGGCTGCCTGATCACCAAGGGCACCGACCTGTCTGCCGGCCGGCAGGCTGGCCTTGCCGCCTGCATCACCGGCATTCTGATCCAGCGCGCCGATTACTCCGGCCGTCTGACCAGCCTGCCCCAGATGAATATGTTCGTCGTGCTGCTGATCGTGGTGGCCATCGGCGCTCTGCTGGGCCTTCTCAACGGCACCATCATCACCCTGCTGAAGGTTCCCCCCTTCATCACCACCCTGGGCACCCAGACCATCGTCTACGGCCTCTGCCTGGTGGTCACGGACGCGCAGCCCATCGGCGGCTTCCAGAAGGCCTTCACCGATCTGATCAACGGCCGTATCGGCAACACCAACGGCTTCCATCTGCCGTACCTTCTCTTCGTCGCGCTGGTTGCGGGCCTGTTCTTCTGGTTCCTGTACAACAAGATGCGTCACGGCAAATACATGTACGCCATCGGCGGCAACGAGGTCGCGGCTGAGGTCTCCGGCGTCAACACCACCAAGACCCTGATGCTCATCTACACCACCGCCGGCATCATGTATGCCATCGCGGGCTGGCTGCTGGCCGGCAAGACCGGCGGCGCCTCCACCTCCATGGGCATGGGCTATGAGCTGGAAGCCATCGCGGCCTGTACCATCGGCGGCGTCTCCACCACCGGCGGTATCGGTACCGTCAGCGGCGTTCTCGTGGGCGTGCTGGTGTTCGAGCTGCTGAAGATCGTGCTGCAGTTCCTGGGCGTCAACCCGTACTACAACTACATCGTTCAGGGTATTGTTATCGTCGTCGCCGTTGCGCTCGACGTGCGCAAGTACCTGGCCAAGAAGTAATCGCTTCTCTTACATACAAAAGCTCCGTGCGCTGCGCGGAGCTTTTGCTTTTCCATTTGACGCGGGGAAAAAGCTGCTGTATAATGATGCCGGTTATCCAAAGCTAACCGATATCCGAAGGAGGGACATCCATGCATCTGCACAAATCCGGGGAGGACTATCTGGAAGCGATCCTTGTGCTGGAAAACAAAAACGGCGAGGTGCGTTCCCTGGACATCGCCGAACACATGGGCGTCAGCAAGCCCAGCATCTCCAACGCCATGCGTCTCCTGCGGGAGGGCGGCTTCCTGGAGATGGACGACAGCAAGCATATTCATCTGACGGAACTCGGCAGGGAAGAGGCGGAAAAGATCTATGAGCGCCATTGCCTGCTGACCAAAGGTCTGATTGCCATCGGCGTCGATCCGGTCATCGCGGAGCAGGATGCCTGCCGCATCGAGCACGACATCAGCCGGGAGAGCTTTGACGCGCTCAAGGCCTTCCTCTCGGAAAAGCTGGGAATGAGCTGACAAGTTCGGAGAATACTACTTGACAAAAGGGAAATTGACTGCTAAAATCAATTTAGCAAAATCAATTGAACACAATCAAAAATAAGGAGGAACTATCATGAATGTCTATGATTTTACCGTGACCGCGCAGGACGGCAGCCAGGTCAGCCTCAAGGATTACGAGGGCAAGGTCCTGTTGATCGTCAACACCGCCACCGCCTGCGGCTTTACGCCCCAGTACGGCCCCATGCAGGAGATCTATGAGGAGTTCCACGACAAGGGCCTGGAGATCCTGGACTTCCCCTGCAACCAGTTTGCCGAGCAGGCGCCCGGCACCGATGAGGAGATCCACAGCTTCTGCCAGGGCCGCTTCGGCGTGACCTTCCCGCAGTTTTCCAAGATCGATGTCAACGGCGCCGACGCCATCCCTCTCTACAAGTATCTGACCACCAACACCTGCTTTGAGGGCTTCGGCGGCCCCATGGGGCTGGTGCTTGCGCCCATCGTGAAGAAGATGGACAAGGACTACAAGAACAACGGCAACATCAAGTGGAACTTCACCAAGTTCCTCATCAACCGTGAGGGTGAGATCGTCGCCCGCTTTGAGCCCACCGCCGATATGAAGCTGGTGCGCGCCAAAATCGCCGAACAGCTGTAAGACAGAAAGGAGCGCCGCGCTTGCGGCGGACGGTCTATGAATGGGGAAGGCGTGAAGAGAAATAAATATGACGCGCTGCTGCTGGACAGCCAGCTCTGCTTTCCGCTGTATGCCTGCGCCCGGGAAGTGGTCAAGCTCTATACACCTTTTCTGGATGCGATCGGCCTGACCTACACCCAGTACATCACCATGATGGTGCTCTGGGAAACGCCCAGCGTGACCTCCAAACAGATCGGCCGCCGGCTGTATCTGGACTCGGGCACGCTGACGCCGGTGCTCAAAAAGCTGGAACAGAAGGGCCTGATCCTCCGGAGGCGGGATGAGAGCGATGAGCGCAATCTCCTGGTGGAACTGACGGCGGAAGGGGAGGCCCTGAAGGAACAGGCGGTGGAAATCCCTCCGCAGATCGGCGCCTGCATTCGCCTTGCGCCGGAGGATGCCCTGCAGCTTTACACCCTTCTGCACCGTATGCTGGAGACCATGTCGCAGGAATAAAAATCCGATACCGGGCGGGAAATGACCGCCCGGTATTTTCCTGCGGTGAGAACAGAAGAAACAACTTGCTTTTTTATAGCCGCTTCCCGTATAATAAAATGATACGGGAAGGAGGAGAGAGATGAAAAAAGTCTTAACCGTATTTCTGATCCTGATCATTCTGCTGGTGATTCTCGCCGGCTGCGCCCTCTATCTGGGATATCGCGTGACCAATGGGTCGACGAACCTGCGCTATGTCTATGTGGGCGATACCAACGTCAGCGGGCTGACCCCTGACGAGACCGAGACCCTGCTGGAGCAGCGGGGCTGGAAAACCCGGGCGGAGACGCCGCTGGTGGTGACCAGTCTCCGCGGCGTGAGCTTTGAAGTGGACCCGATCCGCTCCGGCCTGGCGCTTCCCGTGGACGCCCTGGCGGACGCCGCCTTCTCCTACGGCCATGACAACGAGATGATCACCAATCTGATGACGGCCGTTCAGGTCTTCCTGCATCCGGTGGATGTTGCCGGGCAGGCCAAAACTCCGGATACCGTGTACATCGACGCCCTGATTGACGCCTGCGAAGAACGTATCAATGAGGACCTGGGGGATGAGGAATATACGGTGGACGCCCACGCAGGCCAGATGACCATGACCAAGGGCTGGCAGGGCCTGCACCTTGATAAGGCGGATTTCCGCAGCGCGATCCTGGAGGCGCTGGAGTCCGGCCGGACCGAGCTGACGTATACCAAGCTCGCCTCCGAACCGCAGAAGCCGGATTTTGACGCCATCCATAAGGAGTTGGAGCGCGAACCGGCGGACGCCTACTATACCGACGACGGCACCTTCACGGTGGTGGACGAGATCGTGGGCTGCAAGTTCGACGTGAGCGAGGCAAACAGCCTCTGGGACGCCGCAAAGCCCGGCGAAGTGGTGACGATCCCGCTGGATATCGTCTGGCCCGAGGTGACCGGCGAACAGCTCCGCGGCCAGCTGTATCACGATCTTCTGGGCGCCTGTATGACCAAGTTCCCCAACTCCGCCGAGAACCGCCGCAGCAACCTGAATCTCTGCGCCTCCCGCATCAATGAGTATGTGCTCTACCCGGGTGAGACTTTCTCCTATAATGAGGTGGTGGGGGAGCGCACGGAGGAGGCAGGCTTCCTGCCCGCGCCCGCCTATGTCAACGGCGATGTGAAGGATGAGATCGGCGGCGGCGCCTGCCAGGTGTCCAGCACTCTTTACGCGGCCACGGCTTTTGCCTTCCTGGAGACGGTGGACCGCTCCTGCCATGTCTTCCCGGTCAACTACATGCAGATGGGCACCGACGCCACGGTCACCATCCCCGCCGAGGGCAAATCCATCGACTTCAAGTTCCGCAACAACAAGAACTTCCCCATCAAGATCGTGACCGATTTCAACGATGAGGAGCGCACCATCAGCGTGGAGATCTGGGGCACTCTGGAAGAAGACGACTACATGCCGGTGGAGTTTGACAATACCTACGGCTGGACATACGACTATGATCGCTTCATCGATCCGGCGTACCCGGATCGGGAGGGCTACACCATCAAGTTCCTGGTGGATATCTACAACGGAACGGAGGAGGACGGCCGCTTCTATTACCGGACCATTACCCACCGTCAGGTGATCGACCAGGCGGGGAATATCGTGGAGGATACCATCCTCAATCCCGGTGAGCCTGGCAAATACGCCATGGATACGTATTACGAACACCCTTGATCCTGCGAAAAAAGTCAGGGCAGCCCTCGAAAGAGGGCTGCTTTTTTAACTTTTATGACCAAAATCCGACTTGACAAGCCGAACATATACGACTATTATTAAATTGCAAATTGCAAATAATTAAAATTTGTAAAAAAGGAGGAATTCAATATGAAACTCAGTGCGAGAAATCAGTTCGCCGGTACTGTCTGCAAGATTCAGGAGGGCGCGGTCAACGGCATCGTCACCATCGACGTCAACGGAACGCCCGTCAGCGCCACCATCTCCATGAACGCCATTCGCGAGCTGGGCCTGCAAAATGGCAAAAAGGCCTATGCCGTCATCAAGGCCACGGAGGTTATGGTCGGCCTTGGCGAGCACTTTCCCCTCAGCGCCCGCAACCAGTTCCCCGGCACGGTGCTCTCCGTGGATAAGGGCGCAGTGAACTCCATCGTGAAGATCTCCGTCCTGGGCGGCAACGTGATCAGTGCCACCATTTCCAACAGCGCCGTGGAGGAGCTGGGGCTGGCCGAGGGCGTCAAGGCTCTGGCCGTGGTCAAGGCCACCTCCGTCATGGTGGGCGTGGACGAATAAAAAGCACAGACCCTTTTCATATCCATCATTTCATGGTATACTATCCACAGGCATCCCCCATATGATAAATCAGGAGGAGATTGACGTGCGGAAGAAACCGGTGGCGGTTCTGGCAGGAACCCCTGTGGATACGAAGATGGGCGCGGATGTACTGGAGGCCCACGGTATTGAGCCCATGATGTACCCTGTCTCCCGGGACCCGAGAGAGCAGACGAACTTTCAGGTCATGCCGACGGAGGAAAAGCATGCGGTGCTGCGGAAGATCCTGTGCGACGGCATGGCCAAAGGATGTGACAGCGCTTTCATTTACTGTAACTCCCTTTCCGGCGCGGTGTACTTTCCGGCGCTTGCGGAGGAGCTGGGACTGCGCATTGTCACCCCCATGGATGTATACGGAAGACTGGCCAAAAAGGTCGGGAAGCTGGCCATCATCGCGGCCAACGCCCAGGGCCTGGCGGGTCAGGACAGTGTGATGCTCCACGCAAACCCGCAGATTCTGATCATGCCCGTGGGGCTGCTGCAGGTGGTGTTTGACATTGAGGCCGGTTTTCCCCCGGAGGAGATTGTACGGCGCAACCATCTGGACACGCTGATGGCCTTCTTTGAACAAAACGGCTGTGAGGCGCTGCTGCTGGGCTGCACCCACTTTCCGTATCTGCTGCCTGCGCTGAAGGCTTGCACCCGTCTTCCCATTATCGATCCTGCGGAGGAAATGGTGGAACTGCTGAACCAGGAATAATCACAGAAAGACTCCGACAAGACCCCGGTTGCTTCACCGGGGTCTTGCGCCGTATGTCCCGCTGTGTTAAGATGAAGAAAAAAGAGAGGTCCGACACATGTACAGCATTTCCTTTGCCAGAATCCGGGAGGGCGCGGTGATTCCCTCCAAGCGGGATGAGGATTCCGATTACGATCTCTACGCCTGCTTCGAGGAGGAGGAGTTTGTCATTCCCGCATTCTCCACCCGTCTGATTCCCACGGGGCTGATCAGCGCCTTTGACAAGAGCCTCGGCGTCAAGTTTGAGGAACGGGGGAGCAACACCAAGTGGTGCGGCATCGTCCAGGCCGGGGTGATCGACAGCGGCTACCGGGGGGAATGGGTCTGCGCCATGTACAACGGCAACGCCGTCCCCGTGCATATTACCAAGGCGGTGGGGGAGGTGCAGCGTCTGGAAGACAGGGTGTTGGTCCCGTACGGCAAGGCCATCTGCCAGTTCCATGTGCGGCAGATCCTGCAGACGGAGATTGTGGAGACCGACGCGGAATCCATTTACGCGCAGAGCTCCGCCAGGGGAGCGGGGAAGCTGGGCAGCAGCGGAAAATAAAAAAAGACAGAGCGCCCGAAGAAGCAAAAAGCTCCGGGCGCTTTTTGCTGGAAAAACTTGAACGCTGAAAATGTCGAATTCTTGCGGGAAAGGGCTTGCAGGGGGTCATAAGCTGTGTTATAATTTACATAACATGTCCAAACCCGATATTATGGACTGAAACCCAAGAGCAGACGGAGAGCGATAAAAATGAAAAGACAGGCTTTGAAGATGATCATGGTTGTGATTCTGTCCGTGTGCATCGCGATGGCACTGCCGGGCCTGAGCGCCCTGGCGGCAAACATTGGCGAGTTTACGGAAGGCGAATCCATGGGCACCGTGAAATTCTATTCCAGTTCCCTTCCCATTACGGATGTGGAGCTGAGCTCCGGCGGCCTTCCCAGAGGAGTGCAGCCCACCTGGAACGAGGAAGGCGTTTTCCTCACCGGCACGCCCAAGACCGCGGGCAGTTATTCCGCGGAGTATCTGGTGAGCACCTCTGAGGGTGCGGTGACCGCAACGGTCAGCTTTACGGTGAACGCCGCGCCCGAGGAAACGCCTGCGGCCACGGAGAAGCCTGCGGAGGAAGAGGCTGCCCCGGCTGCGCCCAGCGCCCGTCTGGAGATCACCAAGCACCCCTCCGGGGAATATGTGGAATCCGGAGACGACCGGGATGTGAAGTTTATCGCCAAGGCTGAGAACGCCGACCGCATCGTCTGGCGCCTGGTGAGCCCCGATGCCAGCAACACGGTCCAGGCTTCGGAGGCTTCGGACTATTTCTCCGGCCTCCAGGTCAAGGGCCTGGGGACGGACACGCTGATCCTCAAGTATGTGCCCAACAGTCTCAACGGCTGGTATGTGGAGGCGCAGTTCTGGAGCGGCAACACCCATGTGGAATCTGCCGGCGCCAAGATCACCATTGTGGATTCGGACGGCAATACCATCGGCGCCCCCGCGGAGACCGCGGCCCCGGCCACGACGACCAAGCCCGCCGAGACCCCGATCCCCGCCCCTGACAACAACAGCCTCCCCGTGGATAACGACGCCAGAACCGCCAACATCAGCGTTCAGCCTGAGAGCGCCGAGATCAAGGCGGGGGATTCCCATACCCTCAGTGTGGTGGCGACCTCTCCCAATAACGGCACTCTCAGCTATCAGTGGTACAGCGCAGCCACGGACAACCTCAACGCGGCCCTGCCCATCGGCGGCGCATCCGACGCCTCCTATACCATCGAGAATGCCAGCGAGACCGCCTATTATTGGGCTGCGGTCTGGAACATCAAGGACGGCGTCAGAAGCCAGGCGGTCTTTTCCGAAGCGGCCGAGGTGAAGCTTGCCGTGGAGGTCACCCCCATGCCGCTTCCCACCGAGGCGCCGGAGCCCACCCCGGCCGGGCGCGGGATCGGCGGAAGTGACATCAATTTCCAGCTGATTATGTTCAGCGCCATCGGCCTGCTCGCTCTGGCGGCTCTGATCGGCGTTGTGATCTTCCTGCGCAAGGACAGCAAGAACAAGAACGAGAACTGATGCTGAGACAGAGCGCCCCAAAAACTGGAGCGCTCTGTTTTTCTGCCCTTTTGCGGTCTGGAACTTTTTGGAGTATTCTACGCCGCGGATGAAGTTTCGGTTGGAAATGACAGAGAATTCCGTTATAATAGAGCTGTGTGGGAGGTCACCACACTCCCTTCATCAC
>JBGUNL010000083.1:0-2313 GCA_045117295.1 Candidatus Limivicinus sp.
GTAAGCGATTTAAACAAGAAAAAAAATCCATGGATTCCTGACAACGGCTGGAGGGACGCCGCGTGAAGCGATGGGAAGGAAGACAACCCGCCCAGATCGGCGCGGCGCTTCTGTGCGCCTTCACGCTGCCGTTTTGACGGGATGAGGGGCATGTGCTACAATAGAACAAGAGGAAAAACAGCTGCCTGCGGAGGAATATGATATGAGACTGCTGCTGATTCGGCATGCGGACCCCGACTATGCAATCGACAATCTGACCGAGAACGGAAAGCGGGAGGCCCAGCTGCTGGCGGAGCGGATCGCGCCCATGCCGGTGAAGGACTTTTTTGTCTCGCCCCTGGGGCGGGCAAAGGCCACGGCGGCGCCGACGTTGGAAAAGGCCGGACGGCAGGCAAAGGAGCTTGCCTGGCTGCAGGAGTTTTCCATCCCCATCCGCCGCCCGGATGTGGAGGGCATGAGCCGGATCCCCTGGGACTGGCTGCCCGCCGACTGGCTGGCGGACACGCGTCTGCGCTCGGCGGAACACTGGCGGGAGAGCGAGATCCTGCTTGAGGCCCATGTGGGGGAGGAGTACGACAAGGTCACCGCGGCCTTTGACCGCCTCCTGGCCGCATACGGCTACGAGCGGGACGGACTGACCTACCGGGTTCGCCGCCCCAATCAGGACACGCTGGTCTTCTTCACCCATTTGGGGTTAGGCTGCGTGCTGATGAGCCATCTCATGAACTGCTCGCCCTTTGTCTTGTGGCAGGGAACCGCCCTGGCCCCCAGCTCGGTCACCACCGTCTGGACAGAGGAGCGCCGGCCGGGCACGGCGGTCTTTCGCATCAGCTCCCTGGGGGATATCTCCCACCTCTACGCAAAAGGCGTGGAGCCCTCCTTTGCCGCCCGCTTCTGCGAGATCTACGGAAACGGCGACAGAATCGACTGAAGAAAAGGAGAGACGACATGTTAGCCAATCCCGAACAGTTTCAGACTGTGGAAGCCGGGCTCAAGGCCATGGGCGTGCTGGAAAAATTCGAGACGGAAAATGGCCCGGTCCTGGGCCGCGCCATGATCACCCTGACCGGGATTCCGGAGAGCATTCCCACGGCCCGGACGGACCGGGAAAACCTGACGGCCTTTGAGATCAGCTTTGATTTCTGCAATGTGGCCCTGGGCGTCGCGGTGGACGTCAGGAAAAAGACGCTGGAGAGCAGTGTCTGGGGCCGGAGCCAGACGCCTGGCGCTGAGCGTCCGGCACAGGAGTGGGTCAAGTTCTTCCTGCAGACCCTCTTTGAGCACATCGGGGACGACGGAACCTTCGGCATCCCCATGTACTCCTTTGTCAACAACACCAGTGATTTTACCGCCGTGCCGACGGAGCTTCCGCCGGAAGCGGGGCAGAGCGTGGAGCAGTAAATCCAAAAAAAGAAGGCAGAGCACAGGCTCTGCCTTCTTTGCGGGCTGGCTGCTATTTCCGGATCAGATCCGCCAGGGTCTTTCCGTCGAGAAAACCGTTGACCAGCTCGTTCAGTTCCCGCCACAGGGGCAGCGTGCGGCAGCTGCCGGCGCGCTCACAGGGGCGGGCGCCCTTTTCCAGACATGCGACCGGGGCCAGATCACCCTCCGTCAGCCGGAGAATCTCCCCGATAGGGTATTCTTCGGGCTCGCGGGTCAGGCGGTAGCCGCCGCCCTTTCCGCGCAGGCCCTCCACCAGCCCGCCGTCCACCAGCAGGGGGAGGATCCGCTCCAGATACTTCAGGGAGATCCCCTGGCGCTGGGCCACCTCTTTCATGGCCAGATAAGTTCCGTCCGAGTTTTCAGCAAGGTCGATCATAACGCGAAGGGCGTAGCGCCCGCGGGTGGAAACCATCATTGCGTGCAGCCTCACTTTCAACGATTTGGATGTATTGATATCTTTTTTATAGTATACTACAGAGGTAGTTGAAAAGTCAATTATTGGAAACCAAATATTCTGCCAAAAATTCCCTTTTTATAAAGGAAAAGCAGGCAGGGCATTTGCCCTGCCTCAGACTGCAGACAAACCCCGTTTCCGTAAAAACCACGCTGTCATTCTGAGGAACGAAGTGACGAAGAATCTTGTAAATTGGGAGAACATAGATCATTTTTAGATCCTTCGACTCCGCTTCGCTCCGCTCAGGATGACATAGATGGTCCGTTTGGCGTACTTTGTCTGCACATTGAAACCTGCGCGGTCTTTGTCCGCGCAGGTTTCAATGTGTTCGGGAAGCTACAGCTCCTTTGCCAGGCGGATGAATTCCTCCATCTCCCCGGTGACCCATTTCTCCTTGTGGTAGAAGATCTGACGGT
>JBGUNL010000084.1:0-16730 GCA_045117295.1 Candidatus Limivicinus sp.
AAGTACGACAAGCAGGAGATCATGGAGTGGTATCTCAACGCGGTCTACTTCGGCGAGGGCTGCTGGGGCGTGCAGACTGCCGCCCAGACCTATTTCGGCAAGGACGTGGCGGATCTCACCCTGGCCGAGTGCGCCTCCATCGTGGGCATTACCAACAAGCCTACCTATTACGACCCCTTCTACAACGAGAAGAACAACAAGGACCGGCAGGAGACCATCCTGCGGGAGATGTATGAGCAGGGCTATATCAACTATGCCCAGTTCAAGCAGGCGGTGGAGGAGGAGCTGGCCTTCACCCGCACCCCCGGCGAGGAGTATACCCAGGAGATCATGTCCTACTACACGGAGATGGTCATCGACGATGTGACCGACGATTTGATGAAGCTCAAGGGCATCAGCCGCGACACCGCCCGCACCCTGCTGTATAACGGCGGCTATCAGATCTACTGCTGCCTCGACACCAACGTCCAGGCCAGCATCGACGCGGTCTACACCAATCTCAACGCCATCCCCTACACCAACAGTCAGCAGCAGCTGCAGAGCTCCATCGTGGTGATGAACCCCTACGACGGGCGCATCCTGGGCATCTCCGGCGGCGCGGGGGAGAAGACCATCAATTTCGGTCTCAACCGGGCTACCGGCACCTACCGCTCTCCCGGCTCCTCCATCAAGCCCATCGCCTCCTACGGCCCCGCGGTGGACCTGGGCCTCATCACCCCCGACACCCTGGTCATGGACGCCATGGATATCTCCCTCAAGGGCACCAGCTGGTTCCCCCAGAACGACGGCGGCCAGAACTTCGGCCTGGTCACCATCTACAGCGCCCTGCAGTACTCCCTGAACACCGTGGCGGCCCAGATCGTGGATAAGCTGCCCATGGGCCCGCAGACCTCCTACGACTATCTGACCACCCGCCTGGGGGTCACGAGTCTGGTGCCCGCCGACTGTGACTACGCCCCCATGGCCCTGGGCCAGCTGACCAACGGCATCACCGTCCGCGAGATGGCCCAGGCCTACTGCGCCTTCGTCAATGACGGCATCTTCACCTACAGCCGCAGCTACTCCATGATGACCGACAGCGAGGGCAACGTGGTCATCGACAACTCCCCCAGCACGATCCAGGCCTTCAAGCCCAACACCGCTTACGTCATGACCTACATGATGCAAAACGGCGTAGAACACGGCACCGGCACCGAGGCCGCTCTCTGGACCGTGCCCGTGGCGGGCAAGACCGGTACTTCCGGCGATTACAAGGACCGCTGGTTCGTGGGCTGCACGCCCTACTATGTGGCCGCGGTCTGGACCGGCTACGACATCCCCGAGGTTATCCACCTGGGCGGCAACCCCGCTTCCCAGCTGTGGCGCAAGGTCATGGCCCCCATCCACGACGGGCTGAGCTACCAGTCCTTCCCCTATCCCCAGCTGGGCGGGAACACCGGCATCTTCGATCTCTATGACACGCCCGCCTACACCGGCAACGACTACTACGCCGGCGTCGGCACCGGCAACACCGACGCCTACGGCGGTGGCGGCGGTGGCGGCAGCTACGACTACGGCAACACCGGCGGCTGGGACCCGTTCATGGGCTGACAGAAACACAAAAAAGCAGGTTTTCTCCCTTGGCATCATTTGGAATTGACAAAATAGTTATTTTGAGTTACAATTTGCTTACACAATCTGGAGGTGTTTTGATTGGCAAAGGTATTGGAGTATAAGGGACATCCTCTCCAAAGGAAAGACAACATCATCTATTACGGCAGCTTTGCGGATAAGTATATCATCATGCTGCAGATTCTGGACACCAAGAAGGTGGGCGATCTGGACGTCGCCACCAAGGTTTCCATCCAGCTCCAGCTCACGGATTCGGGCATCAAGTCCCGGGACAGGATCGTCAAGAAGACGGAAAAAGACAGCCTTTACAGCGCCATTGACGTTGCGGCCGTGTGGCTTGAAAGGGCGCTGGCCTCCAGATAAACCAGAAAAAAGGATCGATTTCGCATGCGCAAGAATTGTTTCAGGACGCTTGCTGCGGCGTTTGTGATCGGCTCGATGATGAGCGTCCCCGCCTGGGCGGAGAGCGCCGTCGTCACCGGCAGCGAGGTAAACCTGCGCGCCGGCCCCGGTACGAACTACCGCATCGTGGATTGCCTGGACTGGGGGACCACGGTCAATGTGACCGACCGCTCCAACGGCTCCTGGTACGCCATTGAATACGATGGGGAGACCGGCTTCATGTCCGCGGCCTACCTCCGCTTTGAGGAGGAGGAAGAGGCGGAGGCGCCGACCCAGCAGCAGGCGCCCGCCGTCTCCCAGCCGCAGAATCCGGCCCCGGTCACGGCGGCGACGGGGGAGGACGCCTATGTCAACGCCATGTACGTCCGCTTCCGCAGCGGCCCCGGCTCCGACTACTCCATTCTGGGCGAGTACAACCGGGGCAAGACCCTGCAGGTGGTGGGCAGTTCCGGCAGCTGGGCATGCTGTGTGATCGACGGCGTCATGGGATACATGTACGAGGGATACATCACCCTCGGCACCCCCTCCGGCGAACAGACGCCCGCGCCTGCCGCCACGCCCAAGCCCACGCAGACGCCAACGCCCACGCAGAAACCGAGCTACGACCCCTATTCCGAGAATACCGACTGGGATGGGGATGAAGACGCGCCCGCCTGGGCGAGAGGCGACGGCGACAGCTCCACGCCCTCGCCGACGGCGGCGCCCACCCAGACGCCCGTCGCCACAGCCGCGCCGGCGGCCTCCAATCAGCCGGCGGCGCCTGCCGCCAGCTCCCTGGGAGAGGGCTTCATCTGCGGCAACTATGTGCGTTTCCGCACCGGCCCCGGCACCAACTACCAGATCATCGACTCGTATGACTATGGCCAGGCGCTGACGCTTACCGGTACATACGGCGACTGGACCGCCTGCCTCATCGACGGGGTGTTCGGCTACGTCCATTCCAATTATGTGGAGATCAGCTCCTACAACAGCGTGACCCCGGCGCCCCAGCCCGGCAGCGTGACTCCGGCGGCCACCCCCGCCCCGACGCCCGCGCCCACGCCCACCCCGGTCCCGGTGACCCAGGTGGAGCAGAAGGAGGGCTACGTCTCCGGCAACAATGTGCGGATGCGCGCCGGCGCCTCCATGTCCGCCAAGATCCTGGACGAGCTCTATTACGGCAACAAGCTGACCATCACCGGCGTCTCCGGCGACTGGACCGCGGTGATCTATGACGGCCAGGAGGGCTATATCTACAGCCAGTACGTCAAGGAGGGCAGCCTCACCCTCGCGGGCAGCACCGTCACGGGCGGCAGCTACACCGGCTCCTCCGGCAGCGATACGCTCAGCGGCAGCAGCTATGAGAAGGGCCAGCAGATCGCCCAGTTTGCCCTGCAGTACGTGGGCTACAACTACTCCTGGGGCGGCAAGGATCCCTCCACCGGCTTTGACTGCTCGGGCCTGGTATACTACACCTACCAGCACTTCGGCTACTCCATCAACCGCGTGGCCCAGGATCAGGCCCGCAACGGCGTCGCCGTCAGCGTGGACGAGCTGCAGCCCGGTGATATCCTCTGCTTCTACTCCGGCTCCAGCTACATCGGTCACGCCGGCATCTACATCGGCAACGGCATGTTTGTCCATGCCCAGAACTCCGCCACCGGCGTTGTGATCACCGAGCTTGCCGGCAGCTATGCCAACCGCGGCTTCGAGGCCAGAAGGATCGTCTAGCGCAAAGTTTCAAACAAAGCGAAAGGAAGCGCAAAATGCGCTTCCTTTCGGACTGTAGACACCCCTCAAAACATGTCATCTTGAGCGAGCCAACGCGACGCGCGCGGTAAAAAATTACCTCTTTTGGGAAAGCTCCCCGTGCGACGCGCTCCTTACCTCGCCAACGCGACGCGCGGGAAGCGTGCGACGCGATCCTTGCTTGCGAAGGGCGAGTCGAAAGATCTCAAATGTTCGTTTTTTTCAGCATGTGAGATCCTTCGCTTACGCTCAGGATGACATAGGTGGTTCGTTCGGCACATTCTGTCTGCACATGGAAAGGAAACGCAAAATGCGCTTCCTTTTTGCTTGCCTTTTTCCAAAGCCTGTGTTATACTACTCAAGCATGCAGGGTTGGTATATCGGTATTACTCCAGCTTCCCAAGCTGGCTAGGCGGGTTCGACTCCCGTACCCTGCTCCAAACAAAAAAGGCTGTCCGCCAGGACAGCCTTTTTTGTTTGGCATAGAGTGGGAGTCGAACGGGAGCGGTGTAAGAAAACGTGCCGGTGGCACGTTTTCCCCGCGACCCGGCCTCCGCCGCAGCGGAGGTCGACTCCCGTACCCTGCTCCAAAAACAAGAGCCACCCGAATGGGTGGCTCTTGTTTTTGAAATAAGCTTCCTGCGGGAGTCGAACCCGAGGGCTCTTGGCAAGGCGCCGGGGGCGCCTTGCAACCCGAGGTGGCCTGCCCCGCAGGGCAGGTCGACTCCCGTCGGCACAGCCAGGGTACATGCGTCATTTTATCAGCACAAGAAGCCGCCCAAACGGACGGCTTCTTGTGCGTTATGCAACCTTATCGATTGGCCTCCAGCCAGGCCAGGGCGCCGCCCACATAGGCGGCCACGCCGCTGACAAAGGCGTCCTCGTGGAAGCGGATCCTGGGGTTGTGCTGGGGCAGGGCGGGCCAGTCCTCGGGCGCGCCGCCGATGGCAAAGAAGGCGGAGGGGACTTCCTGGGTCACATAGGCGAAGTCCTCCGAGCCGGAGAAGGGGGGCAGCGTATCGCAGACCATGTCCGCCCCGAGGATCTGCTTCATGGCGCCGCCCATGAGATCCGCGGTGGCGGGATCGGTGGAGAGAGCGGCGGTCTCACTGTCAAACACCAGGTCAGCCTCGGCCCGGAAGGTCTTCACCGTGCCCTCGGTGATATCGGCCAGACGCTGCTTGACCAGCTCGCGCACCTCGGGGTCGAAGGCGCGGATGGAGCCCATGAGCCTGGCGGAGGCGGGGATGATGTTGCTGGCCGCGCCGGCCTGGAAGCAGCCGATGGTCAGCACCGCCACGGCGCCGGGGGCCACCTCCCGGGCGTTGATGGTTTGCAGCGCGGTGACCAGATGGGCTCCCACGGCGATGGGATCCACGGTATTCTGGGGCTGGGAGCCATGTCCGCCCCGGCCGTGGATGGTGATGGTGAACATGTCGCAGGAGGCGAACATGGGGCCGCGTGCATAGTGAAGCTGCCCCGCGGGGAGCAGGGCCATGATGTGGGTACCCAGCGCGGCGTCCACATGGGGCTTTTCCAGAATGCCGCCCTCCACCATGCTTCTGGCGCCGGTCATGATCTCCTCCGCCGGCTGGAACATGAGCTTGACGGTGCCCGGCAGCTCGTCCTCCATCTCTTTGAGGAGCTTCGCCGCCCCCAGCAGCATGGCGGTATGGGTATCGTGGCCGCAGGTGTGGGCCGCGTTGTCACAGGCGGCCGCAAAGGGAAGCCCGCTCTCCTCCTTCATGGGCAGCGCGTCCATGTCCGCCCGGATCAGAATGCACTTGCCGCCGTGCTTTCCACCCACCGTGGCGGTGACGCCATGGTCCCCGCAGTCGGCGGGGGTATAGCCGTATTTGGTCAGCTTTTCCTTGACGAAGGCGACGGTCTGGTCCAGGGCAAAGCCCAGCTCCGGGTGCTGGTGCAGCCAGCGGCGGTTGGCGACGACCTCGTCCTGAATCTCCAGCGCGCGTTTTTTGATATCCATGAGAGACCTCCTTTAACGTTTTTGATGGCTGTATCATACCACAGCGGCGGGCAAAAGAAAAGAGCCGGTGTCAACAGACACCGGCTCTCTGCTTTGGGGATTATACTGATTTTCATAAAAAGAAGACTTTGTCTTCTTTTTATAGCGCCGCATGGCGCGTTGAAAATCGTATGAGACGTCAGCTGCGTCAGCAGCTGTATGCCGCCGACGGCGGCATCTTTTCAATAAAAAGTCTGGACTTTTTATTGAAAAATAGTATTACATCATCCGGAGGATGTTGTCCATGACAAAGGCCAGGTTCTCGTGGGAAAAATTTCGGCTGACGGACAGATCCTGGGGCAGACGGTTGATGGTGAAGATGGCCCGGACGCCCTCCTCATAGGCGGGCTCCATGCCCAGATCCGAGCCGCCCACCACGGCGATGACGTCCTTGCCCTGCTTCTTGGCCCGGCGGGCCACGCCGATGACCACCTTGCCGCGCAGACTCTGGCTGTCGATTTTGCCCTCGCCGGTGAAGATCGCGTCGGCGTCGGCGATGATGCTGTCAAAGCCCACGGTGTCCAGCACGGTCTCAATGCCCATCTGCAGGGTGGAATCGAAAAAGGCCATCATGCCCACGCCCATGGCGCCCGCGGCGCCGCCGCCGGGGATCTGGGTCAGGTTGCGGCCAAGGTCACGCTTGATGACCTCGCCCAGGTGGATCAGGCCCTCGTCCAGGAATTTGACCATCTCCGGATCCGCGCCCTTCTGGGGGCCGAAGATATAGGCCGCGCCGTTGGGGCCGTACATGGGATTGTCGATGTCGCACATGGTGACGATCTCGATGCCCTTGAGAAGCTCGCTCCGGCCGGAGAGGTCGATGCGCTCGATCTCCTGGAGGTTCCCGCCCACGGGGACAAACTCCTCCCCGTTTTTGGCCAGGAACTTTACGCCCACCGCCGCGGCCGCGCCGCAGCCGCCGTCGGTGGTGGAGCTGCCGCCCAGACCCACCACGATTTTGCTCACGCCCCGCTTGGCCGCGTCCAGAATCAGTTGGCCCACGCCGTAAGTGGTGGTCTTGCTGGGGTCTCGCCGCCCCTCCACCAGGGGCAGACCCGCGCAGGCCGCCATCTCCACCACGGCGGTCCTGCCGCCGTCGATGAGACCGTAGAAGGACTCCATGGGCTCAAAGTAAGGGTTCTTAACCTCAAGCCAGACCTTCTCTCCGCCCAGGGCGGTGAGGAAGGCGTCCACGCTGCCCTCGCCGCCGTCGGCCACGGGGATGGAGACCACCTCGCAGTCCGGGAAGCGGGCGTTGATGCGTGACTTCATAATACCGCAGATGTCGGCGGAGGAGAGCGTCCCCTTGAAGGAGTCCGGGATCAGTACGGCTTTCTTCATGGCTTACACCACCATGACGGACACGCCGTCGGGAATGGCGAGGATGGAGCCGTCCCTGACGCCTTTGGCGGCGAGGATTTCGTCTGCCTTCTGCAGCGCCTCCTCCAGGGAGTGGGCGGGCACCATGTGCAGGTCGGCGACCATGTCGTCGGGCGCGTCGGAAAGGAAGACCACGGTGGCCCGCATCAGCAGGCGCGCGAAGATCTGGGACTGCCACTGGTCGATGATGGTCTCGTCGGGCGGGGTCTCCACGAATTTCTTCATCATGCGCGGCAGGTTCTTCTCATCCCGGAAGGTCTCGTAGAAGACCTTGCCTCCGTGGCCGTCGTTGCACTTGGAGAGCATGATGATCACGCCGCCCTCCTTGACGGTGGCCTCGGCCGCGGTCATGCCCTTGACGGACTGGTAGATGTTCTGATCCAGGGGATAGCCACCGTTGGTGGAGATGACGATGTCGCTCATTTTGGCGGGCACCTGGCACTGAGAGGCCAGGAATTCCCGGCCCACGCGGTGGGCCAGATCCACGTCGCCGGCCACGGCAAAGATGGCCTCCTTCTCGGAGTTGATGACCACGTTGACCACATAGGCCAGACGCGCGGCGCGGGCGGCATAGAGCATGTCGTTGTGGATGGGGTTGCCGTCCACGATGCCAGTGCGGGCGCGGGGGCTGTCGATAAACTGGCCGTTGTGATTGTAGATGACGGTCTTGCGGGAAGCGATGCCGGGCAGGATGCTCTTGCGGCCGCCGGAGAAGCCGGCGAAGAAGTGGGGCTCAATGAAGCCCTCGGCCACCAACAGGTCGGCCTCCGCCGCCAGGCGGTTGATGATCAGATCGCCGCCGGAGGGGAGCTTGCCCAGGTAGACCAGATTCGCGGTATCGTCGCAGTCGTGCACCACGATCTTTTCCTTCTCCACGATCTCGGGGCCGAACTTGCTGACCAGCTCCTCTTTGGTGGTGCCGCGGTGGCAGCCGGTGGAGATGAGGATGGTGATGTCGGCGTCGGGGCTGCCCTCGCGGATTTCCGCCAGCATCTGGGGGACGATGCATTTGCTGGGCACGGGGCGGGTGTGGTCGCTGGCGATCAGCACGACCTTCTTCTTGCCCTCGGCCATGACGGAGAGCTTCGGCGTGCCGATGGGATTGGCCATGGCGTCGTTGACCAGCTCCACGGGGCTCTTGGGGGCCACATAGTGGTGCATCTGGGAGACCAGGGACCCGGCGTAGCGGTCCTCGGGAATGTTCAGGGACAGAAACTCCTTGCCGTAGGGAAATTTTACTTCAGGCATTGTACTTATCCTTTCTTCAATCAAGTCGGCGGGATGCGATCAGGCCTTGGGGGCGCGCTTTGCCTGCTCCCGCTTGGCAAGCCATGTGACCAGCAGCGGGCAGAGGATGGCGGTCACAATGACGGCGCAGGTGACCTGAGCGGTTGCGGCGCCGGCAATGACTGCCAGGGAAGCGTCAGCGTCGGCAACCGCCTGCGGTGTAGCCGCCGAGTTGCCGGCCGAGGTGCCGATGGCGGCGCCCACCTCCGGGTATTCGATGCCGAGACCTTTTACCTTGCGCAGAACTTTGTACACGCCGTAGCCGGCAAAGCCGGTGACCAGGCAGCAGACGATGCCGAGCAGGATGCCGGGGGCACCGCCGATGATGAGGTTCTTCAGGTTCAGACCGGCGCCGAGGGGGAAGGAGAAGAAGGGAATCATCATGGAAGCGCCGGGCGTGCAGAACTTGCGGATATCCTCATCCAGGTTGCCCAGAACGCAGCCGACCACGATGGGGATGACGCAGCCGATCAGGGTGTTGATGGGGATCTTCGCGATGCCGGAGGCACCCAGGGCAACCATGGTGAAGAAGGGACCATCGTTGATGGAGAGGATGGAGACGGCGCCCACGTCGGTGTTGTCGCCGTACTCGCCGGCCAGGGAGGCGTACAGACCGCCGTTGGAGTTGGCGACGGCGGCGACTATGGCCAGCGGGGTCAGGCCGAGAATGCCGGCCGGGCCGAACAGTCCGTTGACCAGCAGACCGAGGATGATGCCGACGCCGACCTTGATGACAGTCAGGATGACGCCCTTGGCCAGAGGAATACCGGCTTTCTTGAAGTCGATGGTGGCGCCGTTGCAGAAGAGGAACACGGCGAGGATGGGCATGGCGCCGGATTTCCAGAGATGCGTGGTAAAGGTGCCGTCAAAGGCTTTGAAGAACCAGGGGAAGAAAGTGTTGACGCAGGCGCCCAGCAGCAGGGGAATGACCATCATGCCGCCGGGAACCTTTTTTACGGTTTGCATAATTTTCATACGATCGATCCTTTCCTTTCTCGTTTTCTGTTTTGCCTATCATCGGACAGCAGATGCGGAAAAACGGCCCCCCTTTCGGATTGAAAGTAACGAATCCATGCAGCGCATGGGAGAGTACGAAAACTTATTCCGTCTCGCGGCCGAGAATACGCCAGAGGGTGGCCCGGCTGATGCCGAGGCGCTTGGCGGTGCGGCTGCGGTTCATGCCCTCCTCGGCGAGGATCTGCATGACCACGCGGTAGTCGATATCCTCCAGCGTCCCGCTGAGATCAATGTCGCCCCGGTTGCGGGGCCGCAGGACGATTTTTTCCTTTTCTTCCCGCAAAACGGCGGCCGTCTGTTCGGCGCTGATGACGCCGTCCCGGCTGTCCGCCGCCAGCTGGGTCAGCACCCGATAGAGCTGCGGATAGTTGCGGGGCCAGTCGTAGCGGAGCAGCTGCGCCCGCCCAGCCTCATCCAGGGCGGGGGGCTTGATGCCCATGTCCGCGCAGACGGAGGTCAGACAGTTGTCCAGCACCGCGGCCATGCTGTCGGCCCGCTCGCGCAGAGGCGGCAGACGCATGCAGACACAGTAGAGCTGCTCGGAGAGCAGGTGGATGACGGTCTCTTCCCGCCGGGGATAAATGCCGGTGGTGATGACAAACACAAGACGCAGCTGGCGGGCGAGATCCGCGGAGCGCAGAAAGTCCACCAGACTTTCCAGATCCCGGTCCGGCATGTCCAGCAGCCGGTCAAAGAGCAGGGTGCTTCCGGCCCGGAAGGCCAGCAGACCGGACTGACCCATGAGCTTGGCCCAGCCCTTGGCGCCCACGGCGGCGCAGTCAATGACGCAGCAGTCCCGCTCGGAGAGCAGACCGTTGAGACTGATATAGCCCGCCACGGCGCGGGGGAGCGTGCCCTTTTCCCCGCAGACCACCACCGGCAGACCGGACTGGGCGATTTTGTCGGCCCGTGAAACCTCGACGGTGTCGGGGCCGCCGTAGTGTCGGGAGACGCGGCGGATATCCTCCTCGGAGCTGTCGTAGAAGCGTACGCCGGGGGTGCTCACCGGCAGACGGTAGCCCTTGCTGCGAAAACGGAAGGACACGCAGGGGTCGCCGTTGCAGAGAATGGCGTTGGCGGAGATGGCGTACTCCTTGCTGCCGGCGGGGCGGGAGACGGTGACGCGTCCGTCGGCCAGCACCGCGGGGAGCATCCGGCAGAGCAGCTTGCGCAGCGGAGGCGGAACGCTTGGCTCCGGCGCGGAGAAGAGGATCTGCCCCGCGGCGTTGAGCACCACGAGACTCTCCCCCTGAGCCTGCAGCTCCGCCTCATAGACTGCGGAGGCGAGCTTGGCCCGGTTGAAGCTGGAAAAATAGCTGGCGGCTTTGTTCAGCGCGTCCTCCAGACCTTTGACGCCGGAGGTGATGAGCACCGCGTCCAGCTCCGCCGCGGGGGCTGCTTCCACGCCCACCATGTCGCACAGCAGCAGCTCCACGCCCTGCGCCTTCAGCTGGGGAAGGACCCGCCTCGCCTCGGCTCCGTCGTGAATGATCACGGACGGAATGTCAAGATTGAGAATATCACAGAGGGTGGCGGTGGCTTCCACGATGCTGGGAAAGCCCGCCACGGCAAAGCGCCGGTTTGTGCCGGAGACCAGGGAAAGGGCGTTGCGGATATCGTAGGGCGTCAGCTCGATTTCGATCAAAGGGAGACTGGAGATCTCCTGGATGAGCTTTGCGGTGCCGCCGCGGGAGATGATTACATCGTAGCGGCTTTGATCACAGTGCTGCACCAGGGCGGCGCCCCGCTCCATGTTGCCCACCACGGTGGTCACTTCAATATCGTCCCGGGCGGCGGCGATGGATTCGATGACATCCTTCATCCCCTCATAGGGGGCGACAGCGAGTATTTTTACCTTGCTCAAAACAACATCCCACCAGAATGATTAAAAATGAAACGCACAAATCCTTGCGGATACGGCGGGTAATCACAAAAGTGCCAAAAAACAGAGAGTTCTATCATTTCAAATATTAACAGATCGACGAAAGAACACAATTGAAAAAATGTAAATCATTGTATATAATTTGAACACTGGAAAAGTTGAAAACGAAATAACGCGATAAAGGAGGCACTGTATGAAAAAACCGATCATCGGCATCACCATGGGGGATCCCGCCAGTATTGGGCCGGAAATCTCTGTCATGGCCCTGACGGATCCAAAGGTGCTGGAGCTCTGCGATCCCCTGATCGTGGGCGACGCGGCGGTGATGGAGGACGCGGTCAAGGTGGTCTGCCCCGGAAAGGTGCAGATCCGCGCCGTGCACCAGGTGAGCGAGGCAGTCTTTGAGCCGGGCGTCATCAATGTGCTGGATCTGGGGCTGGTGGACATGGAAAAGCTGGTCTACGGCCAGGTCTCCGCCATGTGCGGCGAGGCGGCCTTCCGCTATGTGGAAAAGGTCATCCAGCTGGCTATGGACGGCGAGATCGACGCCACCGTCACCAACGCCCTGAACAAGGCGGCCATCAACCTGGCGGGACACCATTTCGCCGGGCACACGGAGATCTATGCCCACTACACCAACACCAAGAACTACACCATGATGCTGGCCCATGAGAATCTGCGGGTGGTGCATATCTCCACCCACGTCTCCCTGCGGGAGGCCTGCGACCGGGTGAAGAAGGACCGGGTGCTCAAGGTCATCCAGATCGCGGACGACGCCTGCCGCCGGCTGGGGATGGAGCATCCCCGGGTGGCCGTGGCGGGACTCAACCCCCACTCCGGCGAGGGCGGGCTCTTCGGCCGGGAGGAGATCGAGGAGATCACCCCCGCCATTGAGGAGGCCCGCGCCCTGGGAATCCGTGTGGACGGCCCCGTGCCGCCGGATACGGTCTTTTCCAAGGCCCGCGGCGGCTGGTACGACATCGTGGTGGCCATGTACCACGACCAGGGCCACATCCCCCTGAAGGTGACGGGCTTTGTCTACAACCAGGAAAAAGGACGCTGGGACAACGTGGCGGGCGTGAACATCACGCTGGGCCTGCCCATCATCCGCGCCTCCGTGGACCACGGCACCGCCTTCGGCCACGCCCACCAGGGGCTGGCAAATCCCGTCAGTCTGAAAAACGCCATCGACTACGCGGCAAAGTTTGCCATGCACCGCTGAGGGAGGAAACCGATGAACAGATGCTTTATTGTGGCCGATGATTTCACCGGCTCCAACGACACCGGCGTGCAGCTGACCCGCAGGGGCTTCCGCACCAAGGTGGTCCTGGATCCGGCAGGCGTCCTGGACGACGGGCTTTCCTACGTGCTGGATACCGAGAGCCGCAACATCCCCGGCCAGACCGCCCGCGATAAGGTGAAAGGGCTTTTGAAGGGCCTGGACCTGACGGCCTTTGACTGCGTGGTCAAGAAGGTGGACTCCACCCTGCGCGGCAACATCGCCGAGGAGATCCAGGAGACCGACCGGGCCTGCGGCAGTGAGCTGGTGATCTTTATGCCTGCCCTGCCGAGTCTGGGACGAACCACCAAGGGCAGTGTTCACCGCCTGAACGGGGTGCGCATCGGGATGACGGAGCTGGCCCGGGATCCCCGGAAGCCGGTAACACAGGACAACATCGCCGAGCTCCTGCGCGGCGTCTATGACGAGCCGGTGGGGGCGCTGACCCTCCAGCAGATCCGGGCGGGGGAGACGGACTTTACCGGCGCCCGCCTCTGGGCCTGCGACGCGGAGAGCAACGAGGATATGCTCACGGTCATCGCGGCGGCGCGGAAGCTGAATCGCCGCACCCTCTGGGTGGGCACCGCCGCCATGGCCGATAATCTCATCAATGCCGAGCAGCCGCCGCTGCCGTCTTTGGCGGTGATCGCCAGCGTCAGCGAGGTGGCGCGGGAACAGATCCGCTTTGCCGAGAAAAAGGGGCTGAAGATACAGACGGTGGACATCGCCGCCCTGCTGCGGGGCGCCCCCGCCGACCCCATCGTGCAGCAGGCGGTGGAGACCCTGCGCGCAGGGGAGGACCTGGCTTTCGTCTCCTCTGCCTCCTATGACCGGGCGGAGCTGGACGCCTCGGTGGCCGCGGGTGGGGAGCAGGGGCTGAGCCGGGATGAGGTGGCGGAGTTCACCGGCCGCGCGATCTCGACGCTTGCGGCGCGGATCCTGGACACGGTGAAGGTCTCCGGCCTGTTCCTCTCCGGTGGGGATACCGCCATCCACTTCATCGATCAGGTGGGGGCTACGGGGGCGGAGATCACCTTTGAACTCACCGTGGGCATCCCGCTGATGCGCCTGGCGGGCGGCCGATTCGACGGACTGAAGGTCATCACCAAGGCCGGCGCCTTCGGCAGCACCGAGGTCCTGCCCATGATCATGCGCAAGCTGGGCGAGGCGTAAACAAGAGAATCAAAAAAAGGAGAGCAGATTGTTTTTCAATCTGCTCTCCTTTTTGATCTGGTCAGCTTCCGCTGCCCAGAAAGATCTGGGCGATGGGGGAGTCGGAGGAGACCACCAGGGTCTTGTTCCCGCCCTTGAGCGCCTTCTCGGCCATGTCCAGCGCGCGCATGAATTCGTAGAAATCCGCCTCATCCTTGGTGTCGTAGACCTCGGAGAGGATGCGCATATACTCGGCCTCACCCTCGGCCTTGAGCTTCTCGGCCTGGGCGTTGGCCTCGGAGAGGGTGATGGAGACGGACTTGTCTGCCTCGTTGCGGATCTGCTTGGCCTCGGCCTCGCCCTCGGCGGCGTAGGAGGCGGCGATGTTGGCACGCTCGGAGATCATGCGCTCGTAGACTGCGGACTTGTTCTCATCCGGCAGGTCGATGCGCTTGGTCTCAATGGCCAGCAGGGCAATGCCGTAGTTGTCAAAGGTGTTGCCCACGTTGTCCATGATGCGCTGGGCCAGCAGCCCATCCCGGCCGGAGATGACCTCCTCCTGCCGCATGGAGGAGATGACGGTCTTGAGACTGTTGTAGACCACAGTGTCGATGCGGTACTCGGCATTGCCGATGTTGCCGGACAGCGTCTGGATGAACTTGAGGGGATCGTCGATGCGCCAGAGGACGAAGGAGTCGGCCACCATGGACTTCTTGTCGCTGGTGATGACGTCGCTGACGGCAAGGTCGTAAAGCATCTCGGTCTTGGGCAAAGTGCTGGCCGTCTGGACAAAGGGCAGCTTTATGCTCAGGCCGGGCTCGTCAATGATTTTGACCACCGCGCCGAACTGGCGCACGATGGTGTACTCGTTCTGGTGCGTGGTGACGAAGAGACCGGAGGAGAGAAGCAGAACCAGAATCACGATCAGAACGGGGACGGAGAGTTTGATTCCTTTTTTCATCATCCGATACCTCCTGCCGGAAAGCTGGCAAACTGATCCAGGGGCAGCGCGGTCTGCACGCCGGTGGAGCTGTCCACGATGAAGAGCTTCATCTCGGGGAGAATGGACTCCATCGCCTCGTAGAACAGCCGCTGCTTGGTGATCAGCGGATACTTCTGATACTCCTCAAAGAGTGCGGAAAAGCGGGCGGCCTGGCCGGTGGCCTCGTTGATGCGGCTCTCCCGATAGGCCTCGGCGCTCTTGATGATCTGGTCGGCGTCGGCGGCCGCGGCGGGGATGACCTCGTTGGCATACTTCTTGGCGTTGTTGACCGTGGTGTCCGCGGACTGCTTGGCGGTCTCCACCGCGGTGAAGGCCCGCTGCACCTCGGCCGTGGGGGGCTCTGCGTCCTGGATGGTGATGTTGGCCAGCTGCAGGCCGATATCCTCCTGATCCAGCCGCCGGATGACCTTCTCCTTGATGGCGGCCTGGATCTCGCTCTTGCCGGTGGTGATGACCGAGTCCACGTTGTACAGGCCGATGGTGTCGCGGATATAGCTCTGGCAGAGCATCTTGAGGATGCCCACCGGCTCCTGGGAATTGTAGAGGAACTTGATGGGGTCCGTGACCCGGTACTCCACATAGAAGTCCACGTTGACAAAGTTGTAGTCGTAGGTGATCATCAGGGATTCGTCATCCACGCTCTGGTTGCTGTTTATGCGGTAGCCGAGGGGGAAGCCCTGGATGGTCTTCGAGACCTTGGTGACATGCTGGACAAAGGGGAGCTTGAATTTGAGACCCGAGGTGGAGACGGTGGTGGGTTTGCCGAAGGTGGTGATGACGGCGTACTGGTCCTCCTTGAGGGTGTAGAAGGAGTCCAGCACCAGAATGGCAAGCAGCACCGCCAGCAGGATCATCAGCGCGGATCTGCCGGCGCCCTTGAAGGAACGCTTCGGCTTCTCCTTCGGCCCGCTTGCGTAGCTGCCGTCCGGATGGAAGTTCACAGGCATCTTCTCCTTTCAGATGGGATCTGACCACAGTATACAAAAAAAGCGGCGGCTTGTGAAGCCCCGGTTTTTCCCTTCTTTTCAGAAAAAAGGATTGCAGCGGGACAAGTTGTTTGCTACAATGAAAACCGGGAAAAGTTAGAAAAACAGCGCATACTTTAAAAATTCCAGAACTTGTAAAAACAAAAGACACGCAGACAAAGAGAGAAAGAAACAGTCGTCAGGAAAGGAGAACACAGAGTGAAAACACGAAAACGCATTCTAGCAGTTTCCCTGGCACTGGGCATGCTGTTTCTGTTGTGCGCCTGCGGCGGATCTGCGCCGACGCCAGCGCCGACGGCGACGCCGGCCCCGGAAAACCCGCTTGCCCGATACGCGGGAGAGTACCGGCAGTACAGCGTCATGCTGGACGGAACCCACATTGTCATGGACGAATATGAGGATTATACCGTCACGCTCAGCGAGGACGGCACAGGCTATCTGAACTGGGGCGCGGACAACCAGGGACCGATCAGCGCCTGGAGCATAGAAGGGGAAAAGCTGAGTGTCAAGGCCGGTGTCTCGGAGATGACCGGGAGCCTGAAGGACGGCGTGATGCAGCTCGACCTGGGCGACGGTTTCGGCATCTGCTTTGTAACGCCCGGCGCGGACACATCCTCCATGCCGCGTGTCACGCTGGAAGAATACCGGAATCAGACGGAGGATGAGACGCCTGAGGACGCGCCGGAGGCCCAAGCCGCTGCGGTTTTCCCGACAGAGGGGGCGTACACGCTGTTTGCCGTCAAATATCAGGGGTACACAGTGGACGCGGCGGAAATGAGCATGGTCTCAACTGTGCGGCTGGATGCGGGCGGAACCGGCCGCATGACGCTGGATGCGGAGGAAGAGGAGATCTCCTCCTGGACCCGGGAGGGAACCGCGCTCATGATCGTCATGGCCGACGGGGGATCTGCGCCGGCATCCGTGGAAAACGGCATTCTCGCCCTGGATCTGTATGCCGACGGCAGCATGATTCTCTA
>JBGUNL010000085.1:0-6486 GCA_045117295.1 Candidatus Limivicinus sp.
TCCGGTCGGCTGCCTTTTCTTTATCTTCCGAATCTGTATTTCAGATTGGAACGGATGGATTCGCTGGGAATGCGGATCGTATTGAGAACCGTTGCGACTGCGGTGGCGAAGTCCAGAATCACCGCCAGCCAGAGATTGCAATAGCCGATCATGCTCAGGAAAACCAGCAGCGCTTTGACAGCAAAGGCAAAAAGCGCGTTCTCGATGCAGATCTCCCGCACGCGCTTGGCGATCTGCTTGGCCTTGGGAAGATTGCCGATCTCTTCGGGCACGATGATGGCGTCTGCATAGCGGGCACGCTTGCTCACGCGCAGATCAATGGCGGCATCGCTGTGCGCTTCAATCCCGTTGGCGTATACAAACAGGACCGCGTCCTTGCTCTTCTTGGTAATCTCGCTGATGATACGCAGCTTTTTTTCCGTATCGCACTGGGCATACATCTCGGAGAAATTGAGCATTTCGGCAAATTCCTGCCCGGCTTCCTTGCTATCCTCCGTCAGGAGGATGCAGCGGGAAATGCCGACGGATTTGAGTTCGGGCACCAGGCTTTCCAGATCCTGATTCACGTCAGAGGAAATCACAACCTTGCCCATGACGCGTCCGGCAACGACCATGTAATAGGTCTGGCCCACGTCTCTGGGTTCTTCGGGAAGCTCTACTCCCCTGCTCCGGATCAGCTCTGCCGTGGCAAAGACGATCTGAATGCCGTCAATGGAAAGCTCCACGCCATAACCGGGAATCTCACGGAAATCCTTGATGACGTCCAGCTTGTAATCCTGGTCATACACAGTGGAAACCGCGTTGGCGATGGGCTGCTCGGAATAATAGACCGCGTGCGCCACAAAGTTCAGGAATGTATCCTGATCCAGCACGTCGGAATGCATGGCGATAATTCGCGGGCATTCATCCGCAAAGATGCCGCTCTTGTCGATCACCGCGGTGCCGGCGTCTGCCATGGCCTCCATGCTGTACGCGCTGCCGAACACGATGCCGTTCTGGGCGCTGTGGCACAGTCCGACAATTCCGGCAATGGGAATGGAGACCACCACGGACAGCGGCGTGGCGATGATCAGCATCACCATGGCGCGGTGAATGGAGATGTTGAAACCAAGATTTGTTATCAGAGGCAGCGCGATCGCGTAGATCACAGCCAGAACCATGGCAAGATGCAGAATGGAACCGGCGCTGGTGCGCATGACGTTTTCGATCGCCATGGCCGTGTTGTCCTCGTTTTCGACGAGCTCGCCCATGTGCTTGACGATATCCTCATCCTGCCCCTGGAGAAGATCCAGCGCGGCCTTTTTGGTATGCTCCTTGGCAAAATTCAGCAGGAGCATGCCGATCTGATACAGCAGGACCAGCGCAGCGCCTTCGATCCCAAAGCCGATGCAGAATGAAAGAACGGTAATCAGTACAACCAGAACGGGCGTTGCGACAAAATTGCCGTTTTCCACAGCGTCAACCGCCTGAAGAATGATATCGTAACCAGCCAGTGCGGCCGTCAGTACCAGAAGCAGGATGGTGAGAAACTTCGGCATGCTGAGGATCAGAGAAACAGCAAAGATCACGCAGGCAACGACGAGTCTGATAACCAAAGAATTATTAAGTGTGGCGGAAACCTTTGCCGAATCGAGCGCAGCGGGGCTTTTTTTTATATGTTTTTGGCTCATTCTGCCACCTCCCTGATAATCTTGGCGGGGGCGTTCGATCAGGCTTTCCCGTCGGAACCGAGAACGTAGACGATCTTATGGGCAACCATATCCTTTACGGCCTGGCGGGCGGGCTTCAGATACTGGCGCGGGTCAAAGTGATCGGGATGCTCGGCAAAGTACTTGCGGATATTGCCGGTCATGGCCAGACGGATATCGGAGTCGATATTGATCTTGCAGACGGCAAGCTTGGCAGCCTCGCGGAGCTGATCCTCCGGAATGCCGATGGCGTCCGGCATATTGCCGCCGTACTGGTTGACCATCTTCACAAACTCCTGAGGAACGGAGGAGGAACCGTGCAGCACGATGGGGAAACCGGGCAGGCGCTTGATGCACTCCTTCAGCACGTCAAAGCGCAGCGGAGGCGGAACCAGGACGCCGTCCGCGTTGCGGGTGCACTGAGAGGCCTTGAACTTGTAGGCGCCGTGAGAGGTGCCGATGGCGATGGCCAGAGAGTCGCAGCCGGTGCGGCTGACAAACTCCTCCACTTCTTCGGGGCGGGTGTAGCTCTCGTGGCCGTGCTCCACGGAGACCTCGTCCTCTACACCGGCCAGGGTGCCCAGCTCGGCCTCGACCACGACACCGTGGTCATGCGCATATTCCACAACCTGCTTCGTCAGGGCGATGTTCTCCTCAAAGGGCTTGGAGGAGGCGTCGATCATAACGGAGGTAAAGCCGCCGTCAATGCAGGATTTGCAGAGCTCAAAGGTGTCGCCGTGGTCCAGGTGCAGGGCGATGGGGATCTCGGGATTTTCGATGATGGCAGCCTCCACCAGCTTGACAAGGTAGGTGTGGTTGGCATAAGCGCGGGCGCCCTTGGACACCTGCAGAATGACAGGGCTCTTCAGCTCACCGGCAGCTTCGGTGATACCCTGGACGATCTCCATGTTATTGACATTGAAAGCGCCGACGGCATAGCCGCCATTGTACGCCTTTTCAAACATTTCTTTTGTGGTAACAAGTGGCATAATACGAACTCTCCTATCCATTTTCTAAAAATTTGTACAAATAGCACATTTACAAATTTTCGTTCTTATTATATCCTCTTCCCAAAGTATAATCAATAAGTACTTTTTACAAAACGAAATATTTTTTAATACAGTTGGAGGAAAAAATATGTCAGAAAAGTTGATTGGCTCCTGCATCTTCGGTCAGTCCGGCGGTCCCACCGCGGTCATCAATGCCAGCGCCTACGGCGTGATCCGCGCTGCGCTGGACGCCGAGGAGATCACCAAGGTTTACGGCGCGTACCACGGCATCAAGGGCGTTCTGGACGACAAGCTGTTCGTCATGGACGAGGAAGACCCCGAAGAACTCAAGCTCCTGCTCCACACCCCCTCTTCCGAGCTGGGCTCCTGCCGCTATAAGATCGCCGACCCCGAGGCGGACGACACCGATTACAAGCGGATCCTTGAGATCTTCAAAAAGTACAACGTGCGCTACTTCTTCTACAACGGCGGCAACGACTCCATGGACACCTGCAACAAGATCAGCCGCTACATGGAATCCGTAGGCTATGCCTGCCACGTGATGGGCGTCCCCAAGACCATCGACAACGACCTTTTCGGCACTGACCACTGCCCCGGCTTTGCCAGCGCCGCCAAGTATATCGCCACCTCCTGCATGGAGATCAACAAGGACGCAAGAGTCTATGACAACGGCATGATCACCATCGTGGAGATCATGGGCCGCCACGCCGGCTGGCTCGCCGCCAGCGCCGCGCTGGCCACCGCTTACGGCTCCGGCCCCGATCTGATCTACCTGCCCGAGCTGAACTTTGACATGGACAAGTTCCTGGCCGACGTGGACCGCATTTACAAGGCCAACGGCAAGGTTCTGGTTGCCGTCTCCGAGGGCATCCACTATGCCGACGGCAGCTTCGTCTCCGAGGCCAAGACCTCTGCTACCGATGGCTTTGGCCATGCGCAGCTGGGCGGTCTGGCCGCCATGCTGGCCGACATCGTCAAGCAGCACACCGGCGCCAAGGTCCGCGGCATCGAGCTGAGCCTGCTGCAGCGCTGCGGCGCGCACCTGGCCTCCGCCACCGACGTCAACGAGGCTTTCGAAGCCGGACAGGAAGCCGTCCGCCAGGCGGTCAAGGGCGTTTCCGGCCAGATGGTCGCCTTTGAGAGAGAGTACATCGACGGCAAGTACCACTGCAAGATGGTTCTGCTCCCCCTCTCTTCCGTTGCAAACTACGAGAAGAAGGTCCCGCTGGAGTGGATCAACGAGGAGGGCAACGGCCTCAAACAGGAGTTTATCGACTACGTCCTGCCCCTGATCCAGGGCGAGCCGGTGCTGCCGCTGGTGGATTCCCTGCCCCGGTACGCGCGCCTCAAGAAGGTTCTCGCCAAGTAAACCGGCATTCCAAAAAAGCTGCGCTTTCAGCGCAGCTTTTTTGTTTGCGAAAATGTCATTGAATGAAGCTTTCGTATGCGGTATAATGGAAAAAGGTGATCGATATGCTCTCTTTGCGCCACCCCTATGTTTCCATCCATCTGGACAATCACGATACCTACGGCGGCGGACAGCAGCACTCCCGAAACGCCATGATGCAGCGCTGCGGCTGCGGCATCATCGCGGCGACAGATACCCTGCTGTACCTCTGCCGCTATCATACAGGGCTTATGCCGCCCCCCTTCCGGGCGCTGGGTACAGCTTCTCCCCTCCCCTCTCCGCTCTACGACGACTGTATCCTGGAGATGCGGCGGGGCTACTTTCCGCTGATCCCTTACGCGGGAATCAACGGACTGATGCTGATGCGCGGGATGGACCGCTTCTTCCGCAAGTACCACATGCCCTTTACGGCCAAATGGTGCTTTACGCGCTCCGGCATGTGGGAGAGAATGGAAGAGATGCTTCGGCGTGATATCCCGGTGATCATGTCCGTCGGCCCCAATTTCCCCGTCTTGTGGGGAAAGGAGCGCGCCAGCTTCTATGTACGCACACCCGCCGGGTATCGCCCCAGCACCGGCGCCCGGGCGCATTACATCACGGTGACCGGCATGGACGAGAGTTGGCTGCGCATCTCCTCCTGGGGCAGGCTTTATTACCTGAACCGCCTGGAGTTTGAGCAGTATGTCAAGCGCCACAGCGCCGGCTTTATCAGCAACATCTTATATATCGAGAAGAAATGAGACTGTCGAGGCAGTCTCATTTCTAATTGCGCTTTACTTCAGAAGCAGCTTGCTGTAATTCTTCTTGCCGCGGCGGAGCATCACGCCCTTGCGGAGGGCGTCAGCGTCAAAGCTTGCGGCAATGTCGGTGACCTTCTCATCGTCCACCGTCACACCGCCCTGCTGGACGTTGCGGCGTGCGTCAGACTTGGAGGCACAGAGACCGGCCTTGACCAGCGCGGAGAGCAGGTCCAGCTTACCGTCCACAAGATCCGCTTCGCCCAACTCGGTGGTGGGGACGTCAGCGCCTTCTCCGCCGGCAAAGAGCGCCTTGGCGGCGGCCTCGGCCTTCTTGGCCTCCTCCTCGCCGTGAACCAGGCTGGTCAGCTCGTAGGCCAGGATCTCCTTGGCGCGGTTGAGCTGGCTGCCCTCCCACTTGTCCATCTCGTCGATTTGCTCGAGGGGCAGGAAGGTCAGCATGCGGATGCACTTGAGCACGTCCGCGTCGCCCACGTTGCGCCAGTACTGATAGAACTCGTAGGGGCTGGTCTTGTTGGGATCGAGCCACACGGCGCCGGAAGCGGTCTTGCCCATCTTGTTGCCCTCGGAGTTGAGCAGCAGGGTGATGGTCATGGCGTGGGCGTCCTTGCCAAGCTTCTTGCGGATCAGCTCCGTGCCGCCCAGCATGTTGCTCCACTGGTCGTTGCCGCCGAACTGCATGTTGCAGCCGTAGTGCTGGAACATGTAGTAGAAGTCGTAGGACTGCATGATCATGTAGTTGAACTCCAGGAAGCTCAGACCGCGCTCCATGCGCTGCTTGTAGCATTCCGCCCGCAGCATATTGTTGACGGAGAAGCAGGCGCCCACCTCACGCAGCAGCTCGATGTAATTGAGCGGGACCAGCCACTCGGAGTTATAAAGCATCAGCGCTTTGCCGTCAGAGAAGTCGATGAACTTCTCCATCTGGCGCTTGAAGCACTCGGCATTGTACTGGATATCTTCCTTGGTCAGCATCTTGCGCATATCGGTGCGGCCGGAGGGGTCGCCGATCAGCGTGGTGCCGTCGCCGATGAGGGCGATGGGCTTGTTGCCCGCCATCTGGAGGCGCTTCATCAGCGTCAGTGCCATGAAATGGCCCGCCGTCAGGCTGTCGGCGGTGCAGTCAAAGCCGATGTAGAAGGTGGCTTTGCCGTTGTTCACCATTTCCCGGATTTCCTCTTCGTTGGTGACCTGGGCCAGCAGACCACGCTCTTTCAGTTCTTCATAGATTCCCATTTGCAAAATACTCCTTTTCCGATTCTTTCGGGAGGCAGCAAAAAACGCCCCCCGTCGCAGTTACGACAGAGGGCGACAAAGCCGCGGTACCACCTCTATTCGCCGCACTCTCGCGAAATGCGGCCTTGGCGGGTTTCGGAAAACCCTGCGCGATAACGGGCGCACCCGACACACCCCTACTGGCAAAGCGTTCAGGGGGCTGCTCCGGGATGTATTCCGCAGCCCTCTCCTCTGCCCCTTACACCGACCGGGGCCTCTCTTGGCAGGAGACATGGCGCGTACTTGGTCCCATCATCACAGTGGCAAGTATCGATATCATGCGTATTATAGGCATATTTGGGCCGTTTGTCAAGGTTTCGCCTATAAACTCCGCTTAAACTGCTCCG
>JBGUNL010000086.1:0-9614 GCA_045117295.1 Candidatus Limivicinus sp.
TCATCCCGGCAGTTGGTGGAACCGAGATAGTTCTCGCTCATCAGCGCCACAAAGAAGCTGCAGCCCATGATGGCCCGGGCGATGTTCTCATCCCATTCCTTTCCGGGCACCAGCCCCTCGTCATACCAGACGCGGAAGCCGTCCCCGTTCAGGTGGCGGATGACCTCGGAGGCGGGTTCCGCATCCCGGTGGGAATAGCTGAGGAAGATATAGGGTTCACTTCCCTGATAGGGGGCCAGACTCTTGTCTTCAAAAACCATTGCATCCGACTCCTGTTCATACGGATTCTATGCTACCAGTATACGGCAGAAAAATCATCCATGTCAAGATATGGGGCGCTTTTTTGTACATACATGCCGAATCTTGGGATTTTCTTCCCAAACCGGGAAGGCGCCCGGAATCGCTCTCGGGCGCCTTTCTGGTTTCTCTGTGGAAAGCTCAGTCCTTCGCAGCGCGCCGCTGGCAGAGCTTGACCAGCTCCACAATGGGGATGACCGCGGCGGCCAGGGCTATGGCGACGGCAAACTCCGTCAGGCTGATGTCCGCAAAACCGAAGGCCTGGGACAGGAAGGGCACATAGATGACCCCTGCCGTCAGCAGGAAGGCCGCAAGGCAGGCCAGCGCCATGAAGCCGTTGTGGGTTTTGAGAGTGAAGATGCTCCCCCGCTGGGACCGCATGTTGACGGAGTGGAAGATCTCCGCCATGTTCATGGTGAGGAAGGCCATGGTGGTGCCGTCCACGGAGTTGGTGATGGCCCAGCTCCCCTGCTCCATAAAGTGGCCGATGAAGTAGGCCGCCAGGGTCAGAAGCGTGACCACCACGCCCTGGTAGGCGATGTCTCCGCCCATGCCGCCGGCAAAGATGCCCGCGTCGGCCCGGCGGGGCTTGCGCTGCATGATGTCGCTCTCCGCCTTCTCCATGCCCAGGGCCAGGGCCGGGAAGCAGTCCGTGACCAGGTTGATCCACAGCAGATGCACCGGCTCCAGAATGGTGAAGCCCAGGAGCGTGGCAAAGAAGATGGACAGCACCTCGCTCATATTGGAGGCAAGCAGAAACTGGATGGCCTTGCGGATGTTGTCGTAGATCCGGCGGCCTTCCTCCACCGCGCCCACGATGGTGGCAAAGTTGTCGTCCGCCAGCACCATGTCCGCTACGTTCTTGGTGACGTCGGTGCCGGTGATGCCCATGCCCACGCCGATATCGGCGCTCTTGATGGAGGGCGCGTCGTTGACGCCGTCGCCGGTCATGGCGGTGACGAAGCCCGCCTTGCGCCAGGCGTTGACGATCCGGGTCTTGTGCTCGGGCTGGACCCGGGCGTAGACGCTGATGTCCCGGAAGACCTTCTCAAAGGTCTCGTCGTCCATGGCGCCCAGCTCGCTGCCGGAGACGGCCCGCTGGCCCTCCTCCAGGATGCCCAGCTCTTTGGCGATGGCCGTGGCGGTGTCGATGTGGTCGCCGGTGATCATCACGGCGCGGATGCCGGCGCTCTTACACTCGTCGATGGCGGCCTTGACCTCCGGGCGCACCGGGTCGATCATACCCGTCAGACCGATGAAGCAGAGATCCCGCTCCAGATCCTCCGGCTCAAAGCTCTTCGGCCTTGTGTCGTAGCTGCGCTGGGCCGCCGCCAGCACACGCAGGGCCCGGCCGGCCATGCGCTTGTTGGCCTGCAGCACCGTACCGCGGAAGCGCTCGGTCATCTCCACGGGCACGCCGTTATCCAGATAGTGGGTGCAGCGGGAGAGGATCTCGTCCAGGCCGCCCTTGGTGTACTGGACGCAGCCCTTTTTGCTCTGGTGGACGGTGGACATCATCTTGCGCCCGCTGTCAAAGGGGGCCTCGCCCACCCGGGGCAGGGCGACCTTCAGGGCGTCCTTGTGCAGGCCCAGCTTTTCGCACCAGGCCACCAGCGCGGCCTCGGTGGGCTCGCCGGTGACGGAGCCGTCCTCGTTGGTCTCCGCGTCATTACAGAGGGCCATGGCCGTGGCCAGCAGCTTTTCGTCCTCGCCGAAGGCATCCACCACCGTCATGCGGTTCTGGGTCAGGGTGCCGGTCTTGTCCGAGCAGATCACCTGGGCGCAGCCCAGGGTCTCCACCGCGGTGAGCCGGCGAATGATGGCGTTTCGCTTGGACATGTTCGTCACGCCGATGGAGAGGACGATGGTGACCACCGCCACCAGGCCCTCGGGGATGGCCGCCACCGCCAGGGAGACGGCGATCATGAAGGTGTTCAGCACCACCTCGGCGGAGAATCTCCCCGCCCGGATCAGACCCACAGCGAAGATCACCACGCAGATGGCAAGCACCAGCTTGGTCAGAATATGACTCAGCTCGTCCAGCTTCATCTGCAGGGGGGTCTTGCCCTCCATGGCGTTTTCCAGGGCGTCGGCGATCTTGCCCATCTCGGTGTCCATGCCGGTGGCGGTGATGACCATGGCGCCGCGGCCGTAAACCACGGTGGAGCCCATGTAGGCCATGTTCTTTCGGTCGCCCAGGGGCACGTCCCTGGCATCGTCCCTGAGGGAGATAAGGTCGATGAACTTGGAAACCGGCACGCTCTCGCCGGTGAGGGCGGCCTCTTCGATCTTCATGGAGGCGCAGTCAAAGATGCGGCCGTCGGCGGGGACGGCGTCGCCCGCCTCCAGGATCACCACGTCGCCCACCACCAGATCCTCGCTCTTGATGGAGACGATGCGGCCCTCCCGCAGGACCTTGCTGGTGGCCGCGGACATCTGCTGCAGCGCCTCAATGGCCTTCTCAGCCTTGTTCTCCTGGTAGACGCCCAGCACGGCGTTGACGATGACCACGAAAAGGATGATGAATACATCGGCAAAGCCCTCCCCGCTATAGCGGGAGGTCAGCGCGCTGATCACCGCAGCGGCCAGCAGAATGAGGATCATCGGGTCCGCCATCTGGGCGAAGAACTGCTTGACGACGGATTCCTTCTTCGCTTCCTTGAGCTTGTTCTTTCCGTTGGCCGCCAGACGCTTTTCCGCTTCCGCCGCGCTCAGGCCCTCGGGACAGCTGCCGGTCTCCTGAAAGACCGCTTCAGCCGATTCGCAGTAATGCTTCACGTTTTCATGCCTCCTGTTTTCCAGCAACAAAAAAAGACCCTTACCGACAGGACATACAGACCCTGCGGTAAAAGTCTCGCCGCTTTGCGGGCAGACCGGGGGCCATGCCCCGGGATGACGGCCTGCCCGACACCGAACGATGCCGGCTACTCCCTTATACGGGCGTATGGTAACACAGCCGCGGGCAAATGTCAAAGGAAATCTGGTCACTTTGCGAAAAAGATTTTGCCGGAAAACACGGCAAAGGTTTTCTTCCTCAAACCGAGAAAGGAAAAACCGGCCCCGCGCAAAACGCGGGGCCGGCAGTCGAAACGCTTACTTGCCGAACCAGGTGATGATATGGCGGGGACAGATGTCCGCGCAGTGGCCGCACTGGACGCACTTGGCGGTGTCCACGACGGCCAGGTTGTCCTTGACCACGATGGCGTCCGCCGGGCACTCGCGCTGGCACTTCATGCAGCCGATGCAGCCCACGCCGCACATCTTCATGACCTTGGCGCCCTTGTCCCGGTTGGAGCAGACAGGCATGATCTTCTGGCTCTCGGGGATGAGCTTGACGATGCTCTTGGGGCAGATGTCCACGCAGGCGCCGCAGCCGACGCACTTGGAGCGGTCCACCTTGGCAATGCCGTCGACGATGTGCATGGCGTCAAACTGGCAGGCGCGCACGCAGTTGCCCAGACCCACGCAGGCGAAGGTGCACATCTTGTTGCTCTTGCCGCCGAAGAGCATGGCGGCCTGGCAGTCCTGGGGGCCGGTGTAGTGAAAGCGCATTTCCGCCACGCCCTCGGTGCCGGAGCAGGGCACGAACGCCACCATCTTCTCGGCCGCGTCGTTGGACACGCCCATGATCTGGGCCACCTTCGCGGCGGTCTCGGGGCCGCCGGCGACACAGCGGTTGCAGGGGGCCTCGCCCTTGGCGACCGCGGCGGCGTAGCCGTCACAGCCGGGGTAGCCGCAGCCGCCGCAGTTGGCGCCGGCCAGCGCCTCGCGCACCGCGGCCTGCTTGGGGTCGACTTCCACGTAAAAGACTTTGGCGGCCAGCGCCAGCAGACATCCGAACACGGCGCCCAGAATGCCGAGGACCAGAATAGACTTGACAATCGTAATCATATTCTCAACCCTCCTTACAGCGGAATGGACATGCCGCTGAAGCCCATGAAGGCCAGCGCCACCAGCGCCGCGGACACCAGGCAGATGGAGAAGCCCTCAAAGCACTCGGGATAATCGGCAAACTCCACGCGCTCGCGCACGCTGGCGAAGAGCACGATGGCCAGCAGGAAGCCAATGCCGCCGGTGATGCCGTAGACCAGAGACTCGATAAAGCTGTACTTGTTCTGCACGTTCAGCAGCACCACGCCCAACACCGCGCAGTTGGTGGTGATCAGGGGCAGGTAGATGCCCAGGGCCGAGTACAGGGAGGGGACGGACTTTTTCAGGAACATCTCCACCAGCTGCACCAGCGCCGCGATGACCAGGATGAAGGCCAGGGTCTGCAGGAACTCCAGGCCCAGGGCCACCAGGATGTACTCATTGATGACCCAGCAGATGGCGGAGGCCAGACCCATGACGAACACCACGGCCAGGCCCATGCCGATGGCGGTGTCCACCTTGTTGGAGCAGCCCAGGAAGGGGCAGCAGCCCAGGAACTGGGAGAAGATAAAGTTGTTGATCAGGATCGCGCCGAGGGAGATGGTAATGATTTTACTCAGCATGATTACGCAACCTCCTTTTCCTGCGCTGCAGCTTCCGCTTCCGCCGCCGCCTTCTTTTTCTTTTCGGCCTTCTTGAGGAAGTACTGCATCACAGCCAGCAGGCAGCCCAGCGTCAGGAAGCCGCCGAAGGGCAGGCTCATGATGGACGCGCCGTACTCCGCGGGGAAGATCTGGATGCCGCCGCCGGTGCCGTCCAGGGTGAAGCGGAAGCCGTTGGCCACGTCGATCAGGCCGCCGCCGAAGCGGCCGGCGCCGATGAGCTCGCGCACCACGCACATGATGATCAGCACGCAGGTGTAGCCCAGGCCCTGGAAGATGCCGTCCAGGAAGCAGGCGCCCACGGGCATCTTCTGGCAGAAGGCCTCCGCGCGGCCGATAATGATGCAGTTGACGACGATCAGCGGGATGAACACGCCCAGCGCCTCACTCAGGGCCGGGACGAAGGCCTGCAGCAGCAGGTCCACGATGGTGACGAAGGCCGCGATGACCACCACGAAGATGGCCAGGCGGATCTCGCCGGGGATGATCTTACGGATCAGGGAGATCACCACGTTGCAGCAGGTGAGGATAATAAGCACGGACAGGCCCATGCCCACGCCGTTGAAGAGCGTCGTCGTGATGGCCATGGTGGCGCACATGCCGATCTGCTGGACAAGGACGGGGTTGTTGGTGATCAGGCCTTCGGTAAACTGTTTCTTCGGATTCATGCAGTCCTACCTCCTTAACCCAGGGATTTGACGACCCGGATCGACTCCGCCACCGCTTCGGTAATGGACCGGGAGGTGATGGTGGCGCCGGTGAGGGCGTCGATGCTGCCGCCGGCGTTGGCAAGGGCGATGCTCTCGTCCTGGCCCACGAACTGCGCGCGGAAGTTCACGCCCACCTCGCCGGTGCTGGCGGCGTTGGCGCCGAGGCCGGAGGTCTCGGAGTGTTCGATCACGGAGATGCCGGTGCAGGTGAAATCGGGGCTGACGCCGACGGCCAGGGTGATATTGCCCTGAGCGCCGGAGAAGGTGGAGGTGACCACGTGGCCGGCGCCGTTGGCGGCCTTGTGGATGGTATCCACCGTGGGGAAAGCGTCCTTGTCAAAGGAGACCTCCTCATAGGCGTCCGCCTTCATGACAGCGGAGAAGGCCTCGGCGGTCTTGGCCTGGGCCTGCGCCTCGATGCGCGCATAGGTCAGCTCGTTGACCACGCCGAGAACGCCGGCGGCGATGGCGCAGACCAGGAACAAAACCAGCGTAAGCTTCAGAATCTTGTTCATTGGGCAGCCTCCTTCTTCGCGGCCTTTTTGGCGGCCTTCTCAGCGGCGAGATCCTCGCGGGAGACGCCGAACTGGTGGCGGTGGCAGCCCTTGTCCAGGGCCCAGGTGCAGAGGTTCATGATCAAAATGGCGTAGGAGCAGCCCTCCGCGAAACCGCCGAAGTAGCGGATCAGCATGGTCAGCGCGCCGATGCCGAAGCCGTAGATGGCCTGGCCCCAGCGGGTGACGGGGCTGGTGGAGTAGTCGGTGGCCATGAAGATGCCGGTGAACATGACGCCGCCGGCCAGGACGTTCTCCAGCATCCAGTCGAAGCGGGAGTAGCCCGCGTGGCCGCCCAGGAAGGAGATCAGGGCCACGGTGCCGATGACGACGGCGGGGATACGCCAGCGGATGACCTTGCGCACGATGAGGTAGGCCGCGCCGGCGAGGATCGCCAGGGCGCTGATCTCACCGATGGAGCCGGGCACCCGGGCGCCCAGGAACATCTCCGCCAGGGAGAAGGGCAGCGCATCGCCCTTGTACAGGTAGCTCAGGGGGGTGGCCATGGTGACGCCGTCGACGATGACCACCGTGAGGGTCCCGGCGTAGGAGGCCGTCAGGAAAGCGCGGCCGGCCAGGGCGGGGTTCAGGAAGTTCTTGCCGATGCCGCCGTAGAGCTGCTTGACCACCACGATGGCGAAGAAGTCGCCGATGACCGCCATCCACCAGGGGGTCTGGGGCGGCAGCACCATGACCAGCAGCAGGCCGGTCACGGCGGCGGAGAAGTCGTCGATGGTGATGGACTTGTGGAGAAGCTTGCGGTAGCCCCACTCGAAGAACACGGAGGCGGCCATGCTGGTGAGGATCAGCACCAGCACGTGCAGGCCGAAGCGGTAGACGCCGACGGCTGCCACCGGGATGCAGGCGATGATCACGTCGCTCATCAGGCGGCGGGTATCCACCTTGGTGCGCACCTGGGGCTGGTACGCCACGTCAAAAACGATTCTTTCCTTATTTTCGCTCATGCCTTTGCCTCCTTTTTGGCGGCTTCCGCCTCGGCCTTCGCCTTTTCCTTGGCGGCCCTGACCTGGAACATGACCTTCGCGGTCTTGAAGGCATGGGTCAGCGGCATTCTGGCCGGGCAGTTATAGGTGCAGCTGCCGCACTCGAAGCAGTCGGTGACATGGTATCTCTGCAGCATGTCAAAGTCCCGCTTCTTGTAGTAGAGGTACATGTACACCGGCTCCAGATTCATGGGACATACGGTGATGCACTTGCCGCAGCGGATGCAGGTGGGGTTGTCCTCGTTCTTGTCCTCCTCCTCGGTGAAGAACAGCACGCCCGCCGTACCCTTGACGGTGACCGCCTCCAGGGTGGTGGCGCAGATGCCCATCATGGGGCCGCCGAGGACGATCTTGCGCGGGGTCTTGACGAAGCCGCCGCACTGCTCGGCGATATGTTCGAAGGAGGTGCCCACTCTCGTCAGGGCGTTGACCGGGGCGGCAAGGGCGCTGCCGCCGTAGGTGACGATGCGCTCCACCACGCTCTTGCCCTCATAACAGGCCTGGTAGATGGCGTACGCGGTGCGGGTGGAGATGACGTTGCAGCCCACGCCGGAGGGCAGCCCGCCCGGCTTGACCTCCCGGTTGGTGATGGCCTTGACCTGCATCTTCTCGCCGCCCTGGGGGTACTTGACATTCTCGGGCACGATCTCCACGCCGTACTTGGCGGGGTCGAGGGAGTTGAGCAGGTCGATGGCGTCCTGCTTGTTCTTCTCGATGCCGTAGTAGGCCTTTTCCACACCCTGGGCGATGCGGGCCAGTTCAATGCCGCGGAGCAGCTGCTCGGGGAAGTTGAGCATGGTCAGATGGTCGCCGTTGAGGTAGGGCTCGCACTCGGCGCCGTTGATGATCAGAGTGTCCACCTTGCCGATGCCGCCCTTGATCTTCAGCGCGGTGGGGAACATGGCGCCGCCCATGCCGACCACGCCGGCCTCGCGGATGCGCTGGAGGATGGCCTCCGGGTCCTTGAGCTGCTCTTCATTCAGCGGCTCCATCAGTTCGGGGGTGTCCTGAAAGTCGTTCTCGATCACCACCGCCGGGATCAGATCCCCCAGGGGGTGGGGTCTCGGCTCAATGGCCACGACCTTGCCGGACACGGACGCGTGGACAGGGGCGGAGACGGGTGCGGGATTCTCGCCGATCTTCTGGTACATGTTCACATGCTCCCCCACCTTGACCAGAGGCATGCAGGGGGCGCCGATGTGCTGCGCCATGGGGATGACGACCTGCTTCGGCGGTGCGATCACGGTTACGGGAGTCTCGGGAGACTTCCTGTAATCGGGATGCACACCGCCCTTGAACTTAAATGCCATACGCTTCACCTCGTTATGTTTTCTGCGGTCGACCGGTCGGAAAACCCCGGATAATGGTCGGCAGACCGCCCTACAGGGTTCACTTGCTGATTGATTCTATCATAAAAAGGCGATGCGTGTCTATGCCTTTCGCCGGAAAAATCCGTTATTTTCCATGACAACTTTCTCACAAGGCCGCCGCATTCTTGAGCAAGTTGTCTAATTTTTGACGAATTGGGCTGAATTCCCATTTCCGGTCCGTCTCAACCCAGGGCCACGTCCAGGATCATCATCAGCGCAAAGCCCGCCAGATAGCCGTAGGCGCCGCGGAGCTCCGCCGCCTCCGGACAGAGCTCCCGAACCGTCACATAGAGCATGGCCCCCGCCGCAAAGCCCAGCAGCCAGGGCATCACCGGGTGCAGCAGCGGAGCCGCCAAAAAGGCCAGCAGGCCGAAGACAGGCTCCACCGCGCCGGAGGCCGCGCCCCAGAGAAAGGCGCGGCCTCTGCTCTCCCCCAGCTGCCGCATGGGCAGAGATACCGCCGCCCCCTCGGGAAAGTTCTGCACCCCGATGCCCAGGGCCAGGGCCAGGGCCGCGGCGGGACTCTCCCCCTCCCCCGCCAGGGCGAAGGCCAGACCCACGGCCATGCCCTCGGGAATGTTGTGCAGGGTGATGGCGGTAAAGAGCATGCGCTCCTTGCCCGCCGCCCCCTTCTGCAGCCGCTCCGCCAGGGTCAGAAAGCCCGCGCCCAGAAACAGCCCCAGCCCGGCGGGCAGCCAGGCAGGCCAGGACGACTCCGCCCCGGTCTGCGCCATGGCAGGCAGCAGCAGGCTCCAGACGGCGGCGGCGGTCATGACGCCCCCGGCAAAGCCCAGCATCAGCGTCCGGGGTTTGGCGCCGATTGCCCCCCGGAAGAAAAAGACCGTCGCCGAGCCGAGACTGGTCATCCAAAAGAGAAACTGGGTCCCCAGAAGGGCCCAGAGAAAAACAGAAGCCATAAAAAAGCCCTCCGCTTATAACTGGTTTTACACTACCAGTATAAGCGGAGGACGATGCTTTGGTGCCTTATCCGCGGCCGGGGTCGATCATGCCGATGCCCTCGACGGCGGTCTCCTCACCCTCGGCGAAGGACGGGAGCTGTCCGCTGTCCCGGATCTCCAGCTCCCGGGCGATATGCTCCAACGTTTCCAGATCGTCAGTGCCGGTGATCTCGACAAGCCAGCCCTTC
>JBGUNL010000087.1:0-12458 GCA_045117295.1 Candidatus Limivicinus sp.
CTTGTTCAGAGTGAACAGCCCGCCGGGGCAAACGCCGCAATCGCTGTGGCGATCACGCTCTGAAAAGATGCCGCTTTGGACGCCTCCTCTGTTCGACGGCTTCGGTTGGCAGACCGTCTCCATCCAAACTCCGGCGGTGTTCTTTTATATTTATAACTATCAGCTTCCTGTATCGCCCGCATAGTGAGCGGCTTATCAATGCAACAAGAAAAGACAGACGCTTTTGCGTCTGTCTTTTCTTATTGTCCCGCGGCTTCTTTCAGCTTTTCCAGCCATTCATAGGGGACTTCCAGTTCCCCGGCCAGACCCGTGCCCATGTGGTTCTGGGGCTTGTTGTCCCCGTGGAAGTCGCTGCCCCCGGTCTTCAACAGGCCGTACTCCTCCGCGAGGGCTTCCAGATAGGCCACCCGCTCCGGAACATACCCGCTGTAGCGGCACTCCATGCCCCGGAGCCCGTGGGCCATGCAGAACTCGATGAGTTCCCGCAGCCCGGCGTCATCTTTTTTGTACTGGAAGGGGTGGGCCAGCACCGGCACGCCCCCGGCGGCGGCGATGGTCTCCACCGCCCGCTCCACGGGCATGATGGTGC
The DNA here is from genome assembly GCA_045117295.1 of Candidatus Limivicinus sp. Lineage (GTDB taxonomy): Bacteria > Bacillota > Clostridia > Oscillospirales > Oscillospiraceae > Limivicinus. The sequence continues at coordinate 590 of JBGUNL010000087.1, forward strand.
GGGGCCGGTAGTAGCGCTGCCCCTTTTCCACAAAGCGGGCGAAGGCGTCGTTCACATCCCGGGCAAGCCCCAGATCCACGAGTATGCGGCCGAAGTGGGGTCTGCCGATGACCTCGCCGAAGCGCTCCTTCATCCCCTCGTAGGTGACGGGGATGCCGTCGGCGGCCATGAGCTCCGCCATCTCCCGGTTGCGCCGGTCCCGGTCGGCCACCACCCAGTCCAGTACCGGGCGCAGCTTCGGGGATTCCGGGTCGATGCAGTAGCCCAGCACGTGCACGGGCGTGTCGTATTTCGTGCTGATCTCGATGCCGGGGATCACCTCCAGGCCCAGCCGCTTTCCCTCCTCTTCCGCCTCGGCGCAGCCCAGGGCCGTGTCGTGGTCGGTGACGGCGATGGCCCGCAGGCCCAGGGATTTGGCCAGCCGCACCGCGTCCCGGGGGGTGCAGGTGCTGTCCGAGCCGGTGGTGTGTACGTGCAGGTCGATCTCCCTCATGCGGTGATCTCCCGCGCCATGGCGTTTGCCTTCTCATAGAGGGCGCGGGGCTCCTCCCCGATGAAGAATTCCCCGTTTTCATACAGCACCCGGCCGTTTACCATGGTCATGCGCACATTCTCCTTGGAGCCGGCGTAGACGATGTTCCGGGGGATGTTGTGCTCCGGCTGCATGTTGGGCCGCTGCAGGTTCAGCACCACGAGGTCGGCCCGCTTGCCCGGGGCGATATCGTCGCAGTCGGCAAGGCCCATGACTCTCGCGCCGCCCACGCAGGCCATCTCCAGCACCCGGTCGGCCCCGCCCGCGGCGGCGTCAAAGCGCTGCACCTTCTGCAGCACGGAGGCCAGATACATCTCCCTAAAGAAGTCCAGGGCGTTGTTGCTGGCGGCCCCGTCGGTGCCGATGGCCATGGGGATGCCCGCCTGCGCCAGCCTGTCCACCGGGCAGACGCCGCTGGCAAGCTTCAGGTTGGAGCAAGGGTTGGTGACGACCCAGAGCTGCTTTCTGGCAAAGAGCTCCACGTCCTCGTCGCTCATCCACACGCAGTGGAAGCCGCCCCCGCCGTAGTCGAAAAAGCCGATGGAGTCGAGAAACTGCGGCGGCGTCATGCCATAGCGCTCGATGCAGCCGGCCACCTCCGCCTTCGTCTCGCAGAGATGGGCAAAGCAGGGCTCTTTGTACTTGTGGGCAAGGGAGACCAGATACTCCATCCGCTCGAGGCCCGTGGTGTACTCGGCGTGGATGCCCAGGCGGTAGGAGACCAGAGGGTGCAGGGCGTTGAATTTCAGATACTCCCGCTCGATGTTCTCCACGTCTTTGTCAAAGTTGTTCAGCGCCGCGCAGATCACCGTGCGAAAGCCGCTGTCGATGTTGGCCCGGGCGTAGGCGTCGTTGTGAAAATACATGTCGAAGCTGGCTGTGATGCCGGAGGAGAGGTATTCCAGGATGCCAAGCTTCGTAAAGACATACAGCATCTCCGGCGTGACCTTCGCCTCGTGGGGGAAGACCTGTTTGTACAGCCAGTCGTTCAAGGGCATGTCGTCGGCGTAGGAGCGCAGGAAGGTCATGGCGGTGTGGGTGTGGGCGTTTTTAAAGCCCGGCATCAGCACGTCGCCTTTGAGATCCACCGTCCGCTCGAAGGCGGGGGCGTCCTCTCTCGCGGGGCCCACGTAGGCGATCCGGCCGCCGTCGACCCAGACCTCCTCCCCCGTCAGGCGCATGCCGCCTGAAAAGCGCAGGATCTTTCCGTTGTGAAAGCGAATCATTTCCGGCTCCTCTCCAGCCTCTGGCACATCTCGTCGTGGGCCATGCGCTCCAGGGCGTCGTCCAGGGGCGTAAGCTCCGCCGCGCCGTAGCGGCGGGAGAGCGCCGTCCGCAGCAGCAGGTCTGCAAAGTCCGGGTTCTTCGGCAGCATGGGCCCGTGGCTGTAGGTGCCGAAGACGTTTTTGTAGTGGGCGCCCTCGGTGCCGTCCTCCCCGTTGTTGCCGAAGCCGGAGAGCACCGTGCCCAGGGGCTGCACAGAGGCGCCCAGGCGGGTCTTGCCGCTGTGGTTTTCAAAGCCCACCACCGTCATGCCGCCGAGATCGTCGCCGCAGCGGAACATGTAGTTGCCGATCATGCGCTTTTTCGCGCCCACGGTGACAAGATCCAGCGCCCCGATGAAGTCGCAGCGCTTGCCGTCGTGGGTCTCGTAGGAGTGGCCCAGCAGCTGATAGCCGCCGCAGATGGCCAGCACCGTGACCCCGTCCTCCACCGCGGCCAGCAGCTCTTTGTCCCGGCCCCGGTGCAGATCCTCCAGCAACACCTGCTGCTCAAAGTCCTGGCCGCCGCCGATGAACACCAGGTCGAAGCCCGCGAGACTGGTTTTGTCCCCGATGGGCATCTTGGTGACCTTCGCCTCGATGCCGCGCCAATTCAGGCGCTGCGTCAGGCAGCGGATGTTGCCCCCGTCGCCGTAGAGATTCAGCACGTCCGGGTAGAGATGACAAATGTTCAGTTCCATGGCTCCGCCCCCTTTATACCCAGAATTCATCACCGCCCACATGGCGGATGACGGTCTCCCGCAGCTCCAGCATGGCGGTGTAGGTGGGGATGATGAAGACGGGGTTCTTCTGCTCCTCCATCCACTGCACCAGCTTTTCGTAGTCCCGCTGGATCTGGATAAACCGCGGCGCCACGCCCGCGTACTTGATGCGCACGGCCATGTCGGGGGCCCGGTCGCCGGCCACCACGATCTGCTCCAGCCGCCCGCCCATGTCGGCCAGCTTCTCAAAGGCCGCGTCGTAGATCCAGGACACGTCGGTGCCGTCGGCGCCCCGGTCGTTGAGGCAGACCACCAGGGAAAACTTCTCCTTGACGTTTGCCAGGAAGTCCAGCACCTGGTTGCAGCCGGCGGGGTTTTTCACCAGCATCATCTTGGCGCCGCTCTCGCCCAGCTTAAAGTTCTCCATGCGCCCGAAGCCGCATTTGAAGTTCTCGATGGCGGAGACGGCGCTCTCGGTGCCAAGCCCCATCTCCGTCACGGCGGCCACGGCCCCGGCGGCGTTGTAGACGTTGTACAGGGCCGGGAGGTTCACCTCCGCCAGATACCGCTTGCCCCGGGCCCGCAGCACGATGCTGCTGCCCTCGGCGGTCCGGGAGGGGATATCCGTCACGGCGTACTGGGGCTCCTGCCGCATGTAGCCGCAGCGGGGGCAGCGGAAGCCGCCCAGATGGCCGTAGGTGATATAGTCGTATTCATATTCCGTCTTGCAGCGGATGCAGTGGCTGGCGTCGGACAGCTCGCTCTTCTCCGCGGAGGGGGCGGCCCCGGCGTTGATGCCGAAGAAGACCGTCTCGTTGGGCAGATCGTCCGCCAGGGAGGCGGTCAGCGAGCAGTCGGCGTTGAGGCAGAGCACGGCCTCCGGCACGGCGGCAATGCCCGTGCGTACGTTTTCCAGGGTGTGGGTCACCTCGCCGTAGCGGTCCAGCTGGTCCCGGAAGAGGTTGGTCACCACGATGACCTTCGGCCGCAGCTGGGGGAAGACCTTGACGGCGGCGGCCTCGTCGCATTCGATGACGGCGTACTCCCTGCGGCATTTGCCCGTGAGGGTGGAATTCATCACGAATTCCGTGGTAATGCCGGAGATGAGATTGGCCCCGGAGCGGTTGGCAAAATAGCTCTTGCCCTGCTCGGCGAAGGCCTGCTCGATCATGCGGGCCGAGGTGGTCTTGCCGTTGGTGCCGGTGATGGCGACGGACTTGACGTCCTTTGCCAGCAGACGCAGCAGATCCGGGCAGACCCGTAGGGCCCAGCGGCCGGGCATGGCGGTGCCGCCCCGGTGCAGCACGCGGGAGATCCAGCGCAGCAGCTTGCACAGCAGGATGGCGAGAAAGGCACGAAAACGCATGGCGGTACTCCTTGTAACGAAATGGATCAAAAGCAAGTAGGTATTATATCATAAGTATATTCTCCCCGGCAAGGACATTGTCGGGGAGAATCGTCTGTTCTTTTCAGTTTTTCAGGCTCACGGCCTTTCCCGGCTGCAGGAAGAAGAGCACGCACTCCTTTACGGGCATTCCCAGGATCCGGCTCAGGGCCGCGGCGTAGGCCGTCAGCTGCCCCCGGTAGTGGGCGGCCCGGGCGGCGATCTCCTCCCCGGTTTTCACCCGGTCTGTCTTATAGTCGATGATGACGAGCCCGTCTTCCTCCTTCAGGCAGCAGTCCACCACGCCCTGCAGCAGCAGCTCCTCCCCCCTCGTTCCGGGGTAGAGGTTCTCCGCGTCCAGCAGCAGGGAGAAGCGAAACTCCCGCAGGGGTTCCTCTGCCGCCAGCATCCGCTTTCCCAGCGGGGAGGCAAAGAGCCGCTCAATGGCGCTCACGTTCACCGCCTCCGCCTCCCGGGGGGAGAGGAACCTTGCCGTGCACAGGCGCTCAATCTCCCGCTTGATGCCCTCCCGGCTTCTGCCCAGGGAGAAGTCCATGTACTGCAGCACCAGGTGGGTGGCGACGCCCCGCTCCGCGGCGGTGAGGGGCCGCTCCCCCGTCCCCAGCTGAGGCATGCGGAAGCTGAAGGAAGTGGGCTTGACCAGCGCGTCCGCGTCGGCGTCCGCCTCCTCACGGCCCTTGAGCTCCGTGGCGGTGACCTTGGAGGGCAGGGCCACGGCCTCGCCGTGGGGATAGACGAAGGACAGCCTGCGCCGCAGCTCCGCCGCGGCCGCCTCGTCCGCCGGGACCGCCGGGGTTTCGCGTTCGGCTGCCGTCTCCGGGCTCTGCCCGTTTTCGACGGAGAGGGCAACGTGTTCTCCCCCATCCGCGAGGCACGCGCTCATCATCCACCCCGCCATACTGCCGCAGGCGGAGAGGGTCTGAGGCGCCATGGGCGCCCGGGCCAGAGGCCGCAGCTTTTCCAGCTCCTTTTCCGGGTCCTTGAAAGCGGCGGTCACGAACAGCCGCTCCTTGGCTCTCGTCAGGGCCACGTACAGCAGCCGCATCTCCTCGGACAGGGTCTCCCGCGCCTGGCGCAGGGAGATGGCCCGCCGGGCCAGGGAGGGGTAGCGCACCCGTTTTTCCAGATCCACCACCCGGGGGCCGAGCCCCAGCTCCGGGTGCACCAGCACGGTCTCCGCCCGCTCGCTCTGGTTGAAGCGCCGGGCGGTGTCGCAGAGAAAGACCACGGGGAATTCCAGACCCTTGGACTTGTGGATGGACAAAATCTGCACGGCGGAGGCGCTGGCCCCGCCCGCGGCGGGCTCCTGCCCCTTCTCCGCCAGGGCCTGCACCCACAGGGCAAAGCGGTGCAGCCCCCGGTAGCCGGTGGCCTCAAAGCCCTCGGACAAGGTCACAAAGGCCATGAGATTCTCCCGCCGCTGCCGCCCGTCGGGCATGGCGGAAACCAGGGCCAGCAGGTCAAAGCGCTCCATGATCTCCCAGACGATCTGGGCGGCGGAGAGATCGGCGCAGGCAGCCCGCAGATCGGACAGCCGCGTGAGAAAGTCCCTGCATTTTTCGTTCCCCTCCGCCGCCTTTTCCAGGGCGGTGTAGAGATCCGCGTCCTTGTCCGCCACCCGGATTTCGGTCAGCTCGTCCGGGGTGAAGCCGAAAGCGGCCGAGCGCAGCACCGCGATCAGCGGGATATCCTTGTGGGGATTGTCCAGCAGGGTGAGGACGGAGAGCAGGGTGGAGATCTCCACACTGGTGAAGAAGCCGCTGCCCTGGGCCTTGCCCACGGGGATGCCCTCGTCCAGCAGGGCCTGGCGATAGATGCCGCCCACGTTGTTGGCCGAGCGCAGCAGGATGGCCACGTCGCCGTACTCCATGGGCCGGGTACCGCCGGGGACGGTGACGCGCGCGCCGCTTTCCACCAGGGCGCGGATGCGGCGGGCCACGCAGGCCGCCTCAAAGGCGGTCTTGTCGGGGCTGTCCTCGCCGTCGCCCTCGGGCAGGCGCAGCAGCAGAAGCTCCGGCTTCGGCACCGCGCCCTCGTACCAGGCAGCGCCTTGGACCAGCGCGGCCTCGCGGTTGTATTCCACGTCCCCCAGCTCTCTGGACATGCAGAGGGAGAAGACGGCGTTGGCCCCGTCCAGGATCTCCGGGCGGGAGCGGAAGTTCTCCCGCAGCAGGATGCGCCGGGCCTCGGCGGGGTCTGCGTTGGCAAAGGCCCGGAATTTTTCGTTGAAGATCTCCGGGTCCGCCAGGCGGAAGCGGTAGATGGACTGCTTCACGTCCCCCACCAGGAAGAGCTTCTTCCCCCCGTCGGAGAGGGCGCGGAAGATGGCGTCCTGCACCCGGCTCACATCCTGGTACTCGTCCACCATGATCTCGGTATAGCGGGCGGAGAGGCTGCGGGCCAGGGGTGTGGGCGCGTCGTCTTCATCGGTGAGCAGCGCCGCCGCGAAGTGCTCCAGATCGGCGTAGTCCGCAAGTCCCCGGCTCCGCTTGTCGGCGGCGTAGGCCGCGTCAAAGCGCAGCGTCAACTGCAGCAGCGCCTGCATGGCGGGGGCGGTCCGCGCCATCTCCCGCAGCACCTGCTCCGAGGGGGCGGCGAACACCGCCGCGATCTTTTTTATCCCGTCCAGGCAGCGCTTCCGGGCGGCCTTGGCCCGGTCCACGATCTCCAGCTCCGGCGGTTTGACCAGGCTGGGCAGGCGCGGGGCGGCGAAGGGCAGGGCCTCCGCGGCCTTGTCCCAGCCCATCCGGAAGCGGCGGGCGAGCTCCCGCAGCTGATCGGCCAGGGCCCCGAAGTGGTCGGCGTAGGCCGCGTAGACCCGCTCGTCCACCTCCATTTGGGGGATCAGGGCCTCCAGCTCCGCCGCGTAGTATTCCGTCAGGCCTGCCGCCCAGTCCAGAAGCTCTTTCCCCCAGGGGGTGTCCCCCGCGTCGGCGAAGGGCGCGGATAAAAGCGCCGTCTGCCGCGCGGCCCAGAGGGCGGGGCGGGCGTGGCACTGCATGCGGCTGTGGAGGGTGAGCACCAGGTCGGCCAGATTCCGGTCGTCCCGGCCCTCCCCCGCCGTATCCGCCAGGACGAGAAAGCCCGGCAGGCTCTCGGGATCGGCGTAGCAGCTCTCCAGCACCCGGTCCAGGGCGGCGGCCTTCATGGTGTCGGCCCGCTCCTCGTCCAGGATCCTGAAGTCCGGGCTGAGGCCCGCCGCCTGGCAGTTTTCCCGCAGCAGCTGGGCGCAGAAGCTGTGGATGGTGCCGATCTGGGCCCGGGGCAGCAGGGCGCTCTGGCGGCGCAGGCGCTGGTTGCCGGGGTCGGCGGCGAGGCGCGCGGCCAGCTCCTCCATGAGCCGGCCCCTGAGCTCGCCCGCGGCGGCCCGGGTGAAGCTGATGACCAGGAAGCTGTCCAGATCCGCGGGGTGCTCGCTGTCGCAGACGGCGCGCAGCACCCGCTCGGTGAGCACCTTGGTCTTGCCGCTGCCCGCGCCGGCGGACACCAGCAGGGCGCAGCCGCGCGCGGTCATCGCCTCCAGCTGCGAGGGGGTCGGGGTAAAATCAGCCATTGTCTTCGCCTTCCTCCATGCGTTTCCAGACCTCTTCGGTGGTGAGCTTTGCCAGGTACCGGCTCTTTTCGCCGTTTACCCCCTCGGCAAAGTGGCAGGCGCTGTAATAGTCACAGTTTGCGCAGGCGTTTTCCTGCGCGCTGCGGTAGTAGGGATCGGCCGCGATGCTGCCGCGGCGGAGCTGCCGGGCCATGCCGGTGAGCTCTTTTTTGATGTGGCCGCTCAAAACCCCCAGGCGTTCGGCGGATACCAGGGCCTCGGGCGACGGTTTGCCGCGGCTGATCTTCACGGGGATATAGCGCTTATCCGCCCCGTGCTCCCAGGCCTCCTGCAGAAAGCCCTCGTCCAGCACCAGGCCGCTGCGCCGGAGCTCTTTGCTCCTCTGGGCGGCGATCTCCTCCTCTCCCTCCCTTGTATCCAGGGAGAGCATGGGGCTGCGGGCGGGGATGTACATGACCCCCGCCGCGGCGGTCTCCGCCCCGTAGCGTTCCCTTCCGCCCTCGGCCAGGGTGAAGAGATACATCAGCATCTGCAGGTTCATCCCGTAGTACACGTCCGAGAGCTTGAATTCCTTCTTTCCGGTCTTGTAGTCCACGATCCTCAGATAGAGCTTCCCCTCGTGCATCCAGCCGTCCACCCGGTCGGCAATGCCGGTGAGGGCCAGGCTGCCGCTCTCGTCGTCCAGCTCCAGGGGCCGCACGTCCTCCGCCTTGGAGAAATCCAGCTCGAAGTCCAGCGGCTCAAAGTCCGAGCGCCGCAGCTCCTCGGCCATGTCCTGCACCACTCGGTAGACGTTGTCCCGCAGGCGGCGGAAGAGGTAGACGAAGCGGCGGCTCTTCTCCTCGAAATCGTTGAGCTCTTCGTGGATGTACTGTTCCACATAACGGTCGGTGATCTCCCGCAGCCGGTCGTTATCCACCGTTTGGAAACCGCCCAGGGCGCGCGCCTCTCTGGCGGTGTTCTCCAGCACGTAGTGCATGAAGGTGCCCATCTCCGGCGGCTGGAAGCCCGCCGGCTCGTAGGGCTTGGCCTTGAGGCCGTACTGGCAGAAGTAGGCAAAGCGGCAGGAGGCAAACTTTTCTACCCGGGAGGCGCTGAGCCTCAGCTTCTTCCCGTAGAGCCGCTCCACCGCGGCCCGGGAGAGACTGCCCCGGGTCTGATGGGCGGCGTCCTCCAGCGCGGCCATGCGCGCCGGCGCCTCAGAAGCAAAGTATTCCCGGGCCGCCTGCTCCCGGCCGCCGCCGCCCCGCAGCGCCTGGGCCGCGAGGGCCAGGGCCGGTCCCCGGGCGGACATGCGCGCGTCCGTCAGGTCGGCAGAAGCGGGCGTGATGCCGAAGACGCTCTGGGCCCGGCGGAAGACGAAGGCGGGGCGCAGGGGATTGCCGTCCCCGTCCGCCAGCGGGCAGAGCAGGCTGAGGCTCTCGGAGGGGAGCGTCAGCGTATGGTAGATCAAAGAGAACTCGCGCCAGAGCTCGCTGTCGCCCCCGGCGCCCAGATCGATGTCCATCTCCAGCAGGCGCTGCCGCTCGTCCGGGGAGAAGACCCCTCCTCCCTCCTCGGCCTTGGGCAGGCGCACGTCCGAGGCGCCCAGGACGATCAAATGCTTGATGTCCCGGCGGCGGTTGCGGTCGAAGTCCCCGGCGGTGACCCGGTCCAGGGACACCGGGATGCTGCCCACGTCATATTGGGAGAGCATCAGCAGAAAGAGCCTGCCGAAGCTGTCGCTGTCCATGGCGGCATCCCCCAGGATGCGGTCGCACTGCTCCAGGGCTTCCACGATCAAATCCCAGAGCTGGCGGTACTCCGCCGCGCTCTGCTCCCGCCCCAGCGCCTGCAGCTCCCCGGCGCGCTTTGCCAGGGTCTCCGGCAGGCGCAGATCCTGGAAGAGCCCGGCCAGAGCCAGGGCCTGGCCGGAGGCGGTCTCCGCCTCCTTCGCCCGGCGGGCAAAGGCGCGCAGGGGTCCTGCCACCCGGCGGCGCAGATCGTTGATGATTTTCAGGCGCTCCTCCGTCTCCGGGGTAAGCGGCGCGCCGTAGCCGTCCGGGTGCTGGCGCCAGTCCCCCCGGCGCTCCCAGGCGCTGCCGCGGATCTGCCATTTGAACAGGTAGCGCTCCAGCTCGTCGCACTCGGCCTGGTCGAGTCCGGCAAGCCCCGTGCGCAGATAGCTGACCATGTCGTCCAGGGCCCAGCCGCCCCGGAGGATCTCGTACACGCAGGAGACCATAGCGGGCAGGGGCTTTGCCAGCAGGTCGCTTTTGGCCGCGGTGTAGAGCGGCACCTCATAGTGGCGGAACACGCTCTCCAGCGTGCCCCGGTAATCTTCAAAGCCTCTTGCCGCGATGGCGATGTCCCGCCAGCGGCAGCCCCCGTCCCGGGTGAGCTCCAGGCACAGGGCCGCGGCCTCTTCGCACTCGGCGGCCATGCTCTCGCAGCGCAGCAGGCGGACGGGGGCGGGACCCGGGAAGCGGGCCTCGGAGTAAGAGAACATGTGTTCGGCGTAAAAGGCCAGGGCGTCGTCCCGGCCGCCCTCCAGCGTGCGGGTTTCCACCTTCTGCCCCAGTTCTTCGGCGCAGTCTGCCAGGGCCCTGCCCGCGTGGCGGGAGAGGGCGAAGATCTCGTTGTCGGAGTCGAAGCTGTCCAGGGTCAGGCAGACCGTCATCTCCGCGCCCCGCCGCAGCATGGCGAAGAGCACCTCCTGCTCCTGGCGGGTAAAGTCGATGAAGCCGTCCACATAGACGTGGGTATCGGGGCCCATGCCGCTCTCCTCGATCTGCCGGGCCAGAACCGTCAGCCGGTCGGCGGGGTCGGCCCGCCCGTTGGCGGCCACGCTGTCGTAGGCCTCCAGCACCAGGGCCAGATCGGAGAGCTTGTCCCCCAGGCTGTCGTCGCAGTTTGCGCCCGCCTCCTGCAGCATCTCCGCGGAGATGCAGGCGCTTTTGAGCTCGTCCACGGCCCTGAGCAGCATGCTCTGCAGCTCCGCCCGGTGCTGGGCCGCGCCGTAGACCCGCAGCCGCGGCCCGATGCCCTGCAGGGCCAGGGCCATGCACAGCATGCGCCCGCCCTTGTCCAGCCACGGGATCGCCCCGCCGCCGAGCCGTGAGGCCATGCGCCGCTGCAGGCCGGAGAAGCTCAGCACCTCGGCATAGAGGGAGAGGCTGTCGCCGCAGGCGCGGCAGAGCTCCCGCTCCGCCTCGTGGCTGTACTGCTCGGGCACCAGCAGGATGCTGCCCGCCCGGCCGGCCGCGACCCGGTCCCGGATCTGGCGGATGACGGCGGCGGTCTTGCCCGCGCCGGCCCGGCCGATCAGAAATTTCAGCATGGGATCTCCCTCCTTTTTCTTTTGTCATTCTACCAGATTTCTCTGGCATAGACAACTCCAACCCGGGCGCGGTTCTTTTTTCATTTTTTCTTGAATAATCATCCGCGGGATGCTAAAATAATATAATCAGGCGGACAGGTGTCCGCGCTGAACATCACAAAGGGGGCGTCCTCATGAAACTGTCATCCAAAATGGAGCGCTGCGGCCTCTCGCCCATGCGCAAATTCAACCCCTACGCGGCCAAGACCAAGGAGCGCGGCATCAAGATCTATCACCTGAACATCGGCCAACCCGACGTGGAAACCCCTGCGCCCTTCTATGAGGCGCTGCGCAATTTCAGCGACAAGGTAGTCTCCTACGCGCCCTCCAGCGGTCTGCCCGTCCTGCTGGACGCGGTGCGGCATTACTACCGGGGCATCGGCGTGGAGCTGACCCGGGACCAGATCCTCCCCACCTCCGGCGGCAGCGAGGCCCTGCAGATGACCTTCGCCTCCATCCTGGACGACGGGGACGAGGTGGTCATTCCCGAGCCCTTCTATCCCAACTATCACACCTCTGTGACCCTGGCCGGGGCCACCATCCACCCGGTGCCCACCTGTGTGGAGGAGGGCTACTTCTACGCTGACCGGGAGCGGGTCGAATCCTGTATCAACGAGCACACCCGCGCCCTGTTCGTCACCAACCCCGGCAACCCCACCGGCGCGGTGCTGTCGCCGGAACAGCTCAAGCTCATGCTGGACATCGCAAAGGAACACGATCTCTTCATCATCTGTGACGAAGTCTACCGCGAATTCGTCTACGGCGGCGAGCCCCTGCTCTCCGGCCTTCAGTTCGAGGGCTATGAGGACAACGTCATCGTCATCGACTCCGTGTCCAAGCGCTTCTCCGCCTGCGGTGCCCGCGTGGGCATGGTCATCTCCAAGAACAAGGACTTCATGGCCCAGGCCATGAAGTGGTGCCAGTGCCGTCTGGCCTCCGCCTCCGTGGACCAGGTGGCCGCGGCCGCCCTGTACCGCATGGATCCGGGCTACTTTGACGCGGTGCGCGAGGAGTACCGCCTGCGGCGGGACACCATG
>JBGUNL010000088.1:0-5127 GCA_045117295.1 Candidatus Limivicinus sp.
TTCGCCGTGGCCCAGCTGCTGCGCCTGGGCGTCTCCGTCCGGAAGCTGCACGAGGTCACCGCCATCACAGAACTGTTTCTTGAGAGCGTGAAGAAAATCACCGACATGGAGGCGCAGCTGGCCGCCTCCGTGCGGGACATGGAGGTCATGCGCGAAGCCAAGCGCATGGGCTTTTCCGACGCCACCATCGCCCGGCTCTGGGGCATGCGGGAGATGGAGGTCTACGGCCTTCGCCGCTCCCTGGGGCTGGCCCCCGTCTACCGCATGGTGGACACCTGCCACACCAACGCCTATATCCCCTATTTTTATTCCTCCTACGAGGGCGAGACCCAGTCGCGCCTGGGCGACAGGAAGAAGATCGTGGTGCTGGGCGCGGGGCCCATCCGCATCGGCCAGGGCGTGGAGTTTGACTACTCCACGGTCCACGCGGTGCAGACCATCCGCAAGGCCGGGTTTGAGGCCATCATCATCAACAACAACCCGGAGACCGTCTCCACCGACTACACCACCGCCGACAAGCTCTATTTCGAGCCCCTGACGGCGGAGGATGTGATGAACATCATCGCCTTTGAAAAGCCCGAGGGCGTCATCGCCTCCCTGGGCGGGCAGACCGCCATCAACCTGGCCGAGCCCCTGATGGCCCGGGGCGTGAAGATCATCGGCACCGACTGCGCCGCCATCGACAAGGCGGAAAACCGAGACCTGTTTGAAAAGCTGCTGCAGGAGCTGAACATCCCCCAGCCGCGGGGCGCCGCCGTCACCAACATCGAGGACGGCGTCAAGACCGCGTCCGAGATCGGTTATCCCGTGCTGGTGCGCCCGAGCTTTGTCCTGGGGGGACGCGCCATGCAGATCGTGGCAAACGAGACACAGCTGCGGCAGTACCTGCGCTCCGCCGTGGAGATCGACGAGGATAAGCCCGTGCTGGTGGACAAGTACATCTCCGGCCGCGAGGTCGAGGTGGACGCCATCTGCGACGGCCGGGACGTCTTCGTCCCCGGGATCATGGAGCTGGTGGAGCGCACCGGCATCCACTCCGGCGACTCCATCAGCGTCTACCCCGCTTTCTCCATCTCGAACAAGGTCAAGGGCGTCATCCTCCAGTACGCCAAGAAGCTGGGTCTCGGCATCGGCATCGTGGGGCTGTACAACATCCAGTTCATCGTCGACCCCGACGAGAACGTGTATATCATCGAGGTCAACCCCCGCTCCTCCCGCACCGTCCCCTTCCTCTCCAAGGCCACGGGCTGGTCCCTGGCGGACATCGCCACCGAGGTCATCCTGGGCAAGAGTCTCAAGGAGCAGGGCATCTTCGATCTCTATCCCGAGGAAAAGAAGCGCTTCTATGTAAAAGTCCCCGTCTTCTCCTTCTCCAAGATCAAGGGCCTGGACGCCTACCTGAGCCCGGAGATGAAGTCCACCGGCGAGGCCATCGGCTACGACGACAAGCTAAACCGCGCCCTCTACAAGGCCCTGCAGGCCGCGGGCACCCATCTGCAGAATTACGGCACGGTCTTCGTCACCGTGGCCGACAAGGACAAGGAAGAAGCCCTGCCCCTGATCCGCCGTTTCTACAACCTGGGCTTCAACATTGAGGCCACCCGCGGCACCGCCCGCTTCCTCAAGGAAAACGGCATCCGCACCCACGTGCTGCAGAAGCTCTCCGCCGGGTCGAACGAGATCCTGGACTCCCTGCGCCAGGGCCACATCGCCTACGTCATCAACACCCGGGAGCTGGGCGACGCGGGCGAGGCCAACGACGGCTACCAGATGCGCGCCTGCGCCACCGAGAACAACATCACCATGTTCACCGCCCTGGACACGGTGCGCGTGCTGCTGGACGTGCTGGAGGAGACCACCCTCTGCATCTCCACCATTGACGCATGATGAAGGAAGTCCGTTTGGAAATCGCCGAAAACGCGGCGCTGACCGACCGCGTTTTCCGCCTGCGCCTTGCGGGCGACACCTCTGCGGTGAAGGGTCCCGGGCAGTTTGTCTCTCTCTCCCTGCCGGGCTTCTTCCTCCGCCGCCCCTTCTCCGTCTGCGACTGCTTAGACGGGGAGCTGACCCTGGTTTATCAGCTGGCGGGACGGGGCACCGGGGCGCTGAGCCGCATGCAGTCCGGAGGGCTTTCCGTGCTGACGGGACTCGGCAACGGCTTTGATCTGTGCCGCGCGGGGGACGCCCCCCTGCTCATCGGCGGAGGCCTGGGCCTCACGCCCCTGTACTATCTGGCGAAGTCCCTGCCGGCCCCGCCCCGGGTACTGCTGGGCTTCGGCACGCAAGCGGACGCGGTATACCTGGATGAGTTTCGCGCCCTGGGGGCGGCGCTCACCGTCTGCACCGCGGACGGCTCTCTGGGCGAAAAGGGCCTGGTCACCGACCTGCTGCCCCGCTTCGATTCCAGTTATTTCTACGCCTGCGGCCCCCTGCCCATGGCCGAGGCCCTCTGCCGCACGGCCGCGGGGAAGGGTGAAATCAGTCTGGAGGCCCGCATGGGCTGCGGCTTCGGGGCCTGCATGGGCTGCACGATCGAGACCGTGAGCGGCCCCCGGCGGGTCTGCCGGGACGGCCCGGTCTTTGAAAAGGAGGCGCTGGTATGGCCGACACGCGCGTGACCCTCTGCGGCATCGAGCTAAGTAACCCCGTCATCCCCGCCAGCGGCTGCTTCGGCTACGGGCATGAGTTTGCGGAAACTTACGACATCAACTGTCTCGGCGCCCTCTCCTGCAAGGGGACGACGCTTCACCCCCGCTTCGGCAACCCCACCCCCCGCATCGCGGAGGCGCCCGCGGGCCTCTTAAACGCCGTGGGCCTGCAGAATCCCGGGGTGGACGCGGTGATCCAGGAGGAACTGCCCAAGCTGGAAAAGGTCTTTCACAAGCCGATCCTGGCAAACGTCAGCGGTTTTTCCGTCGAGGAATACGTGGAGACCTGCCGCCGCTTTGACGCCTGCCCCCAGGTGGGCTGGATCGAGCTGAACATCAGCTGCCCCAACGTGCACGGCGGCGGCATGAGCTTCGGCACCGACCCCGCCTGCGCCGCCGAGGTAACCTCGGCCGTGCGGGCCGTGGTGAAAAAGCCCCTGATCGTGAAGCTCACGCCCAACGTCACCGACATCGTCGCCGTGGCAAAGGCCGTGGAGGCGGCGGGCGCGGACGCCCTCTGCCTGATCAACACGCTGCTTGCCATGCGCATCGACCTCAAAACCCGCCGCCCCGTTCTGGCAAACGTCACCGGCGGGCTCTCCGGCCCGGCGGTTTTCCCCCTGGCTCTGCGCATGGTGTACCAGGTGTCTTCCGCCGTGTCCGTCCCGGTCATCGGGGTGGGCGGCGTGTCCTCGGCCGAGGACGTCATCGAGATGATGCTGGCCGGGGCCACCGCCGTGGAGGTGGGAGCCGCCAATCTGGTCAACCCCACCGCCTGCCACGATATCATCGCGGCTCTGCCCGCCGCCATGAAGCGGGTCGGCATCGAATCTCTCAAAGAAATCACAGGAGGAGCACATGGCTAAAGACGTGATCATCGCCTGCGACTTTGCGGGCACGGAGGAAACCCTCGCCTTTCTGGAGAAGTTCGGGGCCGAGCGCCCCTTTGTGAAAATCGGCATGGAGCTGTTCTACGCCGAGGGGCCGCAGATCGTGCGGCTGCTGAAAGCCCGGGGCCACAAGGTCTTTCTGGACCTCAAGCTCCACGACATCCCCAACACCGTGGAAAAATCCATGCGGGTGCTGCGGGATCTGGGGGCGGATATCGTAAACCTCCACGCCGCCGGCACAAAGGCCATGATGGAGGCGGCCCTCCGGGGCCTCACCCGGGAAGACGGCACAAGGCCCCTGCTCATCGCGGTGACGCAGCTGACCAGCACGGACGAGGACGCCATGCGCAGGGAGCTGCTCATCGACAAGCCCTTGAGCGAGGTGGTGCTGGCCTACGCCGAGAACGCGAAGAACGCGGGCCTGGACGGCGTGGTCTGCTCCCCGCTGGAGGCGGGCCAAGTCCACGGCCGCTGCGGCGCGGGCTTTTTCACCGTGACCCCCGGCGTCCGCTTTGCCGAGGGGGACAAGGGCGACCAGAAGCGCGTGGCCACCCCTGCCCTTGCCCGGGAGCTGGGCGCGGACTATATCGTGGTGGGCAGGCCCATCACCAGGGCCGCCGATCCCCTCGCCGCCTATCACCGCTGTGTAAAGGAGTTTTTGGAATGAGAGAAGAACGTATCGCCAGACAGCTGCTTCGGATCCGGGCCGTCTTTTTCCGGCCGGAGGAGCCCTTCACCTGGGCCAGCGGCATCAAGAGCCCGGTGTACACCGACAACCGCCTGATCCTCACGGACGTGGAGGCCAGAAACGAAGTGGAGGCCGCCCTGGCCGAGGTCGTGAAGACCGAATACCCGGAGGCGGAAGTCCTCATGGGCACCTCCACCGCGGGCATCGCCCACGCGGCCATCGTGGGCCATCTGCTGCAGATGCCCATGGGCTACGTCCGGGGCGGGGCCAAGGACCACGGAAGAAAGAACCAGATCGAAGGCCGCCTGGAGCCGGGCCAGAAGGTGGTGGTGGTGGAAGACCTCATCTCCACCGGCGGCAACGTCCTGGAGGTGGTGGACGTGCTGCGCTCTGCCGGGGCGGAGGTCCTGGGCGTCGTGAGCATCTTCACCTACGGCATGGAAAAGGGCAGAAGCCGTCTCGAGGAGGCCGGGGTGAAAAACGTGTCGCTGACGAATTTTGACGTAATCACTTCCGTCGCCGCCGCGGAGGGCTACATCCGCCCGGCGGATCGGGAGCGGCTGCTGCAGTTCCGCGACAATCCCGCGGACGAGAGCTGGATTGGAGGCAAAGCATGAGACATCTGATCGACATTCTGGATCTCTCTGTCGAGGAGCTGCAGGAGCTCATCGACACCGCGGTGGACATCATCGCAAACCCCGCCAAGTACGCTCACGCCTGCGAGGGCAAGAAGCTGGCGACGCTGTTTTTTGAGCCCTCCACCCGCACGCGGCTGAGCTTTGAGGCCGCCATGTACGAGCTGGGCGGCCACGTGCTCTCCGTGCCCGCCGCGGCCAGCTCCTCCGCCGCCAAGGGGGAGAGCGTGTCCGACACCTGCCAGGTGGTCAGCTGCTACGCGGAC
>JBGUNL010000089.1:0-16070 GCA_045117295.1 Candidatus Limivicinus sp.
TAGCCGATCTGCCGCGCGTCGTCCAGCACCCGCTCCAGCAGCAGGCGGCTGAGTCCCCGGCCCCGGTACGCCGGGCGGACATACATGCGCTTGAGCTCGCAGTTTTCCTGATCGAGCCTCCGCAGTCCCACGCAGCCCAGCACATCCCCGTCCTCCAGGGCGATATAGAGCCTGCCGTCCGGCAGCCCGTACTTGTGCTCCAGGTGCATGAGTTCGTCGTCGTAGTTCTGGATGGTGAGATACTGCTGAAAGGTCGGGTCCGTCTCCACCAGCATTTGGGTGTACTCCCCGAACAGCTCCCCGATCTCCTTCTGATAGGAATACGCGGGCTTGAGTTCCACGGCCATGTCTGTCTCCTCCTCTTGTTTTATATCTCTCATTCCTCTCCCGCCATCTCTTCGGGATGGAAGGCGGCGTCAAACGCCTCCCCCGTGAGATAGCCCAGGCGCAGGCAGGCCTCCCGCAGGCTGATGTTCTCCGCGGCTGCCAGCTTCACCGTCTCGGCGGCCCGGTCATAGCCGATCACGGGATTCAGCGCCGTGGCCAGCATCAGGGAGTTGTGGAGATTGGCCCGCATCTTCTCCCGGTCGGCCCGGATGCCCCGGGCGCAGTTTTTCTCAAAGGACGCGATGGCGTCGGCCAGCAGTCCCACCGACTGCAGGAAGTTTCTGGCCAGTACCGGCAGGAAGACGTTCAGCTCAAAGTTTCCCTGGGAGGCGGCAAAGCCCACGGCCGCGTCGTTGCCCATCACCTGCACGGCCGCCATGGTCAGCATCTCGCACTGGGTGGGGTTGACCTTGCCGGGCATGATGGAGCTGCCGGGCTCGTTGGCGGGGATGCGGATCTCCCCCAGCCCGCAGCGGGGCCCGGAGGCCAGCCAGCGCACATCGTTTGCGATCTTCATGCAGTCCGCCGCCAGAGCCTTCAGCGCCCCGTGGGCGAAGACCAGCTCGTCCCGGGAAGTAAGGGCGTGAAACTTGTTGGGTTCGGAGCAGAAGGGCTCGCCCGTGAGCTTTTCCAGCTCCGCCGCGGCCAGCTCCCCGAAGAGCGCGGGGGCGTTGAGGCCGGTGCCCACGGCGGTGCCGCCCAGGGCCAGGCCCCGCAGCGGCGGAATCGCCCGGCCCAGAAGATCCAGATCCCGCTCCAGCGAGCCGCGCCAGCCCCGGATCTCCTGGGAAAAGGAGATGGGCACCGCGTCCATCAGATGGGTGCGCCCGCTCTTGACCGCTCCCCTGTTCTCCTCCTCCAGCTGTTTAAAGCAGGCGATCAGCCCCTCCACGGCCGGAGTCAGCCGGTCCCGCAGTTGGAGCACCGCCGCCACGTGCAGCGCCGTAGGGAAGGTGTCGTTGGAGGACTGGCTCATGTTCACGTCGTCGTTGGGGTGGACAAGGCGTTTGCCCGCCAGGGCGTTTGCCCGGTTGGCGATGACCTCGTTGGCGTTCATGTTGGTCTGGGTGCCGCTGCCGGTCTGCCACACGGGCAGGGGGAAATGGTCGTCCAGTTCCCCCGCGGCGACCTCGGCCGCCGCCCGGTCGATGACCGCCAGTTTCTCGTCCGTCATCCTCTCCGGACAGAGGGTGTGATTGGCCCGCGCGGCGGCCCGCTTGAGCAGGCCGAAGGCGTGAACGATCTCCGCGGGCATCCGCTCCGCCTCGCCGCCGATCTGAAAATGCTCCAGGCATCGCTGGGTCTGCGCCCCCCAATACCGGTCCTCGGGCACCCGGATCTCCCCCATGCTGTCCCGCTCCGTCCGTTCCGCCATCACGCGCGTCCTTTCCCGCCCGTTCTGCCGGGCGTCTTTTTTATCTATTATAATATGTAAACCTAAAAAAGTACAGCGCCAATCATCCGTCTCTGCCCGCCTGCGGCCCTTTAGGGGAAAACCATAAAAAACCGCCTCCGCAAAGCCCTTATTTTCATGGGTTTTCCCGCTTGTCCGACAAAGTCCGCTGTGTTAAACTATCGGCGTTGCAGCAGAAAGAGAGGTGTGGCTGATGCGCATTCTGGTGGTCAATGACGACGGCATCCGTTCCCCCGGGCTTGCGGCTCTGGCGGGCATGGCAAAGCGCTTTGGGGAGGTATGGGTCGCGGCGCCGGAGACCCAGTGCAGCGGCATGAGCCAGAAGCTCACCCTCTTTGACGAGATGACGCTTCGCCGCGCCGATTTCCCGGTGGAGGTCGCGGGCGCCTGGAGTCTCGGCGGCACCCCGGCCGACTGCGTGAAGGTGGCCCTGGATGTTCTGCTCCCCTGCCGGCCGGACTATGTGTTCTCCGGCGTCAACGACGGCTGGAACGCGGGCTTCGACGTGGTCTATTCCGGCACCATCGGCGCCTGCCAGGAGGCGGTCATGAACGGCATCCCCGCCATCGCCTTTTCCGCCCACGGCAGCGCGGATCTCCAGGCTGCGGAGCACTGGATGCCCGCCATCGCGGAGGAGCTGCTCGCCCTGGGGCAGGCCCCCGGTGAGATCTGGAACGTGAACTTCCCCGCCTGCGCGCCCGAAGCGGTGCGCGGCATTCTGCGGGAGCGCTTCCTCGCCCCCCTGCAGCTGTACAGCAGCGTCTTCTCCACCCGGCCCCACCCCGACGGGTATGACAGAATCCGCCAGAAGGGCGTCCCCATCGGCCCGGGCCTGGCCCCCGACGGCAGCGACATCGCCGCGGTGCTGGACGGCTATATCTCCATCGGCAAAATCAAGAGCCCCGTGATGGCATAATCTGCTTTTTGCGGTTTTTCCCTATTCCCTACTTGTCAAAGCAAGTCGAGCGTGTTAATATATATATTGTGTCCAAATGGGTTACATAACACAAGATCTTGTATTCATCGGTCGGAACGGACCGTGAAGATAATTCTTATTAGGAGGACACCCATTCATGAAGAAGATCGTTGCTCTGCTCCTCGCCCTGGTTATGGTGTTCGCTCTGGCCGCCTGCGGCTCCAAGCCCGCCGAGGCCCCTGCCGCACCCGCTGCCGACGGTGAGCCCGCCCGCCCCCATTTCGACAAGCTGACGCTCGAGTTCGTCCCCTCCAAGGACGCCGACGTCATCATTGCCGGCACCGCCAACCTCCCCGAGCTGGTCAAGGCTGAGATGGCCAATCTCGGCTACGACATCGACGAGGTCGACATCACCGTCGGCACCAGCTATGACGCCACCGGCGAGGCCATGTCCGCCGGCTCCATCGACGTGGGCTGGCTGCCCGGCGGCACCTACGCCCTGTACTCCGATGACACCGACGTCATCCTGACCGCCACCCGCAACGGCCTGTCCAATGACAGCACCAACCCCGCCGACTGGAACGGCGAAGCCAACAAGACCCTCAAGAACGGCCCGCAGGTCACCTTCTACCGCTCCCTGATCTACGCCGCTCCCTCCGAGTACGGCAAGATGCTGGCCGAGAAGGTCAACAAGGGCGAGAAGCTCACCTGGGAGGATCTCGACGGCGCCAAGTGGGCCGTGCAGAAGACCTCTTCCTCCGCCGGCTACATCTACCCCACCATGTGGCTGATGGAGAACTACGACGGCAAGAAGATCTCCGATCTGTCCAACGTCATCCCCCTGGACTCCGGCTACGGCACCGCCTTCTCCTACGCCGCCGCTGAGTCTGTCGACATCATCGTCTGCTACGCCGACGGCCGCAACGACTATGAGGCTTCCTGGACGCTGCCCACCGATCAGCAGGACGAGACCGGCAAGCAGGGCATGGGCCGCTCCGACTCCATCTGGAATGAGCTGAACGTCATCGGCGTGACCGAGGGCATCTACAACGATACCGTCGCCGTGTCCAAGGCCAGCCCCTTCTACACCCCCGAGATGGTCGAGGCTCTGCAGAACTGCTTCATCAACATCATCAATACCGACGAAGGCAAGGCCATCTTCGACGTCTACAGCCACACCGGCTATGCCAAGGCTGTTGACTCCGATTACGACGGCGCCCGTCTGGCTCAGTCCCTGCTGGCTGAGTAATCTTCCCGTGGAATCCGGGCCCTGTATTCCCGCATACAGGGCCCTTTTTCCTTGTTGAAAGCGCTGAGCGGCGCGTCCGCGCCGCTGACCGGTTCCAACAAGACCACTATTGATAAGGGAGAGAGCCGCCGCATGATTGAATTCAAGAACGTCTACAAGACCTACCCCAACGGATTCACCGCGCTCAAGGATGTAAACCTGCAGATCGAGCAGGGCGAGTTTGTCGCCATCATCGGTCTGTCCGGCGCCGGCAAGTCCACCATTCTCCGCTGCATCAACCGGATGCATGACGTCACCAAGGGCACCCTCACCGTGGACGGTGTGAATGTCAACAGTCTCAAGGGCGCGGAGCTGCGCCGCTACCGCCGCAAGGTGGGTATGATCTTCCAGAGCTTCAACCTGGTCAGCCGCTCCACCGCCATCAAGAACGTGCTGACAGCCGACGTGCCGGACATGAACTTCTTCAAGGTGCTCTTCGGCGTCTTCTCCAAGGAGCAGAAGATGCGCGCCCTGGAAAGTCTGGACAAGGTCGGCATCCTGGACAAGGCCTACACACGCTGCGACCAGCTCTCCGGCGGCCAGCAGCAGCGCGTCGCCCTGGCCCGGACCCTGAACCAGAACCCCAAGATCATCCTGGCCGACGAGCCGGTGGCCTCCCTCGACCCCATCACCGCCCGTCAGGTCATGCAGGACTTTGTCCGCATCAACAAGGACTACAACATCTCCATTCTCCTGAACATTCACCACATCGACCTGGCCCTGCAGTACTGCGACCGCGTGCTGGGCGTGCGCGCCGGCGAGATCGTCTTTGACGGTCCGGCCTCCACCATCACCCAGGAGCAGATCGACTACGTCTACAACGGCACGAAGGCGCCCACCCTGGGCGATGGGGAGTGAGCCGATGGAAAACGAAGTCAACACCCTCGTCAAGCTGACCTGGTTTGACAAGATCTTCAAGCCCCAGGTCATCACGCTTGCCAACGGGCACTCCACCATCCGCCGGCGCAGCCGCGCCCCGCTGGTGGTCCTGATCCTGGCCGTGGTGATCTTCCTCTCCCTGCGCATGACGGGCTTTGACTTATCGGTCATCATCAACAAGTTTGACAAGCTCATCGACCTCATGGTCAAGCTCTTCCACCCCAAGTGGAGCTTCTTTGAAAAGGTCACCCGTCCCCTGGTGGACACCATCAAGATGTCCATCCTCGGCACGGTCATCGGCTGTCTGCTGGCGCTTCCGGTCTCGGTGCTGGCCTCCACCAACATCGACAAGAACCACGTCGTGGTCTCCGTGCTGCGCTTCATTCTGGCCCTGATCCGCACCCTGCCCACCCTGGTCATCGCCCTGGTGTGCGCGCTGATTTTCGGTCTGGGCACCTTCGCCGGCACCCTGGCCATCTCCATCTTCACCTTCGGCATCGTGGCCAAGATGCTCTATGAGAGCATCGAAACCATCGACATGGGCCCCTTTGAGGCCATGGAGGCCATGGGCGCCAACAAGTTCCAGGCCTTCTGGTCCGCCTGCGTGCCCCAGATCCTGCCCGTCTACCTCAGCCACAGCCTCTACTGCTTTGAGATGAACGTGCGCGCCTCCGCCATTCTCGGCTACGTGGGCGCGGGCGGTCTCGGCATCACCATCAACGAGCGCATCGGCTGGCGTGACTACGAGGGTCTCGGCATGGTGCTGCTGACGCTGTTCGTGGTGGTCGTCGCCATCGAGTTCTTCAGCGAGTACCTGCGCGGCAAGCTGAGCTGAGAGGAGGGACGACATGGCTGAAAAATTGGAACATATCGAAAAGGTCATTGATGAAAAGCTGACCGCCGCCGAGATGTATGCCCGGCGTCCCCGCAAGTGGTGGCTGTACACGCTGATCGTGCTGATCATCGTCGTGCTGGTGAGCTGGTCCGGCTCCACCATCGAGTACGAGGGTCTCACCGTCACGGGCCGCAGCGTGGCCCAGGGCGTCATCAGCGGCATCACCCACCCGGATCTCAAGCTGATGTTCGGCACCGGCGAGACGGACGTGCCCTACCTGCTGCTGCAGACGATCGCCATTGCGGTGCTGGGCACCCTGTTCGGCGCGATCCTGGCGATTCCCTTCGCCTTCCTCGCCTCCACCAACATCCTGCCCAAGCCCATCGCCTACCTCTTCCGCATCGTGATCCTGCTGATCCGCACCATCCCCAGTCTGGTCTGGGCCCTGATGTGGATCCGCGTGACCGGCCCCGGCGCCGCCTGCGGCGTCATCACCCAGTCGGTCTGCTCCATCGGCATGATCTCCAAGATGTACATCACCGCCATTGAGGATCTGGACACCCGCATTCTGGAGAGTCTGGACGCCATGGGCTGCACCCCCTTCCAGAAGATCCGCTACGGCGTCATCCCCCAGCTGGTGGCCAGCTTCATCTCCACCACCATCTACCGCTTTGACATCAACCTCAAGGACGCCACCACCCTCGGTATCGTCGGCGCGGGCGGCATCGGCGCCTCTCTGGTGCAGTGCCTCAACTCCCGCCGCTGGGCCATGGTGGGATCCTTCGTCTGGGGCCTGATGGTGCTGGTGCTGATCATCGAGTTCCTCTCCACCCGCGTGCGCAAAAAGCTCGCCCGCGGCGAATGATAACAAGTGCAAAGCTCTGCGCCAGACGCAGAGCTTTGTTTGCCAAGGAGTTTTCATGGACCGCCATCTCACCATCTTCTTCACCTCCGATATCCACGGCTTCTTCTCCCCCACGGACTACGCCAGAGACTGCCGGGCCGCCACAGGCCTTGCCAACTGCGCGGCGAATTTCACCCATGACGGCAACACCCTGATCCTCGACGGGGGCGACACCCTGCAGGGCAGCCCGTTTACCTACTGGCTCTACAGCCGCACGGAGGACAAGAGCCTCATCCCCGCCCGTGTCCTGAACCTGGCGGGCTACGACTTCATCACTCTGGGAAACCACGACTTCAACTACGGCGCCGAAGAGCTGGAGCGCTACCTGGAGGCGCTGGACGCCGCCTGCCTCTGCGCCAATGTGGAGGGGCTGCGCCATGTGCGGAAGACCGCCGTCGTGACCCTGGAAAACGGCCTGCGGGTGGGGCTCACGGGCGTCACCTCCCACTTTGTCCCCCGCTGGGAAAAGCCCGAGAACATCGCGGGCCTGCGCTTCCGGGACGCCTTTGAGGCGGCGCGGGACGCCCTCGGGGAGCTGAAAGCGCAGGGGGCGGATCTCACCGTCTGCCTCTACCACGGCGGCTTTGAAAATGACGTGAACACCGGCGCGGTCCTCTCCGACACCACGGAAAACCAGGGCTGGCGCATGTGCCGGGAGCTGGACTACGACATTCTGCTCACCGGCCACCAGCATATGCCGGTGGAAAACCGCTGCCTCTTCGGCACCTTCACCTGCCAGCCCCCCGACAAGGCCCGGCAGTTTGCCCGCGTGGACGTGACGCTCCCCGCCGGCGGGAAGGCGCAGGCCGTCTCCCGGCTCCTGCCCGCCGGGGGGAAAACTCTCCCCGCTCTGGACGCGTATCTCGCCCCCCTGGAGAAGGAGACCGCCGCTTTTCTGGACATGCCCCTGGGGCATCTGGATACGGCCCTCACGCCGGACACGCCGCTGAACATGGCGCTGCACGGCTCGCTGATCGCAAACTTCTTCAACCAGGTGCAGCTGGAGGCCTCCGGCGCCCAGCTGTCCTCCACGTGCCTGGCAAACGAGGTGCGGGGCTTTTCCGAGACCGTCACCGTCCGGGATATCGTGGCCACCTATGTCTTCCCCAACACCCTCAAGACCATCCGGGTCGACCGGCAGGTGCTCAAGGCCGCCCTGGAGCGGAGTGCGGAGTATTTTACTCTGGACGAAGCCGGCGTCCCCCGCGTCAGCGAGAGCTTTCTCAAGCCCCTGGTCCAGCACTACAACTTCGACTATCTCTCCGGCGTGGAGGCCACCGTCGATCTCCGCCGCGCCCCGGGCGACCGGGTCGTCTCCCTCCGCTTTGAAGGGGAGGAACTACCGGAAGACTGGCAGCTCACCCTCTGTCTCAACAACTACCGCGCCTCCGGCGCGGGCGGATACGGCTTTTACGCCGCCTGCGAAACCGTCCGCGAGCAGCCGGAGGAAATTTCCGAGCTCATCATCGCCTATGTGGACCGGCACCGCGATATTGCCGTGGACCGGACCCAGTGGCTGCATGCTATCTATGAAAGGAGAACACAATGAACAACAAGGTATTTAAGGTCGTCCTGCTGCAGGCGCTCCCCGCCTCCGGCAAATCCGAGGTCCGCAACTTCATGGCCCACGTGGAGCCGGAGCGTCTGCGGGATGAATTTCATATCGGCGCCAATCTTCAGCTGGACGACTTTCCCTATGTCCACATGATGCGCCGCATCGACAACGAGCTGGAGGCCATGGGCGAGGCCCGCATCTTCTACCCCGGTGAGGAGCCCTTTACCGACGGGCGCGACTGGGGCACCCTCTGCTGCCTGCTCAACGAGGACTACCACGATCTGATGAACTGCGTCGTGGTCAAGCCGGATTCCGCCGCCTCCTACCTCTTCGAGCGCATCGACCGGGCCGGCCAGGCCGCGGGCATTGCTCCCCGCATGGGTCTTCTGAAGGCGGAAGTCCGGGAGAAGCTGGCGAAGATCCTGGAGAAGGAAGCCCGGGACATGCTGGATGAGAAGCAGAACGCCTACCCCGACTCCTTTGAGGGCAAGACCGTGGTTATCGAGTGCGCCCGCGGCGGCCCCGACGGCTCCGCCATGCCCCTGACGGGCACCTTTGGCTACCAGTACTCCCTGCCCATGTTCTGCCCCGAGATCCTGGAAAACGCCGCCATCCTCTACATTTGGGTCACCCCCGAGGAATCCCGCCGCAAGAACGCCGACCGCGCCGATCCCAACGATCCCGGCTCCAACCTGCACCACGGCGTGCCCATGGCCGTCATGCTGGGCGACTACGGCTGTGACGACATGGAGTATCTCCGCGCCCACTCCAAGGCCAACTGTGTGAGCTTTGACGCCCACGGCAGGCACTGGGACGTGCCCATCGGCGTGTTCGACAACCGGGTGGACAAGACCTCCTTCCTCCGGGCCGAGCCCGAGAGCTGGGACAAGGACAAGGTCGCCGACGTCACCGCCGCCATCCGCGCCGCCACCGACGCCATGTTTGAAAACTACGGGAAATAAACCCCCTGTCTTGAAAACCAAGAGGCACATCCTTTGGATTTGCAAGGATGTGCCTCTTGGTTTTCTTTCTTCTTATTCCGCGATCTCCACTTCCGCGCCCGCGTCGGAGAAGACCTGGCCGATGATTTCGGCATATCCCCGGCAGGGCGCGTCCTCCGCCGGCAGGCGGAGCAAAAAGCGCGTGCCCAGATGGGGCAGCCCGGTGAGCATATCGTACAGCGCGTCCAGATTGCGGCCATACCAATCCTGCCACAGCATGCGGCCGGCCATCACGTCATAGAGCTCGGCCCGCTCCCGGCAGCGGGAGAAGTCCAGCTCCACCGCGGGGCAGAGGGTGTTCAGCAGCCCCAGGCAGCAGGCCGCAATATCGTCCCAGGCGGTGTCAAAGTCCCGGGTGTACCAGGGGTCGTCGATGATGCGCTCCGGCGCGCCGATGTACGCGGTCATCAGGTGGAGCTTGGCCTCGGGGTCTCCGCCGAAGCAGCGCTCCATATTGCGCAGGTTGGCCCGGTCAAAGCCGATGAGCAGGTCATAGTCCTCGTAATCGGAGGCCCGGATACGCCGGGCGGTCTTGCCCGCGCAGTCGATGCCGTGCTCCGCGAGCTTCCGGCGTGCCGGGGGATAAACGGGATTGCCCAGCTCCTCAGAACTGGTGGCTGCGGAGGCGATCTCAAATTCGCGCTCCAGCCCAGCCCGCTTCACCATATCCTTCAAACAAAATTCCGCCATCGGACTGCGGCAGATATTGCCGTGGCAAACAAAAAGTATCTTAGTCAAATGTTCTCCGCCTCCTGAAAAGCCGTATTCTGCCCCGTTTTGCCGCGATTTCCTAAAGGACGCCTCCGGTGTGCCGGGCAGAAATAGTTGTGAATAAACTGTGACTCTGTCATGGAAAAAGCAAAATACGGCAAGTCAATGCCGTCAATGGCAGTCAAATGGCAGTAAAAATCGGGGTGGCTTACTACCGTGGAGTGAATGGAAATAAAACGAAGCATGCTGATTATTTCTCAATACTGACCAGCGGAATCTGCTGCAGATCCCAACTGCCGTCACGATGAATTGTGATAAGCTCGCCGCCGCGCTGGGCGGTATCCTTCTCAATGCCCGGCATCGCCAGATAATCGATGCTCATGCCATAGGTCAGCCGGACACCCTCATATTCCAGTGACATGTTGTTGTAGTGGTCGTGGCCGCAGAACATGGCTTCGCAGCCTAAATCCCGCGCCCGGTCAAACAGACTGCTCGGATACTCGGAACAGCAAACTTTGTTGATCATCTTCTCCCCGTTCTCTCCAAAGAACCAGGTGACCTCGCTGCTTTCCGCTTCGTACAGCTCAAAGGCGGTACGGTATTGCTGCAGGGGAATATGGAAGAATATCATGGATGGAACAGGTTGTCCGGCCTCGGCGTTCATACGCTCAACTTCACGGGCATACCAGTCTACTTGATCGTCGTGGATAAAGTCGTAGACGTTTATCCCCTCACCGGTATAAGCATTGGAGTCAATGAGAAACAACCCGGTATTCAGACCGCCGTCAGTATTGCGCAGTTCAATGAGCTGGTTGTTCCGGCCGGTGACCTCCGGCTGGGTATACGGATAAAGCAGAGTCCCGGAGGTCTTATAGGAAAGTGACATGAAGACATTGTTCAGCTCTTCTTTATTCAGTGAGGCCAGGCTTTCTGTGTCATGATTGCCATAGGTGAAAGCCCAGGGAATACCGAGATTTCGCATGAAAGCGGCAAACTGGTACACAGGCGCAGAATTGTTGAAGGACATGGACATGATGCCCAGCGGGAAACAAAGGTCACCCGTGACGATCACCAGATCGGGGTGGGCATTCTCAATCAGCTTGTAACAGGCGGCCAGCGCCTTGTGGTCTTGCCGATAGGAGAAGAGACTGCCTCCCAGGTGTATGTCGGTAAGGTGAAGGATCCTGAAATCGTCCTGCTCCGATGTAATGGTATAGACACCGGTTTCATCATGATAGTCAATGCGGTCGGCGCTATGTTCCACGACAGGCAAAGAATTGATATAGGGCTGCGTATAAAAGGTGTCGCGGCTCATATAGGCAAAGCCGCCGACAAGGACCAGCAGCGCGAGGATCAGCGCAGCGCGGGGCTTGTTGAATACCACATTTCGGAATGTCACGTGTTTGCGCAGCGTCAAATCGTAAAGCAGAATCAACAGCGCAAACAGGATACCTGCGAATAGATAGGCATTGGCCGGATAAAAGATATATTCGCGCAGCAGAATCACAACGGCTGTAACGGCTGCCCAATACAGAACTGAAAAGATAGTGATGCTGTTGGCATGGCAAAGAAACCGCTTATGCTCGGGCCGGCCAATGCGTTTCTGAAACATCCGCACCATCAAAGTGTTCTTCACCAGCAGGAACAACGGGATTTGAATCAAGATGATGTTGGAAAAGATGTTCTCGAAGAGTTCTGCCGGCTTGGAATTACCAAAGATATAAAAGCTCAGTTCAGAGCCGAAATAAACTGACAGCGCACCAAAGAACAGGGCAATCGAGTTTAACAGGCGTTTTGCGTGGATATCGGAGCTGTTTCTCAGGGAGTGAAAGGTATCCACATCGATCCGTTCGTCGCTGTGCTGCTTTTCGATACGCAAAAACTTTTTTAAAACCAGAACTGCCCAGAGAAAAAGCAATACGCCAAAACCAAGAGTAAAGAAGAATTCCGGATTCCATGAGAAAGCATTGAAAATTGTCCAAAGCAGTTCTGCAAGAAGCAACGCAGCGAGAAGAGCAACCATGTATACTCTCCAGCGCTGCTGACGCAGTTCTTTCTTTATAGCAGCCCTGTCTCGCAGAGCTTCTGTGCTGAGCCAGCCTGCGGCGTCCTCCGGCGTATATCCGCCGATAGCCGCCAGTTTTTCATAACTGCCATACTTTTCGGCGAGTTCATCCGGAGCTGCATCAGGGGCTTTATTCTGCAATGCCCGTTCTATTTTGCCGCGTGCCTCTGTAGCCTCTTCACTGTATGGGAGTCTGTCAAAAAACAGCGCGATCCATTGTTCAATCAGATTCATGTATCTTCTCCGTTTATACAGAACTGGTCAGATGTTTCTGAACAGCAGCGGCAGCAGAGGGTGTTACTAAACATTCTTTTTGCCATGTAAACTCTGCACATAACCGGATAGCAAACAAATATTGTTTGTAACATAGGCATGAAATGCCGCGATTTGCCGGGCAGAAAAAGTTGTTTATAAACTGTGACTCTGTCACGGAAAAAGCAAAATACGGCAAACTGCGGCAAGTCAATGCCGTCAATGGTAGTCAAATGGTAGTAAAACTGAGGGGTTCTTACTACCGTTAGAAGCAGGAGCACAAGGTGACGAGTCAAAAAATTAAGTAGTTCATTATACACCATCACCACGGATTTTTCCACTATAAAAAACGGCACTCCGCAACTCGCAGAGTGCCTTGCTGTTTGATTGCTGGTTACATGCTGTCGGGGACATTTCTCGCGAGAGCGGGTCTCAAGCGTCCTCCCTGATCGTATAGCAGAGCAGCGCGGCAGCGGCAGACAGCACGCCCCCGATGATCCAAAGTGGCAGATACTGTCCGTTGGATCCCAGAATGCCACCAAGCCAGGTGCTGATAAAACTGCCGATCTGGTGGAACACAAAAGCCGTGCCCAGCAGCAGGCCCACCTTCTGGACGCCGTACAGCTTGCTGATGAGGTTCGTGGTGGGCGGCACGGTCGAATTGCCGATCAGCCCGAGGAACACCAGGAAAAAGTACGCTGAGAAAACGGACGGCTTCATCAGATAAAAAACAAGGATCGCGACAGGCCGCAGGGCATAGCAGGTCCCCACCACCCACTTGCACTTCGTTTTGACGCACAGGAAGCCGCTGATGACGGGGCCGATCATGCCGAAGATGCCGTAGATGGTGAAGCCCAGCGCCGTCACACTGCCGGGTATGCCCCGGTCAATCAGCTGCGAATACAGTTGGGTTTCGATGATCGCCATAAAGAAACCGCATGTGAAGAAAGCAAGGGACACCTGCAGAAAGGCCCGGCTCCTGACAGCGGACGAGATCTCCTTCAGGATCGGGAGCTTTTCTTTCTCCTCTTCAGCGAGTTCTTTCTCCGCAGACTGTTCCTTGGTGTACAACCACACGCAGATGGCAGCGATGCTCCCCGCCAGTATCGTATAGCAGACCATGATCAAACGGAGTCCGCCGCGATCCATGAGCGCCTGGGTCACCGGAGCGAGAATGGCGCCGCCGATCCCGCCGGCACCATTGATGATTCCGGATACGGCGGTGGCCCTCTTTGCTCCAAGGACCGGGGTGACAGCGCCCATGACGATCCCGAATGCCAGGGCGCCGGTGCCGCCGCCAACTAAAAGGCCCATCGCCAGTGTGAGAATCCACGGGCTATGCGAGACCATTGTCAGCAGGAACCCGGCTGCCAGCATCAGCGCACCGAGGATCAGGACAAACGAATTGTTCTTCTTCAGTGCCAGTGCGCCGAAGAAGGGCTGGGCAAAGCCATAGAACAGCTGAGCGATGGCGATGGAAAAGCTGACGCTTGCCGCCGCAATGCCGGTATAGCGCTCAATCGCGGCTGAGAGCAGCCCGTAGTTGACGCGGATACCGTTGTTGAGCATGAAGATCAGACAGCCTGCAAGAGTGATCACAACAATTCCTGCAACCGACGACTTCTTCTCCACTGTGGGTTTGTTCATGATTAATCCCCCCCTGGAACCTGCTTACGTTGCCTGAACGGCAGAAAGAAAAGCAAAAAAACGTATCAACCATTGAAAGGCTTGACATACGATCTGCCTGCCCCTATGATAGTGACGGAAAACAGTTTTGTCAATTTGAAATAATTGAAACAATGCTTCAATTACAACGAACAAAACAAGGGGGAAGCATATGGATCTCAAATATCTGCAGACATTTCTGACCATTGTTGAAGAGGGCGGTTTTTCGAAAGCAGCCAAAAAACTGAGTTTTACACAATCGACAATCACTTTTCAGATCGGGCAGCTGGAACAGGAACTGTCTGTACAACTCTTCGAAAAGATTGGGCGGCGCATGGTTCTGACAAAAGCAGGCGAACAGCTGGTGCCGTATGCCAACGAGGTCATGGCCTCTGTAGACCGGCTGCGTTTTTTTGAAAGCGATCTTGCATCCTGTCAGGGCTCTCTTCATTTGGGCATGGCTGAAACACAGCTGTGTTTTCGCTTTCCTGACATTATAGGGCGCTTTTGCCAAGGCGCGCCGAATGCCCGGCTTTTTCTGCGCTCCATGAACTGCTATGAGATCAGGGATGCCCTTCTCGATGGTACGCTGGATCTTGGCGTGTTGTATGAGGATGTAGGAGGGTTTGGAAGCCGGCTTGAGACAAACACGATCGGCGAATTTCCGCTGGTCCTCGTCGCCGCCCCAGAGACAGCGAGGCAGTTTCCGGATTTTGTCACGCCAGACCGACAGCTTTCTGTACCGTTTCTGATCAACGAGCCAAACTGTATCTTCCGACAGATTTTTGAAGAGTACCTTCGGGAGAGGTCTATCCGACTTGACCGGACGATTGAGCTCTGGAGCATACCGACCATCAAAAATCTGGTGATCGGGGGATTTGGGATTACGTTTTTGCCTGAGTTTTCCGTACGGGAGGAACTGGCACGACGCGAACTTGCAGAGATCCCTGTAGCTATGGGAAAAAAGAGCATTACAGCAGTTTGTGCGCATCATCGAAACAAGTGGGTTAGTCCACTGATGAGATTGTTTATATCGCTGGCCTGTAATGACGTGAAAGAAGAGAGATAAAAGGATTCCGGTATAAAACCTTTACCTGGCATGTGCACAACGCCCCGGGCCTTTACGGCTCCGGGGCGTCAGTATAAATGGACGTCTTGTGCTGGATAAGCAATCATAAAATGGAGGAGGCTATCTTCTCTGCTCGGTGGACTAACTGAGGGGTTCTTACTACCGTCGGGTGAAGGGGAAGAAAGGGGATAAACTGAAATTTATACAATCCAACACTCTACATCCTCTGCTCCAGCAAATCTTTTAAATGCATTTTCTGCTTCACGGAGCAGTGCGTCAAGATCGATGTCATTCTCAAAACAGTAGATTACCACAAGAATATCCGTAGCATTATCGGTCACCATCGCTCGTGTGGAATCGGACATGGAAGACCCGAAAATCCCGTCATCATCTGCCAATACGAGCATGTTTTCCATATCCAGAAAATCCTTGCCAATACCGGTATAGCCCTCACCATGTCCAGCTTTGCGCAGTCTGACTGCGCCATGAACCTGACCAAGATCATATGACCCGACAGACAATCCGCTTTTCACAGAAATGAGATTATTCACATCGACTACTGAATTGATATGATACAGTTCATCACCGCGACGAACTCGGCGAATCAAAGATTCGGATGATACTCGGTACCTGCCGGGGTTTCTGCCAAAAGCCTTGTAAGCGGCACGACTGCCCTTTATTCCAGGGATCTCGCTCCATTCTTTTCCTTCGATTCTGCTTCTCACCTGCGGCAGAACTTCCGTATTCATATAATCCCAGAAATGGTCATCCGACGCATTCACATCTGCATGGAATCGTAAGAGCCCAAGTCGGATATCCGAATATACGCTGAACAGATCTTTGTCAATAGATACATCGTACTTCATTTGTATAAGCTCCCACTAAATCACGACATGCCGCAATCTCCCGTCACGCCTGCATAATTAAGTAGTCTATTATACACCATCACCACGGATTTTTCCACTATAAAAAACCGGCACTCTGCTGCGGCAGAGTGCCTTGCGTGCTTTGAAGGTCACTGTGTATTAACGACTCGATCTACAAGAACCAATTCTCCATCATCATTAAACCGGTAATGATCATATCGATATTCATAATTTTCGCCAGAGTATCGATATTCTGAAATGAT
>JBGUNL010000090.1:0-2977 GCA_045117295.1 Candidatus Limivicinus sp.
CTGAAGGACGAGTCCACCGAGACCACCGTTACCGGCACCGAGATGTTCCACAAGACCCTCGAGTACGCCGAGGCCGGCGACAACGTGGGCTGCCTGCTCCGCGGCATCGACAAGAAGTCCGTTGAGCGTGGCCAGGTTCTGGCTGCTCCCAAGAGCATTCACCCCCACACCAAGTTCAAGGGCCAGGTTTACGTCCTGTCCAAGGAAGAGGGCGGCCGTCACACTCCCTTCTTCAACAACTACCGTCCCCAGTTCTACTTCCGTACCACCGACGTGACCGGCGTCATCACCCTGCCCGAGGGCGTTGAGATGTGCATGCCCGGCGACAACGTCGACATGGACGTCGAGCTGATCACCCCCATCGCCATCGAGAACGGCCTCCGCTTCGCCATTCGTGAGGGCGGCCGTACCGTCGGCTCCGGTGTTGTTATCGGCATCAACGAGTAATCTTTTCCCGCAGCTTCGGCTGTAAACCATGCAAAGACCGCTGTCTCTCAGGAGACAGCGGTCTTTTGCGCGCATACCCGGAGCACGGACGGGAACTTTTTCCTGCCGGCGGAGTCCAGAAAACGCGCCCGTCTGCAGGCGAGCGCGGTGGTTTTTAGCGTTTTATCAAAATTTCCTGAAACTGTTTTGTGAATTTCGGCAAATATCGCTTGTCATGATGACGTGTCTATGATAAAATGACTTGGTAATTTGGGTTGTTATGTAAATGTAACTCAGGAATCTGAATTCGAAGGTGTCGCTGTGAAGAAGAAAGAAAAGAAACTGGACGAAAACTTGGAACAGGCACTGGTCCTCCAGAACGAAAAGACGGAGGAGCAGAGCGCTGCTGAAGATAAAGAGAAGGAGCTTGCGCGCAGACGCAAAAAGCTCAGACGCAGGAGAGCCGCGCGTTTCTGGGACCGGCTTGCCGGCTTCATTATCGTGACGGTGCTGGTGGTGGGCAGCGCCTGCCTGGGGCTGGAGTACATCATCCTCAACGGACCGTCTCCGGCTCTGCGCACCATGTTCATCAGCACCATGGAGGAGACGCGGCGCTTCCGCTTTATCCCGAAGATCTTCCTGACGGAGGAGGAGCTTGCGGCGGAGAAGGCGGCCAAGACCACGGACACCGACCTTGCCACCAACGCGGAGCTGATCACCATCGCGGCCAAGGAGGAGAACCCCTCCGAGGACCATGCGGACGCATACGGTCTGACCGATGACGACGGTGACGGCATCATCTTCCTGGAGGTCAAGGGCAACGGCTACAAGGGCTATATGACGGTCATCCTGGACCCGACCCGCGTCTTCGTGGGCAAGCCGGATTCCTACGGCGGCATCGGCCTGACGCTGGAGCAGATGGTGCAGAAGTATGACGCTCTGGGCGGCATCAACGCCGGCGGCTTCAAGGATGACGGCGGCGGCGGTCTCGGCGGAGAGCCGGAGGGCCTGACCATCGTCGACGGCGTGGCCTACAGCAAGGACAGCCATACCACCGAGGGCTTCGCCGGCCTGGACCGCAACGGCATTCTGCACGTGGGCTTCTATTCCTATGAGGAATGCGTGGCAAACGACATCGTCCACGCCGTGTCCTTTGGCCCCATTCTGGTCTCCAACGGCGAGCCGGTGGAGCCCCCCAGCAGCAGCGTCAACCCCCGCACCGCCATCGGCCAGCGGGCTGACGGCGCCATCCTCATGCTGGTCATTGACGGCCGCCAGGTGCACTCCATCGGCGCCACCTACCAGGATATGATGGACATCATGCTGGACTACGGCGCCATCAACGCCATCAACATGGACGGCGGCTCTTCTACGGTCATGTACTATGACGGGCGCTACGTCAACAGCTGCTCGGCCGAAAACGGCCAGCCCCGGCCTCTGCCCGACGCGTGGCTGTTCAAGTAAGCAAAGAGGCGTTCTATGGCAAAACAAAAAAGACGCAGGGGGAGGCTTCTTTACGGCCTTGCCCTGTATATATGGGGGCTTCTTCTGCTGGCAGGGGCGATCTACGGGCTGATGCAGGTCTGGAAATATGCCGAGGCCTTTGAGATCTCCCGCCCCGCCTCCACGATGGACAGTTATGTGGCCAATCTCAGCAGAGAGCTCTGGGACGAGGGGATCGCCGAGACAGTGGCCGCTATGCCCCATGAGGTGCAGAGCGACGAAGAGGTGGAGGAATGCGTCCGGGAGCTGCTCAGCAGCGGCAACATCACCTATGTCCGCAAGGGCGGCGGCGCGGACCGCGTCAACTACAGCCTGCGCTGCAAGGGCAGCGAGTTCGGCACGATCACCCTGGTGCCCGATGAGAGCGCGGAAGTGAGCATCGACACGGACAAATTCCCCTGGCGGCTTTTGCCCTGGACGCTGCGTCCCTGGCGGATCGAGAGTGAGAGCTTTGACTTCACGGGCCTCTACTCCTCGGTGGAGGTGGAGGTGCCCTACGACTATTCGGTCTGGCTCAACGGCGTGCAGCTGAGCCGGGACTATATCGTGGAGGAGAACATCCTCTACGATGTGCTGGAGGACTACTACGGCTTTTACGAGGAGATGCCCACTAAGGTCCGCTATCGCTTCGACAATGTGATCGGCAGCGTCAACCCCGTTATCCGGGACGCGGACGGGGAGATCTTCATCGTGGACCCGAATCTGGACGATTCCCAGTTTATCAAGCCCTGCACGGAGGAGGAGCTTGCCCGCCTGGCGGAGTTCTCCGCCGGCTTTGCGGTCAACTATCTCAAGTATATCTCCGGCGTCACGGACCCCACCTACGGATACCAGCGGCTCTCGGCCTATCTCATGCCTGGCTCCGATCTGGACAACCGCATGAAGGACGCCATGGACGGCCTGAGCTGGGCGCATACCTCGTCCATCTACAAAATCGACGTCATCGTCAATTCCGTCCTTGAGCTGACGGACGGCTATTCCGTCATCGACGTGACCGGCAACTCCAACACCTACTACTACGGCAAGGGCGAGCTGGAGAACAGCAGCA
>JBGUNL010000091.1:0-7080 GCA_045117295.1 Candidatus Limivicinus sp.
GGCGCAGAACTACAACGACTACTGCCCCACGCCCTACCCCGAGGATTCCGAGGAGTACGCGCGGGTCATTTCCAAGCTGACGGGCGAATTTCAGCCCACCAGCCAGGGCGCCGACTACTCCAACTGGTACGCCAGCCGGGCGACAGGCTGATACAAAAGAATAGCCAGCGCCCCGTTCGGGTTTTCGAACGGGGCGCTGGTTTTACTGGGTGCAGAATAGCGGAAGTTCAACTTTTCTTTGTTTGGCCAAAAAAAGTTGCAAAAGAAACGTCCCTTAGGAGGGGAAGATTCCGTATTCTTCCCCTCCTAAGAACCACCCTAATTGAAACGGCCAAGGGGGATCTGCGGATCCCCCGTTGGATTCCCCTGGGCGCGGAGAGAACATCGTGCCACGAACCGGGCAGCGGCGCGAGCGAGAGCGAGCTTCCGCAGATGGAAAGCGCAACAATGTATCGTTCTTGCGCCGGAGCTGTACGATCTCCGACGATCGCGATGCCGAGCTACAGAGCTGTACAGCAGTTGATCGCGTTGGCGCCCTTTTCTCTTTGGAGTCCAAGAACCATTTCTCTTTTCGTGCAAGACCGAAAAGAGAAATGGTTCTTGATCTGCGCAGGTTGGTCCTGGCAAGCACGTCACCAAAACGCGCCCATACGCAGGCCAGCGCCCCCTTCGGGTCTCCCAACGGGGCGCTGCGGTCATCTGTTTATTCCGGTTTGTTCTCTTCCGCCGGGGCCTGGGGCTGTTCCGGCTGAACCGGAGCCTCCGGCTGCGCGGGCTTTCCGGGCTCGGCCGGCTGCACGGGGGCTGCCGGGGCCTGGGGCTCCTCGGGCCGCCAGACGGTGTGGATGGGCGGCATCTTCGGCTCGGCGGGCATCTCCGGCTCCACCGGCTCGCCGTAGAAGGAGGGCGCTTCCTCCTCCGGGGCTGCCGCGGGCGCGGCGGTCTCCTCGTCGCCGAAGCCGTTTTTCCGCAGGTACCAGACGTACCCGGCAAGGCCGGCCAGGGACAGCACCGCCACCGCGAAGAAGACCTTCACCACGGTGTTGACGCCGGTGTTGCGCCGAGCGGGCACGGGCACAGCCGAGGGACTGGCGGAAACGGCGGGGGCGGGGCTCCCGCTCACGGCGGGGCTCTCCGGCGCGGCGCTCCCCTCCGGCGAGGGGGCGGGGGTGGCTGTGGGTCTGGGCGTGGGCGTCACGGATTCCTTGGCCTTCACCGTGACGGTGAACTTGGCGGTGTATTTCTCATAGCGGACGGTGATCTCCTGGGTGCCGGGAGAGGCCAGCACCTTGGGGGAGACCGTGTAGCCGCCGGTGAGGATCTCGGACCCCTTGTTGGAGTTGAGCTGCACCGTCAGGCCGCTCAGGTCCACATAGTCGCCCACGGTGTAGCTGCGGTTGGTGGGCGGGGTGAGCACCGTGATGCCGGTGAGCACCGTGTCGTCCTTGACGGAGACCTTGAAGGTGCAGGTCTTGCCCTCATACTTGACGGTGACGATCTGCTCGCCCTCGGTCCGGAGCACCGTCGGGGAGCAGTCCAGGTCGGTGGACACGTCGTAGTGCTCCCCGTCGTCGGTGTAGACCCGGATGGAGAGGCCCTTGGTCTGCAGGCTCTCGCCCAGCAGATACTCCCGCTTGTTCGGCAGCGTCAGCACGCCGATGCCGGAGACGACCGCCTCCTTCTTCTGGACGTTCACATAGAAGTTCCAGTCGAAGCCGCTGTAGCTGATCTTGACGGTGTGGGTACCCGGGGTGTTGAAGAGGTCATAGCTGACGTCATAGCCCTCGCGGACGATCTCCTGCACGCCGTTATCGTAGACCACCCGCAGGGTGAGGCCCGTGGGGTCAAAGTCCTCGCCCGTCTCGTAGTCCATGCGGGCGGGCATGGTCTCGATGCTGACGGAGCTGATGTTGGGGGCGCGGACCGTGAGCACCGCGAGGTCGGACAGGGCGGAGGCCGTCAGACCGCCGTTGGTGTTGGTCACCTCGCAGCAGTAGCGCCAGGTGCCGGGGGCGGAGGTGTCCGGGCGGAACTCCCGGCCGGTCTCCCCCTGCAGGGGCATGGTGTTCATCCCGTCCTCCAGATACCACTGGTAGCTGAGCATGCCCGCGTCGGCAGTCCCCGCCGTGACGGAGAGCACCGCCTCCTGTCCCACCCAGCAGCTGAGATCCTCGGAGATGCTGACAAAGGGCACGGCGGGGGTAATGTCCAGAGAGCAGGTGATGCTCTCCCCCGCCCAGACGGTGAACTGGCTGCTGCCGGCGTACATGGGCGTGCCCGCCAGATAGAGGGCGCAGCCCTCCTCGCCCGTCCGGACCCGGATCTCCAGGCCCGCGGGCAGATTCTCCGCTTCCAGCCCCTCCTCCGACTCCACGACGGCGATGGGGCATTCCAGCGCCTCGCCCGCCGGGAAGGTGCCGAGAGCGCAGTACTCGTCGGCAAAGGCGCGGGGCGTCAGCCACAGCAGCAGCGCCAGGACCGGCAGCACCGCGATAAACCATTTCTTTTTCATAGTCGATTCCTTTCCATGGCGCGCGGCGGCGGCGCGCGTCTACGGCGAGATCATGGCACAAATCGCGCCATTTGTCAACACCGCGCTTTTCGACAGGAAAAACCTGCCACTCCCGCTTGAGAAGCCGAAAAAGCTGTGTTACAATACCCATAAGGATTTCTTTCAGGAGGGGTTTTCCATGGCGTTCACACCCTGGTACAAGGACATGGCCGTCTACCACATCTGGCCCCGGAGCTTCTGCGACGGCAACGGCGACGGGATCGGCGATCTGTGGGGCGTGCTCAAGAAGCTGGACTACATCAAAAGTCTCGGCGTGGATGCCATCTGGTTCTCGCCGCTCTACCCCTCGCCCAACGCCGACTGGGGCTATGACATCTCCGACTACATGGACATCCACCCGGACTTCGGCAATCTGGAGGTCTTCAAGCAGGTGCTGGACGAGGCCCACCGCCGCAATCTGCGGGTGTTCATGGACCTGGTGGTCAACCACACCTCGGACGAGCACCCCTGGTTCCGGGCCAGCCGCCGGAGCAAGACCAGCCCCTACCACGACTACTATATCTGGCGGCCGGGCCGGAGCAAGGGCTCCAGGAAGCTGCCCCCCAACAACTGGACCTCCATGTTCGAGGGCGGCGCCTGGGAGTATGACAGTCAGTTAGACGAATACTATCTGCATTTGTTCGCCAAAAAGCAGCCGGATTTGAACATGGACAACCCGAAAGTGCGGGAGGAGGTCAAGCGCATCCTCCGCTTCTGGCTGGAC
The DNA here is from genome assembly GCA_045117295.1 of Candidatus Limivicinus sp. Taxonomy (GTDB): domain Bacteria; phylum Bacillota; class Clostridia; order Oscillospirales; family Oscillospiraceae; genus Limivicinus. Next base: position 3,276 of record JBGUNL010000091.1, read on the forward strand.
ATGGGGGTGGACGGCTTCCGGGAGGACGTGATCACCTTCATCTCCAAGACCCCGGGCCTGCCCAGCGTCTACCCGCCCATCCCCGTGGCCAACGGCATGAAGCACTTCTCCAACCGGCCCCAGGTGCACGACTATCTCAAGGAGTTCAAGCGGGACGTGCTGAGCCAGTACGACTGCTTTGTGGTGGGAGAGAGTCCCCTCACCGACGCCGGCACCGCCCTGCGCTATGTCACCGAGGGGCCCAACCAGGTGCTGGACGAGATGATCGCCTTCTCCCACATGGAGGCCGACTGCTTCATGACGGATATGATCCGCCGTCCTTTCAACCTGGTGAAGATGAAGAAGGCCTTCACCGACTGGCAGGTGAAGCTGGCGGGCAAGGGCTGGAACGCCCTGTATATCGAAAACCACGACCACCCGCGCATCATCAGCCGCTACGGCAGCGAGAAGTACCGCACCGAGAGCGGCAAGATGCTGGCCGCCATGTACCTGCTGCAGAAGGGCACGCCCTTCATCTACCAGGGGCAGGAGATCGGCATGACCAACATGCCCCTGCCGGACTTGAACATGTACAAGGACGTGATGACCTTCAACGCCGCCCGCATCCTCTCCAAATTTTTCCCCAAAAAGAAGGTGCTGGAGCTGATCCAGGCCGGCACCCGGGAGAACGCCCGCAGCCCCATGCAGTGGGACAGCAGCCCCAACGCGGGCTTCACCACGGGCAGGCCCTGGTTCTTTGTCAACGGCAATTACCACGACGTGAACGTATCCGCCGAGGAGGCGGACCCCGACTCCCTGCTGAACTTCTACCGCAGGCTGCTGGCCTTCCGGAAAAACAGCCCCGTCGTCCTGCGGGGCGAGTACAGGGAGTACCTGCCCCGGGACAAGAACTTCTACGTCTACGAGCGGCACTACTTTGAAAAGCGGCTCCTGGTGATCTGCTCCTTTACCGCCGAGCAGCTGCGCTTCAACGCCCCCGAGGGCATCGACCTGGGGCGCTGGAACCTGGAGCTCAGCAACTACGACACCTGCTTTACCATCGGCAACGGCTTTACCACCCGGCCCTACGAACTCAGGGTCTACAGTCTGGGATAACGGGGGAAACGCCTATGGATACCATACGGGAAAAGGCATACGCCAAGCTCAATATTTCCCTGGACGTGACCGAGAAGCGGCCCGACGGCTACCACAGCATGGTGATGGTGATGCAGACCGTCTCCCTCTGCGACGAGCTGGAGCTGGCCCTCAACGACGCCGGCCGCGTCCAGGTGCGCAGCAACCTGCACTTTATCCCCTCGGACGAGCGGAACCTGGCCGCCAGAGCCGCCCTGTGCTTTCTCTCCGCCGCGGGCAGGGCGGGGCAGGGCATGCTCATCACGCTGAAAAAGCGCATCCCCGTGGGGGCCGGCATGGCCGGCGGCTCTGCCGACGCCGCGGCGGTGCTGCGGGCCCTGAACCGGATGTACGGCGCCCCCTTCTCCGGCGAGGAGCTGGAGACGCTGGCGGGGCAGGTGGGCTCCGACGTGCCCTTCTGCGTCCGGGGCGGCACGGTGCTGGCCACCGGCCGGGGCGAAAAGCTGGAGACCCTGCCCCGGATGCCGGACTGTCAGTTTGTCATCTGCAAGCCGGACTTCTCCATCTCCACCCCCGAGCTCTTCCGCCGTCTGGATCAGAGCAGCCTGCGCTGCCACCCGGACACGGCGGGCATTCTCGCGGCGCTGGAGGCGGGGGAGCTGGAGCCCATTGCCCGGCGCATGTACAACGTCTTTGAGGACGTGGAGGACCGCAGAATGCGCACGGTCAAGGAGATCAAGGGCGTGCTGCTGGACTGCGGCGCCCTGGGCGCCATCATGACGGGCACGGGTTCGGCGGTGTTCGGCGTGTTCAAATCCGACGCGGACTGCGCCCCGGCTCTCGCCGCCCTGCGCAAAGAGCACGGCTTCTGCGAGACCGCCGTCTGCGTGGGCAAGCTGGACTGAACCAGCTTTTCATAGAAAAACAGCAGGATTCAAACAAGGAAAAACCGTCCATACTGAAAGCAGAATGCTTTTGGAATGGACGGTGTTTTTTATGGTTGAAAACAAGCGGCTGAAAACCTGGGAGCTTGCGGCCCTGATCGCCCTGTGCGTCACCCTGTGTGTGGGGCTCTGGGCCCGGGGGCGGCAGGCGGAGGTCAGCGGGAAGCTCATCCGCCTGCGCGTCGTCGCCGTCTCCGACGCGCCCGAAGAGCAGCAGATTAAGCTGCGGGTGCGGGACGCGGTGCTGGCGTATCTGGAACCCAAATTGCGGGACGCCGGGAGCGCCGAAGAGGCGCAGGCGGTCCTCCGGGCTGAGACGGAGAACATCCGCGCCGCGGCGGAGAGCGCCGCCGGGGGGCGGCCGGTGCGCGTGGAGCTCACCGACGAGCGTATCCCCACCCGGCGCTACGGCGGCGTCACCCTGCCCGCGGGACGCTACCGGGCCCTGCGCATTACCCTGGGGGAGGGGCAGGGCCAAAACTGGTGGTGCATCGTCTTCCCGCCGGTGTGTCTCTCGGCGGTGGAAGAGGACGCGCTGCGCCCGGTGATGGGCCCCGAGGACTACGCCCTGCTCACCCGGCAGGAGGGCTGGGAACTCCGCTTTCGCTGTGTGGAGCTCTGGGGGGAGCTGCTCAACGCCCTGCATGGGGTTAACGCCAAAAGCCATGGGGGTTGAAGCGCCAGGCCCGGCAGGGCGGCCTTCTCCCCGGCATCAGGCAGGGCCCCGGCGGGGGCGGGGGCGGGGGCGGAGGCGGGAAGCGCCCCGGAGGCGGGGGCGGAACCGGTCCCCGACCGGGGCCCCGGCCGGGACCCCGGTCCCGCTCCACCCGGCCCCAGATCTCGTCAAAGCGCCGCAGCGCGTCGGAAAAGTCGTTTCGCATGGTTTCACCTCCTGCGTGTCTCTGTGTCCCATTCTACGCGCGCTCTTGCAAAGGCGTGAAAAATATGAGATAATGAACAATACACAGCGAAAAGCGGGTTACGGGAGGGTGCTTTTATGCCGAGATTCTTTATTGCCGGGACCAATCTGCTGGGCGGCACGGCCATCATCCGGGGCCGGGACGCGGAGCACGTGCGCGTGCTGCGCCTCAAGCCCGGCGAGGACGTGATCCTCTGCGATGGGCAGGGGACGGACTATAAGTGCCGGCTGGTTTACGCCGACAAGGAGCAGGCCGAGGCCGAGATCGTCGAGGTCAGGCCCTGCCTGGCCGAGCCCGACGTCAAGGTCACCATCCTCTGCGCCCTGCCCAAGGGCGACAAGACCGACGCCATCATTCAGAAGTGTGTGGAGGCCGGGGCCTATGAGATCGGCTTCTTCTCCTCCGCCCGCTGCGTGGCCCGGCCCGCCGACCCCGAAAAAAAGCTGGAGCGCTGGCAGCGCATCGCCGAGGAGGCCGCCAAGCAGTCCGGCCGCGGCATCATCCCCCGGGTCTTCTGGGTGGGGGATTTCACGGCCATGCTGGATCTGGCGGTGAAGAAGGAGCTGGGCCTGTTCATGTACGAGACCGGGGAGCGCGAGGCGCTGGGCTCCGTGCTGGGCGAGAACGCCGGGGCCAAAACCGCCGCCATCGTCACCGGGCCCGAGGGGGGCTTCGAGCCGTTCGAGGCGGACCTGGCGAAGGTCTGCTCCCTGCACATCTGCTCCATGGGGGAGCGCATCCTCCGCTGCGAGACCGCCCCGGTGGTGGCCCTGACCGCCGCCATGTACGCCACGGGGAATTTGTCGTAGTTTCGATATAATACAAATCTTGTGACTGTAGGGGAGGGGCTTGCCCCTCCCGTGTACA
>JBGUNL010000092.1:0-14049 GCA_045117295.1 Candidatus Limivicinus sp.
GTCATCAACCTCAAGACCGACCCCCAGCTCATGGGCGCCCTCGGCGCTGCCGAGTATGCCCGCCAGAAGGGCCTGGCCAAGAAGTAATCCGCCCCGGCCATTACAGGAAAGGAGCAAATTGCAAATATGTGCAAGATCTGCGATTTTATCAAAAAGCTCGTCACCGTTCTTCTCGTTGTCGTCGGCGTTCTGTTCGTCGTCTACTTCTGGAACCTGGATCAGAAGGTGCTCGGCTGGGCCTATAAGCAGGTCAACCTGATCTTTGACCGGAAGCACGTGGACCAGGTATTCTAGTCTATGGAGCTGTACAATTCCCTGATCGGCGAAACCAAAGCTCTGTTTGAAAAGCTGCCCCGGAAGGCCTGGGACTACAATCCCAAGGGCGCCTGGGCCTCCAACGACTCCAGCGAGCTGGTGCTGCAGAAGGACGCCGCCTACGAGCTGGGCGCCTCCGGCAAGGGTTCGGCCAACTTCGTCCTCTTCACCTCCAGCAGTGATCTGGTGGACAAGGACCAGGTCATCCTCTGCGGCAAGGATCTCAAGGAGATCAAGGGCGACTGCGACTTTGCCCGCATCGTGCTGCTGCGCATCGGCGTGCTGGACGATGACGACGAGGCCGTCTACCGCACCCTGCGGGATATCGAGTTTGCCAAATACCATGTCTACCCCCAGGGCTACATGGTGCGCATCTCCCCGGAGAGCTACCGCGAGCAGGTCCGCGTCAGCCGCGAGGCCGTCCGCAAGGGCATCAGCTTCCAGGCTCTCGGCGACAGCTACATCGCCGAGTACAAGAAGAACCCCAACGTCATCAACGCCACCGTGATCTTCCTCACCGATCCCGCCGCGGACTACGCCGCCTTCAAGGCGCTGGCCAAGAAGTCCGCCGACGTGACCGGCACCCTCACCCACATCTTTGAGGGCCTGCCGACGGACTGCTCCGTCTGCGCCCTGAAGGACATCTGCGATGAGGTGGAGGGCATGAAGGAGCTCCACTTCGGCGTGGGCGACAAGGGCAGCTCCCACAAGCATTGATTCCTTCAAAAAACGCGCTGTGCAAAAGCACAGCGCGTTTTTTCTCCGCTTGCCCCCGCCCGCCCGGCGGGGTATAATGGGGAAAAAGATTGCCGGATGGGAGGTGCCCGCGTGGAACAAGTGCATAACCCCGCCCCCCTGCTGGACGTGTATGTCGCGGCCATCCCGCCGGAGCTGGAGGTCGGCGCGGTTTTCTCCCCCGCCCGGGCAAAACTTCTCAAGGAGACCGCCGCCCCGGCTATGAAGCGGCAGCGCTATCTGGTCTGGCGCCTGCTGGAGTTTGCCGCCGCCCACTCCCTGGGCCTGGACCCGGCGGCGCTGGTCTTTGAGAAGGCGCAAGAGGGCCGCTGGTTCTGCCCGGACTTTTTCTTTTCCCTCTCCCACACGGAGGACGCGGTGGCCGCGGCGGTCTCCCGCAGCCCGGTGGGGGTGGATGTGGAGAGCCTGCCGGTTTTCGCCCGGCGCTATGCCGCCGACCCTGCCCTCTGCGGGCGGATGCTCCGCCGCATCGCCGCGCCGGTGGAGCTCGCCGGCTGCGGCGGGCGGGAGGCGGAGACGCTGCTGCGGCTCTGGACGGGCAAGGAGAGCCTCTTCAAGTTCCGGCAGCATGGCTCCTTTTCCCCGGCGGAGACGATCTGCGGAGAGGAGACGCGCCACCTGCTGCTGGAGCTGCCGCCGAGGGTGTGTCTCGCGGTCTCCTCGGGGGTTCTTCCCGCGCTGCGCCTCTTCCGCTTTGCAGACGAGAGCGCGGCCCCGATCGACCCGCTCCCCTTTTCCCTGCTTTCCGACAGTCTCCGCCGGGAGGCAGAATGAATCGCAGAACTGCCGCAGGGCCTGCAATCAGCAGGCCCTGCGGCAGTTTCTTTTTATTTTCCCATCAGGTAGGAGAAGATCAAAAAGGCGGTTTTCAGCGCGTCGTGGCGGATGCTGCCGCTGTCGTCCAGGCAGAAGATTTCATCCTCGATGATCCTGGCCCCCTGCTTTTCCACCTTCTCCCGGTCCAGCTCCACCACGGTCTTGTCCTCGGTGGAGAGGTAGACGTCCTTGACCTCCTGGTCAATGCGGGCATTGTTGGCCAGCACCACGTCCACCTTGCGCCTTCCCAGGTACTGGTTGATCACTTTCAGGTGGTCGCTGACCTGGTAGCGGTCCGTCTCCCCGGGCTGGGTCACCAGGTTGCAGACGTAGAGGATCGGGGCCCGGGCCTGCCCGATGGCCTCCACCACCTCCTCCGCGATCAGGTGCGGGAGGATGCTGGTATAGAGCGAGCCGGGGCTGAAGATGATGAGATCACTGTCCAGGATCCTCGCCACCACCTCCTGGCTCACGTGCACGTCGTGGTCGTAGCTCAGGCGGGTAATGTTGCGGATGTTGCGGCTGACCTCCGTCTGCCCGTAAAAGGCGCGGCCGGGCTTCTTGCCCTCGCCCACCAGCTCCACCTTCTCCTCCGTCAGGGGCAGCACCGTGCCCTTGACGTTCAGGAGGGTGCACATATAGCGGGTGGCCTCGGTGAGGCTGCCCTTGAGGTCGATCAGCGCCGCCAGCAGGATGTTCCGCACCGGGTGGTTGTGCAGGCTGCCGTCCCGGGAAAAGCGGTAGCGGAGCAGGCGGGTGAAATCCTCGTCCACGTTGGCCATGGAGATGAGCACCTTGCCCACGTCCCCCACGGCCGGGATGTCCAGTTCCTTTTTCAAGACGCCGGTGCTGCTGCCGTTGTCGCTGACAGCGATGACGGTGGTCACATCCAGCGGGAAGAGCTTCAGGCCCGACAGCAGGCAGGACAGTCCCGTGCCGCCGCCGAAGACCACAACTTTTTTCATCCCTTGCCGCCTCCCCTCTTGTTTTTCATTTTACCATACCCGCAGGAAAAAGAAAAGCGCCGTCACAGATTGTCTCCCAGCCGGTCGGGGGCGTCCGCCCCCTCCTGCGGCGCGCCGTCGGAAAGAAAGCGCAGCAGCAGGCGCAGGCTCGCCGCGGGGACGCAGAAGCGCGCCCGGCTGGTCCGGATCTCCTCGGCCACCTTCTCGGCGTCAAACCAGCGCACCTCCTCCACCTCCTCCGGCTGAAGACGGAGGGCGGCGATCTCCACCGGCCTGCGGCAGACATAGACCCAGGCGATCTCGTTGTCCCGAAACAGCCCGCCGTGAAATACCTTCTCATAGCGGATGCGAAAGCGCCCGGCGTATTCCAGGTCGCTCTCCTCCGCGTGCAGGCCCAGCTCCTCCTCCAGCTCCCGCAGGGCCGAGGGAAGCACCTCCGATCCCGCCGGCACATGGCCCGCGGAGGAGGTGTCGTAGAGGCCCGGGAAGGAGTCCTTGCTGAGGCTGCGCTTTTGCAGCAGCACCTGGACGCGGCCCTCCTGTTCCCGGATGATCCACACATGGGCCGTCCGATGCAGCACCCCGTCCCGGTGAGCGGCGCCCCGCTCCACGGTTTCGCCGGTAGGCCGTCCGTTTTCGTCACAGACGTCAAAGATTTCCATGCGCTCTTTCCTCTTTCAAGCCGGCTCCCAGGCCTCGGGCGCCAGGAAGGCCCCGTCTGTCAGCTCCGTCCGGTAGACGGCGCAGTTGCCGATGTTTTTTGCCCAGTAGCTCCCCTTGGATTCCGGCGTCAGGTATTCCAGCGCCCCCTTGAGGGCAATGGCGTGAGTGGAGATCAGGATGTTCTTCCCCGCGCTCTCCGCTTTCAGCTCCTCCAGAAAGCAGCCCAGCCGCGCCCTCACCGCTGAGAGCTTCTCCATGCCCGCCGGGGCCGGGACATTCACAAAGTCCATGAAGAAGGCCAGCACCTCCGGGGCGGGGTGGCGCAGATCCATCCCCTCGTAGGGGCCGTAGTCCATCTCAATGAGCCGCTCATCCACCCGGATGTCCGCGTCCTCCCCGGCGATCAGCGCGGCGGTCTGCACCGCGCGGCGCAGGGGGCTGGACCACACCGCGTCAAAGCGCACCCCGGCCCGGCGGAAGCGCTGACCCAGCAGGCGCGCCTGCTCCTCCCCTCTCTCATTGAGGGGGAAATCGCTGCGCCCCTGCATCCGTCCCGCCTTGTTCCGCACGGTCTCCCCGTGCCGCACCAGATAGATCATGGCCCTTCTCCTTTGGTTTTTCTGATGAAAAGTATAGCACACGAAAGCCCGTCAATCAATTCCCCGAAGACTGCAAAACCCGGAGCCCACAGGCTCCGGGTCAGCTTGTCAAAAAAGTCCTTGACGGACTTTTTTGACTGCGCTTCAGCCGCCGACCATTTGGCTTCGGCCAAAATCATATTAGCCGCAACCCCTAGACAAATCAAGGCTTACCGGACGGCGGTTTATCCAACTCGAGGCGGGCCTTGCCCCCTCGAGCTCCCCTGCGGCTCTATCATCCTTCATAACCGCAGGTTTTTTGACAGTCTCCCGCCCCCGAAGGCCAGGCCTTCGGGGGCGTCATGTTTCTTCTTTTACTTTTTTACATGGGAGGCGCTGTGCCTGGCCTTGCGCCGCTTCCTTTTCTGGATGCCGGTGCGGATGGAGTCCACGATCAGCACGATCAGCGTCAGCGCCGTCAGGCCGCCCACGCCCACGATGGCCAGCTTCAGCCCGGCGCTGATGCCGTCGTCGCTGGACTCGCGGGTGACCGTGTAGCCGCAGGTGGTGCAGGTGCCCGTCTCGATGCCCGTCTGGTTCTTTGTGGCCCGGCGGGTCAGCTTCCACTCCAGGGTGTGCGCGCCCTGCTCCGTGCGCTCGCCGCACTCGCACGCACGCCAGTGGGTGGCAGCGTCAAAGGACCAGGTCTCGGAAAAAACGTGGGTGTGGATCTCCTCGGGCTTATCCGCAGGGGTCTCGGTCTCCGGCTCCTCCGCGGGGACCTCCTCTGCCGGGGCTTCCTCCGCCTCCCCGGGGATCTCTTCCGGAATCTCCTCGGCTTCCTCGGGCTCCTCCAGCCCGGGCTGCGGGTAAACGGTGCTGGGGTCAAACAGCACATGGAGCGTGGCGCCCAGAGAGTCCGAATTGTAGTAGTCGCCCTTCACCGCGCCCAGGAAGGTGCAGTAGAAGCGCAGGCCGTCCATCTCCCGCGTCACGCCGTAGATGGTGACGTGGTCCTCCCCGGGGTCGCCCACGGTGACGCCGTAGCGGGCGGGCAGCTCATCCACGGGGAAATGCTCCCAGTTGGCGGGGTTCAGCACCATCCACTGATAGCCCAGATTGTAGATGGCGGAAGCCGCAAAGGAGGCGATGCCGCCCTCCTCCACGGTCTCATTCTCCGGGTTCTTGATGACCGAGGGCTTCCAGACCTCCGGCGTGTAGGTGCGGGACAGGGTCAGGTAGCGATGGTCGGCGGAGACCACATAGGAGGCGGGGATGTTGTTGAGATAGACCGCCACATTGTCGGCAAATTCCATCCCGTCATAGGTGGCCAGGGTGATCTGCACCTCCACGGGTCTGGTGCTGAAGTTGTTGGTGACCCGGGCGTTGGTGGCCGTGTCATACCAGCCGTACTCCGTGATGTACACGCCGCTGGTGCTGGTGGCCGCGGTGACATACTGCAGCTCCATCAGCGCCACCGGGGTAAACTTGGTGGTGGTCAGCACCTTGGTGATCAGGATCGCGTCGGCGTGCGCCTTCACCGGGCACAGCGACACCGCCCCGAGGCAAAGGCACAGGCACAGCAGGACGGTCAAAAGCCGCCTTCCGACTGCATGCATACGCTCACTCCTTTCCGACATTCCTCGCGCCTTTTTCTTTGATTATGTAAATTATATTCCTCCGCCGCCCCGCGGTCAAGCGCTTTTGCGGGAAATTGTTTGTTCCGTTTTTTCCCTCCCCGCCGATCTTTCATTTGACGGTCCTCCGCAGGGATGATAGAATACAGAAACATGAAACCTACTCTTGGGAAATGGGATGGAAACGATGATTCGATACGAGGCGGGAAGCTGCGATGTGGCCGTCATCGGCGCGGGCCACGCCGGCATTGAGGCCGCTCTGGCCGCGGCGAGGCTGGGGCTGGATACGATTTGCTTTACCGTGAATCTGGACGCCGTGGGCAACATGCCCTGCAACCCCGCCATCGGCGGCACCGGCAAGGGCCACCTGGTGCGGGAGCTGGACGCCCTCGGCGGCGAGATGGCAAGGGCCGCGGACAAAGCCTGCATCCAGTACCGGATGCTGAATCTGGGCAAGGGCCCGGCAGTCCACTCCCTGCGGGCCCAGGCCGATCGGCGAAAATACCAGCAGGTGATGAAGCACACCCTGGAAAAGCAGGAGAATCTCCGCGTCAAGCAGGCGGAGGTGGTGGAGATCTGCGTGGACGAGACCGGTGCGGTCTGCTCCGTGACCACCCACACCGGGGCGGTCTGGCACTGCCGGGCGGCCGTCGTCGCCACCGGTACCTACCTGGACGGCCGCACCATTGTGGGCGAGGTGCTGCGCTCCTCCGGCCCGGACGGACTGGCCCCCGCGCTGCCTTTGGCGGACTGCCTGCGGGCGCTGGGGCTCAGCCTGCGCCGCTTCAAGACCGGCACGCCCCCCCGGGTCAACGCCCGGACGGTGGACTTTTCCCAAATGGAGCTGCAGCCCGGGGATGAAGAGCCGGAGCCCTTCTCCTTCTCCACCGGAGCCGCGCCGGAAAACCGGGCGGTCTGCTACCTGACCTACACCAACGAGCGCACCCACGCAATCATCCGGGCCAATCTCGACCGCAGCCCCATCTATTCCGGGGTCATCGAGGGCGTGGGGCCCCGCTACTGCCCCAGCATCGAGACCAAGGTGATGACCTTTGCCGACAAGCCCCGGCACCAGCTCTTTGTGGAGCCCATGGGCCTGGACACGGAAGAGCTCTACATTCAGGGCTTCTCCTCCTCCCTGCCGGAGGAGGTGCAGGTGCAGATGCTGCACACCATCCCGGGGTTGGAGCACGCGGAGATGACCCGCTGCGCCTACGCCATCGAGTATGACTGCGTGGACCCCACCGAGCTTTTCCCCACGCTGGAGAGCAAAAAAATCCCCGGCCTTTACGGGGCCGGGCAGTTCAACGGCTCCTCCGGCTACGAGGAGGCCGCGGTGCAGGGCTTTGTGGCCGGGGTCAACGCAGCGCGGAAGATTCTGGGGAAGTCCCCGTTCATCCTCCGGCGAAGCGACGGCTACATCGGCACCCTCATCGACGATCTGGTGACCAAGGGCACCAACGAGCCCTACCGCATGATGACCTCGCGAAGCGAGTATCGCCTGCTCCACCGGCAGGACAACGCCGACCAGCGGCTCTCCGCCATCGGGCGGGAACTGGGCCTGGTCAGCGAGGAACAGTACAGGCGGGTTTTGGAAAAATACGCCGCGGTGGAACAGGAGCTCCATCGCCTGGAGAGCACCCATGTTCCGCCCACGGAGGACGTCAACGCCCTGCTGACCGGGAAGGGCACCGCCCCCATCGCCACAGGCTTTTCCCTGGCGGAGCTGGTGCGGCGGCCCCAGATTTCCTACGCCGACACGGCGCCCTTTGATCCCGGGCGCCCCGCGCTGCCCAAGGCGGTCAGGCAGCAGGTGGAGATTCGTCTCAAGTACGACGGCTACATCAAGCGGCAGCTCAAGCAGGTAGAGGAGTTTGCCCGCATGGAGGAAAAAAAGCTCCCCCGCGATCTGGACTACGCCGCCATTGCCGGGCTGCGCCTGGAGGCTCGGGAGAAGCTGGAGAAGATCAGACCCGAGAACTTTGGCCAGGCCAGCCGCATCTCCGGCGTGTCCCCGGCTGATATCTCGGTGCTGATGGTCTATATGGAGAGCAGAAGATGAGCAAGGTGGTTCTGGGTTTTTCCGGCGGGGTGGACTCGGCCGTGTCCGCGGTGCTGCTCAAGCGCGCGGGCTTTGAGGTCCACGGCCTGTATCTGGACAACACGGACGGCGCCGCCCGTCAGGAGGCGATCCGCTCCGCCGAACAGATGGGCGTGGAGCTGCGCGTCCTCGACGTGCACGAGGCCCTGGAGCAAAAGGTCTGCCGGGCCTTTACGGACTGCTATCTCCGGGGCGAGACGCCCAACCCCTGCGTTCTCTGCAATCCGACGCTGAAATTTCCGTCTCTTCTGGAGGAAGCCGACAGGATCGGCGCGGAGTTGATCGCCACCGGGCACTACGCCCGGGCGGAGGGCGGCGCCCTGTACAAGGGACAGCCCGCCAACGACCAGAGCTACATGCTCTGCCGTCTGACAAAGGAGCAGGTCGGCCGTATGACCCTGCCCCTGGGGACCTTTGAGAAGAAGCAGGTGCGGGCCATGGCGGAGGAATTCGGCCTGCCCGCCGCCCACAAGAGGGACAGCATGGAGATCTGCTTCATTCCGGACAGAGATTATGTCAACTGGCTGTCCCAACGCGCCGCCCTGCCCGGGCCCGGGGACTTTGTGTTCCACGGGGAGGTCATCGGGCAGCACACGGGCATCGTCCACTGGACAGTGGGCCAGCGCGTCCCCGGTCTGCACGACGGGCGGAAGCTCTATGTCGCCCGCATTGACGCGGCGGCAAACCGCATCGAGCTGGCCCTCTGGGAGGAACTGTTCCGGACGGAGCTGACGGCCCGGGATTTCAACTGGCTCATCGACGAGCCCGCGGGGCCGGTCCCCGCCAGCGTCCGGGTGCGGCACACCAAGTGGGAGGAGCCGCCCTGCTCCGCGGAGATTGTATGCGGCGGTCGGGTGCGCATCCGCTGCGAAAGCCCCGTGCGGGCCCCGGCCCCGGGGCAGAGCGCCGTGCTCTATCAGGGGGAGCGCCTCATCGGCGGCGGATTTATCACAGGTTAAGCAGCAGGCGTGTGGAAAGCTCCACACGCCTGCTGCTTTATGCTTCGGCAAAGTTTCCCTCCCCGTCGTACCAGATTACCGGCGCCGTGCCTGTCACCAGCAGCACCATGTCCTCGGGCGTGGAGACATAGCCCGCGCGGCCGTAGCTCCGGCGCAGGGTGAGGGGTTGGCTCAGCACGCCGCCGCAGGCCCAGCTGGGCCGGGTGTTGGCCACATAGTCCCGCAGGGTCCCGGAAAAAACCGTCCCGTCGCTCACCGCGCCGAGACAGCGCTCCCCCACCCAGACCGTCTCCCGCAGGGCCACGCCCGGCACCGCGCGCAGCAGCGCGTCCGCCAGCTCCGGAGCCCTGTCCGCCCGCGGGCCAAGGGTCAGGCGCATCCGGGTCTTCCCCTCCGGCAGCGCCGCCGGTCCCGGCAGGATCTCCTCCGCGGCGGCCAGGGCCGCCGTTCGCGCTCGTCTCACCGCAGCGGGCGTGCAGCTGAGGTCCATCCGCTCCCCCGCCAGCTCAAAATCGCAGCAGGGGCGCAGATGGGCCAGGAGCACAAAGCCCAGGGCCAGGGCGAGCAAGCACGCTTTTCTGATCATGCAGACCACCTCCGGCAGTTAACATAATCTTTTTCCCGGCCCGGGTCAAGGCCTTCGGCAAAAGCTCCCGGAAGGTTCTAAAAAGCGCCGGTTTTCAGGCTCTCCAGCTCCTCTGCCTCCGCGGCGGAGACTTCAAAGGCCACCCGCTCCACGGGGCCCTCCCCGGTGAGCTTGACATAGCGGCGGCTCTGGAAGCGGCCCTGCAGCGCGATGCGGGTGCCCACTCCCCAGCCGGCGGCCTTGAGGGCCAGGGTGCCCCAGCAGATGCAGGGCAGGTAGTCCGAGCGGCCGTAGCTGCGGTTGACCGCCAGCATCAGATCGCAGATGTCACGCCCCATGGGGGTCGTGCGCAGGTTGGGCGCTTTGCAGAGCGTACCCCGCAGAGAGACCTGGTTTTCGTCCGGTCCGCCGCAGAGGGCGATCTCCCGGGCCAGCACCGTCAGTACCAGGCGGGCGCCCTCCCCCCGGCGGTTGTTGAAGCTGCGCAGCTCGCCGGTGACGAGAAGCTTTTCCCCCTCCTCCACACCCACCGCCGCCAGCTGCTCCGGCCGGGCGAGGATGTTGAGGGTGTCCGCCGCGCCGGACAGCCGCCGCACCTCCAGCGGGAAGCCGTAAAAAGTCTGACCCCGGCTGCTGTGGGAGCGGGCGGGTGCGCCCGCCATCACGCCGCAGAGTCTGACCGCGTTGTTTTCCGTGTTGATTTCCATGCCTGAGCCGTCCTTTTCCTTTGGGATGCTTCATCTTATTCGACGGCGGCACTTGAATATGCCCGGCGGGCGCGGTATAATAAGATGTCAAACACCAAGGAAAAGGAGAACCTTTTATGGATATCAGCGAAATTTTGAAAAAATGTGACCACACCCTGCTGCGGGTCGACTGCACCAGCGAGGAGATCTGCGCCCTCTGCGACCAGGCCATCCGCTACCGCTGCGCCAGCGTCTGCATCCCCCCCTGCCACGTGGCCGGAGCCAAGCGCTACGTGGGCGACCGGCTCAAAATCTGCACCGTCATCGGCTTTCCCAACGGCTACATGACCTCCGCCGCCAAGGCCTTTGAGGCCGCCGACGCGGTGAAAAACGGCGCCGACGAGATCGATATGGTCATCAACCTCTCCATGGTCAAGGACGGCTGCTGGGTGGACGTGGCCAACGACATCCGCGCCGTGCGCGAGGCCGCCAAGGGCAAGATCCTCAAGGTCATCATCGAGTGCTGTCTGCTGACCGATGAGGAGAAGATCCACCTGTGCAAGGTGGTCTCCGACTGCGGGGCCGACTTCATCAAAACCTCCACCGGCTTCTCCCGGGGCGGCGCCACCCGCGAGGACGTGCAGCTGCTGCGGGAAAACTCCCCCCACACCCTGAAGGTCAAGGCCGCCGGCGGCATCGCCTCCCTGCAGGACGCGGAGGACTTTATCAGCCTGGGCGCCGACCGCCTGGGCACCAGCCGCGTTGTGAAGCTTGCCATGGAGCAGGAGAAGCTGGCCGGCGCGCCGGATGAAAAATACTAAAAAAAGTGCTTGACTTTGGGCTGAAATCCTGATATATTACATACGCTAAAACAAAGAAGGTACGGCATCCCCGTCCTCACCCGGCGGCCATCGGGCCAGCCGCGGTTCATAAAAGCACCGCCTCAAAGGGGCGAGACTGTGTTTTTACGCTCGGATGCCGTGCATCCGAGCTTTTGATTTTTCGGAGGTGTTCACAATCGCAAACGCTGTTCATCAAATCAACGAAGAGATCCTTGACAAAGAAGTACGCCTGATCGGCGATCAGGGCGAGCAGCTCGGCATCATGTCCATCGGAGACGCACTGAAGATCGCGGTGGAACGGGACATGGACCTGGTCAAGATCGCTCCGGGCTCCAACCCTCCCGTGTGCAAGGTCATGGATTACGGCAAGTTCCGCTTTGAGCAGACCAAGCGCGAGAAGGAAGCCAAGAAGAATCAGCGCGTGATTGAGATCAAGGAGATCCGCATGTCTCCCGGCATCGATACCAACGACTTTAACACCAAGCTCAAGAACGCCCAGAAGTTCCTGTCCGACGGCGACCGCGTGAAGGTCAGCGTCCGCTTCCGCGGCCGCGAGATGGCCCACACCGAGATCGGCGCCGTGCTGCTCAAGGACTTCGCGGCCAAGTGCGCGGAGATCGCGAACCTGGACAAAGCCCCCAAACTGGAGGGCCGCAACATGTCCATGTTCCTCTCCCCCAAGCCCCAGGCCCCGGCCAAGAAACCGGCCAAGCCCAAGCAGCCGAAGGCGGAAGAACCCGCGTCCGAGGCCTGATCAACCAGTATACAGCGGGAGATTTCCCTGTATTGAATTACGGAAGGAGAAACTATCATGCCCAAACTGAAGACCCACAGCGGTGCCAAGAAGAGATTCAATCTCACCAAGTCCGGCAAGGTCAAACGTGCACACGCTTACAAGAGCCATATCCTCACCAAGAAGACCACCAAGCGCTGCCGCCGTCTGCGTTCTGAGGCTTACGCCGATGTGACCAACGAGGCAACCATCAAGAAAATGATCCCTTACAAATAAGGGTTACCGAGTCGAAATAGGAGGATATTGAAATGGCAAGAGTTAAAGGCGCAATGATGACCCGCAAGCACAGAAGCAAAGTTCTCGGTCTTGCAAAGGGTTACTGGGGCAACAAGTCCCGTCACTATAAGATGGCAAACGAGCAGCTGATGAAGTCCGGCCGTTACGCTTACGTCGGCCGCAAGCAGAAGAAGAGAGACTTCCGCAAGCTGTGGATCACCCGTATCAGCGCGGGCTGCAAAGCCAACGGCATGAACTACTCCACCTTCATGCACGGTCTGAAGCTGGCCGGTGTCGACATGAACCGCAAGATGCTCTCCGAGACTGCGATCCACGATCCCGCCGCCTTCACCGCCCTGTGCGTCATGGCCAAGAAGGCCAACGCCTGATTTCATCGCGTTTGACAAGAACCCGCCGCCTCCTCCGAGGCAGCGGGTTCTTGTTGTTTACAAAAAAACAGCACCGGCAAAAGCCGGTGCTGTTTGGGTTATGTTGCGAATGTCTTGCTTAGAAGACGCCGCCAGCCATACCGGCAGTGCCGTTGCCGGCAGTGTGGAAGTAGGCGTTGGTGATGGCGGTGTTGCCGGCGCCGACTTCAACGGCGGTCCAGTCGGCCGCGCTGCCGTCGTACCAGACGTCCTTCAGGTTGCCGCAGGAGCTGAAGGCGTAGTCGCCGATCTTGGTCAGGGTGCCGGGGAGCTTGAGGGTCTCGAGAGCCCAGCAGGCGTCAAAGGCGCCGTGGGAGATCGCGGTCAGGGACTCGGGAATCTCCACGGAGGTCAGCTTGCCGCAGTGATCGAAGGCCTTCTCGCCCAGCTCGGTCAGACCGGCGGGCAGCTCGATGCTCTGCAGACCGTTGCACTCATAGAAAGCGGAGGCGCCGATGCTGGTGACAGAGGCGGGCAGGGACACGCTCTTGACCTTGGCAAAGTACTGGAAGGCCTGGCTGCCGATGTGGGTGATGCCGTCCTCCACAACGATCTTCACCACGTCCTTCTTGCCGTCGTACCAGGGGGCCTGGCTTGTGAAGTAGTCGGGCATGCGGCCGTTGCCGGAGACGGTCAGGACGTTGTCCTTGCTGATCTCCCAGCTGATCTCGGCGGGCTTCATGGCCTCATCGGCCTCCTGGGCGGCGATGATCTCGGAGGGAACAGCGTCGCAGGTCAGGGCGGCCTTGGTCAGGTAACGGTTGAAGTCGCCCATCTGGATGGCCTTCCACTCCTCCTCGGTGCCGCCGAAGAACACGTTCTTGATGTGCCAGCAGCCGGCAAAGGCGGAGTCGCCGATCTCCTTGACGGAGGCGGGGATGTACAGGTACTCCATGCCGGAGCAGCAGTTGAAGGCGGCAGCGCCGATCTCTTCAAGGCCGTCGGGCAGGACGATGCTCTTCAGGGAAGAGCAGTGGTCAAAGACAGAGGTGTTGAGCAGCTTCAGACCGCTGGGAAGCTGGATCTTCTCGAGGGCGATGTCGTAGTAGAAGGCGCCGTTGCCGATTCTCTCAACAGACTCGGGCAGGGAAACGACCTTCAGGCTGCGCAGGCGCTGGAAGGCCTGGTTGCCGATGCCGGTCACGCCGTCTTCCACCTGCAGCTCCTCAATCTGCTTCTCGTAGTCACGCCAGGGAGCGATGGTCTGGGACAGATCGCGCATCTCGCCGTCACCGCTGATGACGAGCACGCCGCCGTCCATCAGGCTCCAGCTCATGGGAGCATCCGCGGCGAAGGCCTGAACAGACAGGACGGGCAGCAAAAGCAGAAGAACCAGAAGAATTGCAATACTTTTTTTCATAGTTGTCTCCTTCTTTCATAGTAAATGGGGTACAGCTAGATTATACCAAAGTACCCTTTTTCTTTCAAGTACGTTCATGCGGTTTTTTATGCGTTTGCGCGCATTTTCTTCCAGCCGCCGAGCCGGGCATGTCAGCCCAATCTGCCTCCGATGACGCCGCCGGCGTCCCCGCTGCCCGCGCCCTCCGTGTGCAGGTAGGCCTTGGAAAGGGGGGTGTTGTACGCGCCGATCTCCACCGCCGCCCAGTCCGCGGCGCTGCCCGCGAAATACACGTCCGCCAGCTTCTTGCAGCCGTTGAAGGCGGAGTTTTCAATGGCCGTGACGCCGCCGGGCAGTTCCGCCGTCTCC
>JBGUNL010000093.1:0-4594 GCA_045117295.1 Candidatus Limivicinus sp.
GCGGGCGGGGTTTGTGTCGATATATTGCCAGATTTCCCGGTAGTCGGCATCGCCGCGGACGACATGGTCGTGATACGAGCGCTGCCAGATGTTTGTTCCCACTTCCCGGTTGACCAGCCTTTTCAGCGCTGAGACAGCATTCGGAATAGACGCTATGGTAGGGGCCGACGCCCTCGGCGGCCCGCCCGTTCCATCCACCGATAAAATCAGATGGACGTGATTGGGCATGATGACATATTTGTCAACATGCACACCCGGAATGCTCTCTGTTGAGAGAATGAATTTCTCCACGATTTGACCGATGCGTGTCAGTCTCACCTGCGGGCCGCCGAGGGCGTCGGCCCCTACCGTGATGTCGGAGAGGATGCATTTTCTGCCTTGGGTGCAGATGGTGACAAAATACACCCCTGCGGTGCTGTAATCATAATTCGGAAGGCGGAGCGTTTTCCGCTGCGGAAGCTTCGGCATTTTACTCCACGCCGCGGTAATACAGGCCGCGGGTGAGGACGTTGGGCTGGTAGTCGGACTGGCCCAGGTAGACCTTGGCCACCTCCAGACACTCCCGGGGGCTCTCGGTGGTGAACATCATGCGCATGCCCCAGAGCCCGGCGGAATACAGATCCTCGGCCTTGTCGGCCAGAAACAGCTTGTGGGTGTTGTAGATCACGTTGCGGCAGCCGAACTCCTTGACCACCGGGAACACCGCGCCCATGCGGTCGGCCATCTGGGCGGGGGTCTGGCAGTTGCAGCGGCCCGCCGAGTGGCGGATCACGCACTGGTCGGAGACCATCAGGGGCAGTCTGCCGTAGACGATCATCTCCGTGTCCAGGGTCTTCGCGAGATCCCGGATCTGCGCGATGCGCAGCTCGAAGGAGGCGGTGGCGGAGACAAAGCCCGCCTGCCGGATCATGTCCAGGGACAGGGAGTTGAAGACGTTCAGGCCGAAGTCGCCCCGGATGCGCATGCCCACGGAGCGGGCCAGCATGGCGTGGCCGAGGTTCCCCACCAGGGCCTCGTTGATGCCGTAGTCGAAGAGCCGGCCCAGCACGTCGCGCACGTACTCGGTCTCGCTGTCGGTGATGACCCGGGGCAGCACCGCCACCGGGACGGCGCCCTGCTCCACAAAGGGCTGCAGCAGCGCGAAGTTCTCGTTCATCACGGTCAGGGGCACATAGATGTATTTGGGCCTGAGGGCCGCCAGCTCCGGCGTCAGCTGCTCGGCGGAGAGCACCTGGAAGATCATGGCCGGATCCGTGCCCCGGGGGCTGCCCTTGGGCTTGGACGGCATGGCGCCCACGCGGCGCTTCGGGGGTTTGGCCCGCTGCTCACTGAGCTCGGAGACCAGACCGCGCCTGAGCTCGTTGACGGCGGAGGCGGGCAGGTAGAGGCCCGGGTCGGTCTGGGCCCGGTTCTCCACGCAGCTGTAGGGCGTGCCGCCGGTCTTGAACATCTGCTCGGTGAGATAGGCGGAGGTCAGGCCCTGGCCCCTGGCCTTCTCGGGCACGGGGCCGGCGAGCACGGCCCTGTTGCCGTCGTCGTCAAAGGCGATGGCCTTGATGGGCTGGCCCTTTTCGCACACGGTGTAAAAGTGCACCGGCACCCGCCTCAGCTCCCCGTCGGAGTAGCCCTTGCGGGCCAGGGTGAACATCTTTTCGGCGTCCTTGTCGGGCTCGCCCCGCACGCCGTACATGTCCTTCAGATCCCCGGTGTAGTAGCCCTGGGTGAAGCCCTGGCGGGAGAAGGCGCGCTCCAGGGAGTCCATCTCCTCCTGGGAGGGCATGCGGTGCTCCTTGATGGCGTTGGCGTAGATCTTGGTGACGATGGCGGTGTACTCGGGGCGCTTCATGCGGCCCTCGATCTTGACGCAGGCCACGCCCGCCTCCTCCAGCTCCTGCAGCCTGTCCACCAGGCAGTTGTCCTTGAGGGAAAGAGGGTGGTCGTCCATCCGGCCGCCCAGACTATACTGGAGCCTGCAGGGCTGGGCGCACATGCCCCGGTTGCCGCTGCGCTGGCCGATGAGGGCGGACATGTAGCACTGGCCGGAATGGCAGAAACAGAGCGCCCCGTGGACAAAGACCTCGGTCTCGATGGGGGCGCGCCTGGTGATATAGCGGATCTGCTCATAGCTAAGCTCCCGGGCCAGCACCGCCCGGGTCATGCCCAGCTCCGCCGCGGCCTCCACGCCCTGCAGGTTGTGGATGGACATCTGGGTGCTGGCGTGCAGGGGGATGTCCGGCAGGTACTGGCGGATGGCGGAGGCAAGGCCCAGGTCCTGGACCAGAATGGCGTCGGCCCCGGCCTCGGAAGCCAGACGCGCGCTCTCCAGCGCGCTCTCCATCTCCCGGTCGTTGACCAGCGTATTGAGCGTCACGTACACCTTGCAGCCGCGGATGCGGCAGTAGCGCACGGCCCGCGCAAATTCCTCGTCGTTGAAATTCTTGGCGCCTCGCCGGGCGTTGAAGTTGCCCATGCCGAGATAGACGGCGTCCGCCCCGTTCTGGACGGCGGCGATGACGGCCTCGGGCGAGCCGGCGGGCGAGAGCAGTTCGATCATTCTCTGTCTTTGCTCCTCTGACTTTGTTGTCTGCGCAAAAAGATACAGGGTAAGTATACCACAATGTCAAGTCTTGCGACAAGGGGATTTTCATGCTATAATATGTCCCCACGGTGAACAAAGCGTGAATTTTGCGGGAGGAAATGACGCCATGACGGACTGCGCGGCCGACAATTGCATAAGCGTCCGGGACGCGGATCGGCTGCTGAGCGCCCACGACGGGGACATGGCGCTGCTCTTTCTGTGGATGCGCCGCCACGCTTCGTCGGATCTGGAGCGTGCTGCCCGGGATCTCTGCCGCACCCGCGGGGAGATGGAGGCCGCCCTGGAAAAGCTCCGGCGCATGGGCCTGGCGGAGGGAGAAGAGACTCCGGCGCCGCCGCCTCCCGCCGCCCCGGCTGCAGAGAAGCTGCCCCCGCCGGAGGAGCTGCCGGAATACACCGTGCAGGACATCACAGCCCGCAATGACGCGGCCTTCAAGGCCGTGGTCACCGAGGCCCAGCAGGTCCTGGGCCACGTGCTGTCCGGCCCGGATCTGAAGAAGCTCTTCGGCATCTACGACTATCTGGGCCTGCCGGGCGAGGTCATCCTGCAGCTGCTGCACTACTGCGTGCAGGAGGCCAGGGGCCGCCGCCCCTCCATGCGCTATATCGAGAAGGAAGCCTTCCACTGGGCAAAGCTGGAGATCCTGACCCTTGAGCAGGCGGAGAGCTTCATTGCCAGTGATGCCCGCCGCCGGGAGGAGAGCGCCGCCGTCGCCGAGAGTCTCGGCATCCGGGGAAGGGAGCTCTCTGCCACGGAGGAAAAATACATCCGCGCCTGGATCGCGGAGGGC
Source organism: Candidatus Limivicinus sp. (assembly GCA_045117295.1). Lineage (GTDB taxonomy): Bacteria > Bacillota > Clostridia > Oscillospirales > Oscillospiraceae > Limivicinus. The sequence continues at coordinate 3,390 of JBGUNL010000093.1, forward strand.
ACGCCCCGGGAGCTGATCGCCCTGGCCTACGACCGGACGGTGACCAACACCGGCGGACTCAAGTGGAGCTATCTGAACAAGATTCTTCTCAACTGGAAGGAGAAGGGCATCCAGTCTGCGGCCGAGGTGAAGGAGAAGGACCCCCCGCCCCGCCGCCGGGAGACGCCGGCCAGGCAGCCGGACAAGCCCGTGGGCCTGGGAGATGTGCGATCCATGATGAAGAACAGGTGAGGGATACGCTATGGCATACGACGGAAAGCTGCTGGCCCGGGCCAGAGCGGAATTGGAAAAACAGAGGGCCGCAAACCAGGCCGAGCAGCTGCGCCGCCAGGGGGAGGTCTATGCCGCCCTGCCCGAGGTGGGGCGCATCGACGCGGCCCTGCGCGGCCACATGGCGCGCCTGGTGCGGCTGACCATTGCGGGCGGTCCCGCCATGGCCGGGGAGATCGGGAAGATCCGGGAGGAGAACCTGGACCTGCAGATGCGCCGGGCGGAGCTCTTGACCGCCGGCGGCTTCGGCGCGGACTATCTCCAAGAGATCGTCTCCTGCCCCCTCTGCCGGGACACCGGCATTTACGAAGGAAAGGTCTGCCGCTGCCTGGACCGGCTGTACAACGCGGAGCTGACCAGGGAGCTGGGCACCCTGATGCGCCGGGGGGACGAGAGCTTCGAAGCTTTCGACCTGAGGCTCTACCCGGACGCGCCGGGCACCGGGGAAGACGGCATGAGCGCCCGGGAGACCATGGGCATGGTCTTTTCGGTCTGCCGGGACTACGCGGAGGACTTTGCCCCCCACGCGCCGAACCTGCTGTTTCAGGGGGGCACGGGCCTGGGCAAGACCTATCTCTCCGCCTGTATCGCCCGGGTGGTGGCGGGCAAGGGCTTCTCCGTCTGTTACGACACCGCCTCATCCGCCCTGGAGCTGTATGAGAAGGCCAAGTTTGCCCGGGACAGCGCCGAGGGAGAGCAGGCCGCCCTGCGCATCCGCCGCATGGAGAGCTGCGATCTGATGATCCTGGACGACCTGGGCACCGAGATGCTGACGCAGATGTCCCAGAGCGCCCTGTACACCCTGGTGAACAACCGCCTGGTCAATGAGCGCACCAGCATCATCAGCACCAATCTCTCCAACGAGGACCTGGCCCGGCGCTACAGCCCCCAGATCGCCTCCCGCATCCTGGGCGAGTTCAAGCACTTCCCCTTCG
>JBGUNL010000094.1:0-26790 GCA_045117295.1 Candidatus Limivicinus sp.
GCGCTCTTGGAGAGATTAAAGGCCTCGGCCGTGTACTGGCCCACCTGACTGTACAGATACAGAGTCAGGCCGATCAGCAGACTCACAAGCCCCAGGACCAGAGAGGCCATGATGGTGGTGTGGAACACGCGCGCCGAGAGCGAATGGTGCTGCCGCTCCAGCCGGCTCATCTCTCGTATGCTTTTTTCAGGCATGGGTCCGCTGTCACCTCCTGCGCCGCCGCTTGCTTTTTACAAACGCTTGACGGTCGTTTCTCCGCTCAGCGGAGTATTTTTCCCGGGGCGCCCCTCCAGGGTGACCGGCTTTGCCGGAAGTCCCCGGTAGACCAAATCCCCTGCCCTGTCCGTACCTTCCCACGAACGATAGAGCAGATCGGTCAGCACCCGGGTCCAATCCTTCGGCCGCTCGGTATACACGCCCCCGGCGACCCCGGCCAGCTCTTCCTCCTCGAGGGTGACCGCCTCCAGCTGATCCGCCAGAGCCCTGAGCTGGTCCGGGTCAGGCGCAAGACCGCTTTCCGCAAGCAGCGCTGTGAGTTCCCGGGCATTTGTTACGTTTCGAAGTTCCTCTTCATGCTCCGTGATCCACAAAAGAAGACTGTTCATCCTCTGATTTCCTCCACGTAGTAGTTTTCCCCGACTGGCCGGATCCGAAACAGGCGGTCGCCCACCGTGACCTCCTCCGGGGCCGCGTGGGCGGGGGAAGCAAGGCCGCGGCGAATGGCGTCCTGGATCATGCGCCGGATCATCAGGGAGACGAACCAGGAATCCCGCCCCGCTCCGTTTTCCGGAAAGAGCACGTCATATCCCCCGACGACCCCGTCGAGCTCCTCGTCGTCCACGGCCCGGAGGGTCTCCGCGGCGGGATTATTCAACTGCTCCGCATGTTTCGGCATGGTTTTCTCCTTGTGTATTTCCGGTGGGCACGTCCAATCTCTGCCGTTCCACCAGCTCCGCAAACAGGCCGTTTTGGGCGATCAGCTGGTCATAGGTGCCGTCCTCCTTGATCTGGCCCTTGTCCAGCACCAGAATGCGGTCGCAGTTTTTGATGGTGGAGAGGCGGTGGGCAATCACGATACGGGTGCAGTTGAGGTGATCCAGCGACTCGGACACCTGCTTCTGGGTCCTGTTGTCCAGGGCGGAGGTGGCCTCGTCAAACATCAGGATCTTCGGCTTGGGGGCAATGGCGCGCGCAATCATCAGGCGCTGCTTCTGCCCGCCTGAGATGCCGCCCTGGCCCTCGGAGATAATGGTCTGCATCCCCATGGGCATGCGGCGGATATCATCGGCAATGCCGGCCATCTCCGCGGCCTCCCAGGCCTCGTCCAGGGTGAGCTGCGGGGCGGAGATCACGATGTTGGAATAGATGTCCCCCTGGAAGAGGCTGCCGTCCTGGGTGACAACGCCCATCCGGCGGCGCAGCGAGCGCAGATCCAGCGTGGCCAGATCCTTGCCGTCGTAGTAGATGGCGCCGCGCTCCGGGGTCTCAAAGCCCAGCAGCAGGCGGATCAGCGTGGATTTGCCGCAGCCGGTGGTGCCGACGATGGCGATGTACTCCCCCGCGCGGATCTTCAGGCTCATGCCGTTGACCACATAGGGGGTGTTCTCCGCATAGCGGAAGAAGACGTTGGAGAGCTCGATGCTGCCCTTGAGGGAGGTGACCATGGTCTTGTTCTCGGAGGATTCGGGCTCGGTCTTCAGGATGGGCTCCGCCATCTCCAGAATGGGCTTGATGGACGCCACCGACAGGGCCACGCCCGTCAGGGAGGCAAACGCCCCCGTCACCGCGCCGAAGGCGGCGTTGAAGGAGATGTACTCCGAGGGGCTGACATTGGTCTGGACAGCCAGGAAGTACAGGATGATGGTCCCCGCCAGGGAGATGGCGGAGGAGATGGCGGTGTTGGCCTTGATAAAAACGGGAGGATTGTAGCTCAGCTCCGCCGCCTCGGAATAGCACCGGGCCCAGCGGGCGAAGGCGCGCTTCTCCGCGCCGGCCAGCTTGATCTTCTGCACGCCCGAGATGAGCGCGAAGCTCATGCCGTTTTCCTTGGCGCCCCGCTCCATCACCTGCTTGGAAATGCGCACGTGCATCAGGGCGGACACCACGCTGAAGGCCAGCGTCACGGCGACGATCAGCAGCGCCGGGCCCACCAGGGCGGGGGCATAGTGGAAGATCTGCGTGACGTACATCAGACTCATCAGGGAGGTCAGGCCCGTGGAAAAGACGCTGCCCAACAGCAGATCGCAAAGGCGCGTGGCCGAGTCAAAACGGCTGGACAATTCGCCGGAAGAGTACTTGCGGAAAAAGTTTGCAGGCAGGTTCATCACCCGCATCATCAGCGCCGCCTCCACCGAAAGCGAGGTCTTGATCTGGATGCGGTTCATCATCAGTTCCCGCACGATGCTGACCAGCTGCCCCGAGAGGATGGCGCTGAGCATAAAGACCGCCGTCCCCATCAGCAGCGTGGTGCTCCCGCTCTCCCGCACGAAGCCCGTCAGGGCGCGGGTGATGGCGGGCATAAACATGCCGAGGCGCGTGGCCAGGAAGGTCAGCGCGATGATCAGCACATAGTCGCCGCTGTTGAGGCAGTTTTTCAGATAGGTGATCAGATCCGGGATGCCCAGCTTTTTCAGCGGCAGAGGCCGGTAAAAGCAGATCGCGTCCGCGGCGAACTGCTCGGCTGTCCCCTTGTTGAGATTGGTTTTGGCCCCGGTGGCGGGGTCATGGAACCAGTAGCCCACGAAGGGCTTGGGCAGCAGCGCCACCGGCGCCCCGTCCTCCTTCCGGAAGGCCAGCATGGGGCCGTAGGCGTCCTTGTACCAGCCCTCGTCCAGCTTCACGTTCCGCCGCATCAGGCCGTGAGGGCGCAGGCAGTACTCCAGCTGTTCATCCGGGTCCTTGATGGAGTCGGGGATCTCTGTCGGCTTATAGCGGAAATACTTCAGGATGTCGTCGATGGCTTCCTTGGTGACGATGCGCTGATCGTCCAGCATTCCTGCCGCCTTCCGGCCCAGAACCACCGAGGCCATGCGGAAAATGGAGTCCTCAAAGACTTCCTGATCGCTCTGTTTTCTCTGTCGGATCTGTTCGTCAAACCAACCCATTTTCACACCTCCTCAGTCGCTGGCGATGAGCTCGGAATAGAAGCCGCCCTTGGCGTAGAGCTCATCGTGGGTGCCGCGCTCCACCACCAGGCCGTGGTCGAGGACGATGATCTCGTCGCAGTCACGGATGGTGGAGAGGCGGTGGGCGATGACAATGCAGGTGATGCCGCGGTCCTTGACCGCCTTGACCAGCTCGTACTCGGTCTTGGCGTCCAGGGCGGAGGTGGCCTCGTCCATGATGATGATGGAGGGATCCTGCGCCAGAACACGGGCGATCTCGATGCGCTGCCGCTGGCCGCCGGAGAGATCCTTGCCGCCCTCGGTGAGCTTCCCGTAGAAGCCGCCGTCCCGGGCCATGATATCGTCATAGATCTGGGCGTCACGCGCCGCGAGGATCATCTCGAAATCCTCGATGGAGTCGTCCCACATCTTGATGTTGTTGGCAATGGTGTCCTCAAAGAGGGTGATGTCCTGATCCACCACCGCCACGGATCCCGTGAAGACGCTGCGGTCGATCTGGGAGATCGGCTTGCCGTCAAACAGGATCTCGCCGCTCCAGGGCTGATAGAGCCCGGAGATCAGCTTGGACAGGGTGGACTTGCCGCAGCCGGAGGTGCCCACAAAGGCGACGCGGCTGCCCGGTTTCATGTGCATGGAGAAGTCCTGGATCAGGGGCTTGCCCAGGCGGGAGTAGCCGAAACTGACGTTCTTCAGCTCGATCTCGCCGGAAAGCTTGGAGTAGTCCGCGCCCTCCGCAAGGGGAAGATCGGCGAAAGCCTCGTCCGAGGGGTACTGCATCACGTCCTCCACGCGCTCCATATCCGTGCGCATCTCCTGAATGGTCTGGCCGGCGGAAATGAGGGTCATGGCGGGCGCCATGAAGGAGGACAGGAAGCCCTGGAACATCTGAATCATACCGATGGTGAACTGCCCCTGCATGACGAAGTACACGCCGAGGACCAGCACCGCGGAACTGGCGATGGTGGACAGCACCGCGGGGATGCCGCCCAGAAATTGGTTGAGCTTTGCGTAGCGGACGTTCTGCGCGTTGACGGAGGCCTGGTAGCCCGCCCACTTCTGGAAGTAGCCGTTCTCCGCGCCGCTGGCCTTGATGGTCTCCACCATCTGGATGCCGGAGACCGTGGCGGCGGCCAGCTTGCCCGAGTCGCGCATCTGCACGCGGGTGATGTTCACGCGCTTGGCGGAAATCATTTGTGATACCAGCAGGTTCAAAACAATGGTCACAATGCCCACCATGGTCAGCACCACGCTGAAGCGCAGCATGAAGACCAGGTAGATGATCATCATGATGGTGTTGAGCAGCAGGGGCGTGAAGGTGTTCACCAGCGTGGAGGCAATGGTGGCGTTGGTCCCCTGCCGCTGCAGGATATCGCCGGCCATGCGCTGGGAGAAGAACTCCATGGGCATGCGCAGAACCTTCCACATGTAGGTGCTGCTGCCGACGATGGCCATTTTGCCGTTGATTTTCAGGGAGTAGACCGCCTGTACCCAGCTGGTCACTACCTGGGCGATGCCCATGGCCGCCATCAGGCCCAGGAAAGGCATCAGCAGCTCCCGGTTCTCCCCCGTCAGAAGATGGTCCATGAAGAAGCGGGAGAAGATGGGATTGATGATTCCGAAGAGGGAGCCGATCACCGTGCTCAACAGTACAAAGGCCACCGCCGCCCCCGCGCCGGTCAGGCGTCTGCGCGCAAACTCCAGGGTACTCTTGGGTTTGCCGCCGGGCTGGAAGTCCGGGCCGGGCTTGATCTCCAGGCAGATGCCGGTAAAAGCCTCGTCAAATTCCGGCAGCGGGACCTTGACCTCGCCTCTGGCGGGGTCGTTGATGTAGGCATAATTGCCGCCGAAGCCGTCCAGCACCACAAAGTGGTTGAAGTTCCAGTGGATGATGCAGGGGCAGGCGATCTTTTCCCGCAGGGCGCTGACCTCGCAGCGGAAGCCCTGGGCCTCAAAGCCGTAGCTGCGCGCGGCGGCCAATACGTTCTTGGCGTTGGAGCCGTCCCGCGACACGCCGCAGTCCAGGCGCACCTGCTCCAGCGGGACCCACCGGCCGTAATAGGCCATGACCATCGCCAGAGAGGCCGCACCGCATTCCAGCGCCTCCATCTGCATCACAACCGGCACCCTGGCCCTGCCGTGGACGACCGGCTGCTTGATCTTTGTCTTTCCCATCCGCGCCGACCTCAGTTAAACAGCAGGCGCAGCACCTGCGTCTGCTTGTACACGACACGGGCGGGATAGTTCCCGTCGGAGAGGGCGGTGGGCGCGGCGGCAAAGACGGCGCCGTTTTCGGTGCGGCCCACGCTGGTGATGACGCTCTCGGTCTCGCCCACGGCAACGGTCATCCCGGCCTGGACGCTGCGCGCCAGCTGGGCATCGTCAAACAGGAGGATCAGGTTTCCGTCCTGCACCTGGGCGGTACCGACGGCATAGCTGTCAATGGTGGCAGCGGAGCCCCAGATGATCACGCCCACCAGCAGAACGATGATTGCCGCCATGACCGCCCACACCGTGGGGTTGGTCACATGCAGATAGTCGTTGAGCTGCTCCGGGGACGAGATGCGATCCATGCTTTCTTTTCGGAACAGGGATTCTTGCTCCATATTATTCTCTCCTTATGTTTCCGCACTGCGGCGGGGATATTTTCTGAACGTGCTTTATTCGATGGTCAGAATATCCGAGAAGCCGGTCACCTCAAAGATTTCCTGGATGACCTCACCCACGTGGACGATCTTCATGCTCCCCTGCTGGTTCATCACCTTCTGCGCGCTCAGCAGCACACGCAGGCCGGCGGAGGAAATGTATTCCAGATTCTCAAAGTCCAGCACCAGCTCCTTGACGCCGTCAAAGCTGCTCTTCAGTTCTCCCTCCAGCTGCGGGGCGGTGGTGGTATCCAGACGGCCCTCCAGCACGACAAGCAGCTTTTCGTTCTCTTTGGTCTTGTTAATGGTCAACATGACATGGTCCTCCTTACTATTTGTAAATCTTTTCAAGAAGCGTCTGCGTTCAGGATGCACATACATAGTTATTATAATTTTATGATGTAATCCAGTCAAGAGACGGGGAACAGATTGTGGCCTCTTTATCCCCTCTTTTTTCAAAAAAACACATGGGCGCAAGAGGCAGACACCCCTTGCGCCCATGCTTATACAAAGAGAGGAAAAAGAAGAGGATCAGTTCAGTCCGCTCACCGGGAAGCGGAGATTGGCAATCTCCTGGTGGATCTTCTCCTCCGTCAGCGGCATGACGATATAGCCGCTGGCCCGGATCTTCCAGGCCTTGTCCGCGTATTTCAGATCCCGCGCCAGGAAGATGATGTTCATTTTCGGTGTCAGGCCCGTCAGCATCTCGGCCAGGGCAAAGCCCGTCTCCCCCAGCTGCTCCACGTTGATGAAGGCCGCCGCGATGCGGTTGTTGGACGCAAAGCGCAGCGCCTCGGACATGGCGTCAAAGCCGAAGACCTGCGCATCGGGCAGGGTGTCGATCAGCAGCTGGACAAAGCCCTTGAGCACGTCCGGTTCCTTCTCCACGGCGATGACCGTCGGCGGCGTCTCGTCGCTGTACATGGCGTCCAGCAGCTCGTAGGTTTCCACATCCAGGCAGCGCGCCAGGCGGGAGAGCATGCTGATATCCGGCAGACGAATGCCGGATTCCCAGTTGCCGATGGTTTTCCGGGAGACAAACATCATGTCGGCCAGCTGCTGCTGGGTCAGGTCCTTCTCCGCGCGCAGCGTGCGGATTCTCTGTCCAAAAGCGTCCAAAGTGAGCATGAATACACCTCTTTATCAGGCTTCTTGTTTTGATTCTACCACAGCCTGCCTTACAAGAGAGTTACAGACCGCGGCCTTTTTCGTCGTTTTTTTCAAATCCGGACGGTCAGCACGTTCAGCCCTACCAGATACTGGTAGTCCACCTGTCTTGCCATCCGGAACACCATGCGGATGCCGACGTTTTTGACCGGGTCCTCCGCGTCGAACAGGCTTTTGCGCTCGTTGGGATCAAAGGGGATGCAGTCGTCCTTGATGCGGAGGATCACGTTCTCCCCCTTATGGACCACCCGCACATCCACGCTGTGCTTTTTCCGGTCCTTCTCAAAGCCATGCGTGACCACATTCCCCGCCATCTCCTCCAGCGCAAGTCCCGCCAGGCAGGCGCGCCGTTCATCCACGCCCCGGGACAGGCAGAAGCTCTGCACCTGGCCCGCGATGGAGACCACTTCCTCCATGCTCCGGACGGAGAGGTCCATCCGCGCCTCCTCGGGGACGCCGAAGTCCTCCGGTATCACCATCAGCTCTTCCATGTTTTGGGGCCAGCGCCTGTTTTTCAGCACCGCATAGCCGAGGATCACCAGCAGGCAGACCACGCCGTTTAAGATGTTGGCGATATAGACGCTGTTCATGCCCAGGGGGCGGATCAGCAGCGCTGTAAAGCCGGCCACGCAGATCACCCCGTCCAGCAAGGACAGCGCATGCACAAGCCCCTGCTTGTCGGAGGCCTGGGCATAGCAGGTAAAGTGCATGCAGACCACGCTGAAGGGCATGCACAGCGGCAGCAGCCGCAGGCCCCAGATCGTCATGCCGTAGACCGCCTGAGCGGGATCCCGGAAGAAGATACGCGTCAGCGGCACGGCGGAGGCCATGATCAGGGCGGAGACCGTCATCATCAGCGGCACAAAGCGCAGGAACATGACGCGCATGATATCCGTCAGCGTCCGGCGGTCCTCTTCGCCGATGCTGATGCTCATCATCAGGCGGGACACCGCCAGCATGCCGCCGGGGATGGCCCAAAAGATACGCATCACATTGTCCGCCGTGGCAAAGGCTGAGATGCCGACGCTGCCCACAAACAGCTCCAGCAGCCGGTTGACCGCCAGGCCGCGGGCCGTCTGGTAGAGGTTGCAGGCCGCGCCCGGGAAGCCGATGCGGAAAATCTCCCCGCTCTCCCGCCACGCGGGATGGGCGACCGAGATGTGCAGGTGGGAGTCCTTGGAGAAAAAGTACTGCGCCAGGGCAGCCAGGAAGACCCACAGTCCCAGGGAAGAGGCCAGGGCCAGGCCGAAAGCGCCCAGAGAGAGCATCCTCACAAAGACAAGATTCAAAACGATGTTGACCGCAATATAGAGCAGGCTCGCAATCATCGTGCGGCGGTTGTTGTTCTCCAGCGCCAGGAAAGCGGGAAGCTGCGTGCCGAGCACCAGGGGGAAAACACCGATGGCCTGGCCGATCAGATAGCGGTTCAGAAGCGGGCGCACAGCAGGGTCCTTGGTCAAAAAGCCGCTCAAGTCGAAAAGTCCGCAGGTCAGCAGCAGCACCGCGAACACCGCCCCAACCAGGGCGGAGAGCAGCAGATTCAGAGAAAAGACGTTCTGCACCTTGTCCGGCTGGTTCTTTCCCATGTACTTGCCGCAGATGATCACCGAGCCGCTCACCATCAGCATTCCGAGAGAAATGACGAGCATATTGATCGGGCCGTACAGACCCACCGCGCTCATGGCGTCCACGCCCACATAGTTGCTGGCAAAATAACCGGAGACGATTCCGTTGACCGCGCCCACCGCGGACAGGAGCACCTGAATGGGAAGCAGACGGAACATCTGCTTTGAAATTGTCCTGGCATTGGCCGTTTGACCGCTCATGGCTTGCCCCCGTTTCGTCCGTCAAGATTTTGGGCATGCGGCGCATTTGTGCATCCCGCAGTTTTTTTCTATTCTATCGCAAATCGACACGGGGCGCAAGTGCCGTTCAGGCGCCGCGGGCGGCTTTCGCGCAGACCGCCGGCAGGCAACAGGAAAGCCCCGCCATTTTCATGGCGGGGCTGAGGGTTTTGCAGATTAGCGAATGATGCGGGGGTAGATGGTCAGCTTCTGGCCCTCACGGATGAAGTTGGGGTTCTGGATGTTGTTCCAAACCTGGATCTCCTGGACCGTGACACCGAAACGGGGGGCGATGCCGCTCAGAACGTCGCCGCCGGCAACGGTGTAAACGATGTAGTTGCCGTAGTTGACATAGGTGCCGTGGGCATACTGTCTCCAGCTGCCGGCGCCGCCGGAAACCTCATCGAGCTCGCTGTCATTGATTTTCACTTCGTCAGACATTGTATAATCCTCCTTAAAAATAGTTCACAAATATAATTTTGTGTCTGAATGAATGGTGGTTCTGCTTCGAGCAGATTTTTGGGGCTTGCCTGGATTTGCTTATTTCAGGATGTTGTTGACCATCTCCTGCACCAGAGCGGCGTCGTAGCCGGCGGCTCTCAGTGCGTTGATGCGGTACTGGTCGTTGCCGTACTTGCCGGCGATGACGTCCAGGGCGACCTTGTCGTAGCCCTTGGCCATGCCGTTGACCAGACGCTGGACAGCCCAGTAGTCATAACCGGCGGCAGCCAGTCTGACCTTGCGCTCCTCGCCGTTGCCGTACTTGCCGGCCATCACGTCCATAGCAGCCAGATAGTTCGCGGAGACACCGCCGACGACGGAGTCCATCGCTTCATCGTTCATCTTGTTGAGATCGCTCATGTTTTTTCCTCCTGTTTGATAAAGTTGATTTATTTTTGTTTGTTTTCCCTGAGGTCAACATAATTGTAGCATATTTTTTTTGTTTGTCCAGAGGATGCGAAACAGGTTTCCCATCCGAAATGGGTAACTTGTTTCGCATTTTATGAAAAAAGCCCGTTGTTTGCGGTAATTTTGTTCCGTTTTTATATCCCACTTTTTCACTTTTTTCTGCAAAAACAATTTATTGTTCTGCCCATTTTTTTGATCTTGACCACATTTTTGCTGTTTTTATGTCATCCGGATTTTTGATAAAAAAAGGCTTGACAGGCACTTTGAAACGCCCTGTCAAGGCCATTTTCCCGTCAAACGCCCTTCCAGCCTTGCAATTACTTCCATCATGTGTTATATACATGGAAGAGAAAAAACGAAAAAAGGAGATTTTCGCATGAAAAAGAAAACCCTTGCACTTGTGCTGGCCGCGCTGATGCTTGTCTCCCTCACTGCCTGCAGCGCCTCCAGCAGCACCACCTCTTCCTTCAGCACCACCGTCAACGGTGAGACCAAGACCACCACGACCACCACGACCGTCGGTACGGACGGCTACTCCAAGGAGACCGTCACCACCACCGAGTCCGAGGTAGAGCCCGAGTTCGACCGCAACGCAGCGTGGCATGAGACGTTCTACGAGGGCGCCGAAGGCCAGGGCGAGGACGGCAGTCTCTACTACTTCGCCGTGGATGATTTCTCCGACATGAACGAGGCTGCTTTCCTGATGATCAGCGCAGGCGAAGCTCCTGATATCTACATCATGGGTCACTTTCAGGACTCCGACGACGGCCTGCTTCTGGTGGACGACTACGAAGAAGACGGCCACTACATCCGCTTCTGGGTCACCGACACCGAAGTGGAGGACGGCTTTGAGCTGGAGTTTACCGACGGCGAGCGCATCGCTTTCACCTACGTGGATCAGGATACCATCATCGACGACATGCTGGCCTACGTAAACTGATTGAATAACCGCAGCAAAAAAGCGTTTCCCTCAGAGAGGGAAACGCTTTTTTGCTATTTCCGGTTGATCAGCAGAAATGCAGCTCGGAGGCGGAGGGGAAACCGTAGGCGCTCTCCGCATGCCGCACCGCGTTGAGGATGGCCTCGCTGACCACCTCCGCCGCAAGGGTGCCCACCAGATCCTGATCCGCCTGAACGCTGCCCACGGAGAGGGCGTAGATGCTGTCGCCGTCGGCGGAGGTGTGCACGGGGTGGATGGCTCTGGCGTAGCCGTCATGGGCCATGCCCGCGATCTTGCACAGCTGTGCCTTGTCGAACCGGGCATTCGTCACCACAGCGGCCAGGGTCGTATTGCCGACGAACTTGTTTTCCACCACGTCCAGGCTTTTCTTCATCTGTTCCGCCGTGCAGCGCAGGGCGGTCTTGTCCTCCGTCAGCAGGCCGGCGACCTGACGGCCGGTCTTCCAGTCGAACACGTCGCCCAGGGCGTTGAGCACAACCACCGCGCCGATCTGCAGCTGGCCGATCTGGAGGGCATAGCTGCCGATGCCGGTTTTCATACAGGTCTCCATCCCGGCAAACTTGCCCACCGTGGCCCCGCAGCCGGCGCCATAATTTCCGTCCCGGTAATTGGGCGCCTCCAGAGCGCGCTTTGCCGCCTCATAACCCATGGCGGCGTCCGGCCGCACAAAGGGGTCGCCCACTGTCAGATCGAAGATGTCCGACTGCACCACCAAGGGCACCTTGGTCACGCCCACGTCGTAGCCGATGTTCCGCTCCTCCAGGTACTGCATCACGCCGTTGGCCGCGCCCAGGCCGAAGGCGCTGCCGCCGCCGAGGACAATGGCGTGGATGGTCTGGGCCGCCATGAGGGGGTTGAGCAGCAGCGGCTCCCGGGAGGCCGGTCCCCCGCCCCGCACGTCCAGGCCGGCGCGCATGCCGGCCTCGCACAGCAGCACCGTGCAGCCGGTGCCGGCCGCCGCGTTCTCCGTCTGGCCGATTTTTAACGGGCGGATATCGTTGATTGAAATCTCCATGGTGTGCGCCTCCGTTTTTTTCTTTGGAAAAGTGTACCACAGGTTTCTCCTCGCCGCAATACGGATTGCGTAAACGGCGGGCAGAAAAAACCGGTGCGGCAGAAGCCGCACCGGTTTTTGACTTTCATGGGATCAGCGGATGCGAAGGACCCAGCCCTCACGGATCATGTCGGGGTTCTGGATCAGGTTGCGGTTCAGGTTCATGATGTTCTGGACGCTGGTGCCGTACTTCCAGGCGATCTCGGACAGGGTGTCGCCGAAGACAACGCGGTACATCAGAGCGCCGTTGTCAAACCAGGTGGGGCCGTTGGCGCCGCCGCCGGAAACGCCTTCCAGCTTCTCTTCGCTCAGTTTCTTCTCGTCGGACATGGATGATTCCTCCTGTTGTTGATTTATATTTTGTCGTTTTCGTCTCATTTCCCTTTCGGGTCGATTGTATTGTAGCATGCGGCGGCGCGTTTGTCCATGCATCCGGGCCCGGTTTAAGAGTTCTTCAGAATCCCTGCCCCGCGCCGTCGGCCAGCAGCGCCTCCACCTGGGCGCGTTTCTCGTACAGCACGCAGCCGCCCGCGTGGTCGTCCAGCAGGAGATCCCCGCTCCGGAGAGCGGTGAAGAGCGGCGAATGCAGCGCCTCACGCAGGGAGCTGTTTTTGATGTTCACATCCGAATAGGGTGAGAAGGGGCAAGGCTCCGCGCCGCCGTGGGAGTTGATGTGGAAGAAGCCGCGGCCAGCCGCCACGCAGCCGCCGGAGCTCTTCTCATCGCCGGGGAAGGAGATATAGACCATCTCCGGGTGCTCCTCCCGCAGCCTCGCGATTTCCCTGCGGAGGGTCTCCCGCTCCGCGTCCCCGGGAGCAAGCTCCCTGCTCTCCTCAGTCACCGGCACAAACTCCACGAAAATCACCGCCTTGCAGCCCCGATCGGACAGCTTTTTCAGAAAGGCTTCGGAGCTGACCTCCCCAAGGTTCGCCGTCGTCACCGTGACGGAGGCGCCAAAGATCAGGCCGCGGCGCTGAAATTCGTCCATATTGCGGATCAGGCTCTCATACACATCCTTGCCGCGCCGCGCGTCGGTGGCCTCCTTCTCCCCCTCAATGCTCAGGATGGGGACCAGGTTGCGGCAGCGGTCGAAAAGCTCGAAATAGCGCTTGTCGATGAAGGTGCCGTTGGTGAAGATGGGGAAAAGAATACCCGGCTTCTTCCCGGCGGCCTCGATGATGTCCCGCCGCAGCATGGGCTCGCCCCCCGCCAGGAGGATAAAGCTGACGCCCAGCTCGTCAGCCTCGTCAAAAATGCGCAGCCACTCTTCACCTGTGAGCTGCTCCACCGGGACGGCGTCCACCGTGGCGTTGTTGCAGCGGGAATAGCACCCGGCGCAGTGCAGATTGCACTGGCTGGTAATGCTGGCGATGAGGAAGGGCGGGATGTGCTCCCCCGCATTCTCCGCCTCCCGGCGCTTTTTGCTGGCGATCTTGCTGGAAGCGGCAAATTTCAGCATGAAGGCGCTCTCCCGCGGGTCCTTCATCGTGGCCTTCAGCGCGTCGCGCACCACGTTCTCCACGCCCTTCGTCACGTAAGCCTGCAGGTCAAAAGATTCATCGATCCGGTTCATACAACAGCCTCCGTACAAATGGTCCCTTGCCGGGTGCGGCAATGTCAGCTTCTGTTTTCTCCGTCGGGCCTGGGAAGGGACTTGTGGGTTTTCAGCCACTTCTTTTTTGCGAGAACGCCCATTTCCCTCTCCAGTTTCCGGTACTGCTCGTATTCACTCATCTGCGGCCACCCGATGCTCTCCTTGTCTTTCACCAGGTACGGCTTCAGATCTTCCTCAAGGCGGTACTTATAGCAGGGGAAAACGCGCACCAGCCGGTCGTTGAGGTACAGCAGATAATACTCGTCCCCTTCCGCGGCGCACAGATACTCCTGCCGATCCACTTCGAACCGTCTGCGTCCCTCTTTTGAGGTTCTGTGAAAGAACAGAACATAGTGCATGTCGTTCGCATCGCTCGACCCTCCCGAGGATTCTTTGTCCGTCACCCGGTTTTTGACCAAAAACATTTGCCCGTTCCGGATCGCCTCAAGACAGGACGCGTTGTCTTTCTTCTCCCGCCGCCTCACCGACAGGAGGAACACGCAGCCGGCCACACAGCACACGCTGAGCAGGATACAGATCAGGAGGGATTCCGGGTTTTTGAGCCCCAGCGCCAGGAGAATGAGCGCCGTCGCAGGAGCTATGATCTCGGCGGCGTCGGGACCGCGTTTCCGTTGGAACGCCTCCAGCAAGCTCTTTCTGGAGAGGGCTATCTGTTTGTACTCCATTTTCGCCATCCCCTGCCCCCTTTTTTGATATATAATAATCTGATGTATCCCACCATGTCAACGGGTTTTAAAAAAAGAAAAATCCCCAATTTCTTTCGAAATTGAGGATTTTTGGTCCGAGTGAGAAGATTCGAACTTCCGGCCTCGCGCGTCTGGGCGCAGATGGCGTGTAATCCTTTCCGTGCCGTCAGTCTGCAGGCCGCAGGCCCAGCATCTCGCGCGCCTGGGCGCAGGTGGCGATGGGACGGTTGGCCAGCTCCGCGATCTGGCGGATGCGCTCAACCAGCTGGCCGTTGGTGGCAAAGACGCCGCGGCTGAGATAGGCGTTGTCCTCCAGGCCCACACGGCAGTGGCCGCCGTTGACGATGCTGAGGATGTTCATGGGCAGCTGGTAGGGGCCCAGGCCGATGGTGAAAGGGATGGAGTTTTTGGGCAGCACGTTGATCATGTGGTTATAGGCCTCAATGGAGGGATAGGTCCAGTTGGGCCCAAAGGCAAGCTGCAGATCAAACGGCGGCTCCAGAATCCCGTCGCGGGCCATCTCGCGGATGGCGGCGAGATTTGACTCGTTGAAAATCTCCGCCTCGGGCTTGACGCCCTTCTCCTTCATCTTCTGGGCGTGGTACTTGATTTCGGGCTTGGGGTTGAGGCTGGCGATATCGGGCAGGCACTCACACTCGAGCATACAGATCTTCTCGTCGGGCGTGTAGTTGCCGATGGTGCCGGTGGAGTTGTTGACGATCATGCCGGGGCAGCGCTTGCGCACGCCCTCATTGAAACGGTTAAAGAGCTCGGTAGAGAAGATATGCTCATTGAGGTTTTCCGGGTTGCGCAGATGCACGTGCACCGCCACGGCGCCCTCCTGGTACGCCTGATAGGCGGCCTCGATCTGCTCGTCCACCGTACGGGGTAGGTACGGATTCTTGTTGCGGGCGTTAGGGCCCCCGGTGATGGCGCAGCTGATCATCAGCGGCGGCATGTTGCTCTTGGCCGTTCTGACGGCCCACTCAATGGGATCTCTGAAATCTCTCACAGCAGGGTTGTTTTCGATCATGTTTTTTCCTCCTTCTTACTTCCTATTGCTGTTATTATGTGTTCCAAGCTTCCTTCATCAGGCGCAGACAGGCTGCGCCGTCCCTGGCAAGGAAGCGTGCGTCCGCCTCCACGCTGACCGTGGAGCCGCTGTAGCCCTGCACCTCGGCGCAGGCCCGGAGCATCCGCTGCTCCGCGGCATCCGCCGTGGATACGGGGAAGGTTCTGGGCTCTCCGCGCTCACCGCCGCTGACATGCAGATGGCGTACCCAGGGCATAGCAAACCCCAATGCGGCGGGATCCTCCCCCATCAGGCGAACCTGGTAATAGTCCAACACCATACCGAGGTTTGGCAGATGCAGGTCTGCGACCAGCGCCGCTGCATGTGAGGTCAAATGCAGATAACCGCAGATACCGTCATGCACCGCCTCCAACAGAATGGAAATACCGTATGGCTCGGCAACGGCACAGGCCATGCGGAGAAAAGCGCGCATCTGCTCGTCCGAGTCCTCCGAGGACCAGTCCTCGGGCGGGCGCCGGGCGCCGGGCGCGCCGACGCCGATGCTGTTGATCTGCAGTTCGGCACCCCGCCGGCAGAGCTCCCGCATGTATCGCTCCAGCGCCTGCAGATCCTGTCCAGGTCCCACGAGGGGAAGTTCCGGGCCGCAGAGGCTGTTGAAGCCCACCACCGGAAACCCTGTTTCCCGATACAGCGCCGCGAATGCGTCGAATTTCTCCGCATCCAGCTCCATCAGCCGGCGGGCGGCAAGCTCTGCGCCGTCATAGCCCAGCTCGCGAATCTGTAAATAGCTCTCGGTCGAGCCGCAGCAAATGATTTTCATGGTACCTCCTCAGCACAGGGCGGCGTCATCCAGAATCGCACCGCGGTCGGCCGAGCTTACCATCGCACGATAGCGTTTGAGATAGCCGGAAACCTGCTTCGGGGGCTGAGGGCTTCGCTCTGCCTTCCGGCGGGTGAGTTCATCCTCATCCACAAGCAGGGAGATGCTGTGGTTGGGAATGTCGATGGCGATTGGATCTCCGTCCTTCACATAGGCCAGCAGCCCCCCTGCAGCGGCCTCCGGGGAGACATGCCCGATGGATGCGCCGCGGCTGACGCCGGAAAAGCGGCCGTCGGTCACCAGCGCGCAGGTGGCGTCCAGCCCCATACCGGCCAGCGCCGCCGTGGGAGAGAGCATCTCACGCATGCCGGGGCCGCCCTTGGGGCCCTCGTACCGGATGACCACCACGTTCCCGGGCTTGACCTGGCCCGCATACAGCCCGCGGCAGGCGTCCTCCTCGCTGTCAAAACAGACCGCCGCGCCCGTATGGCACAGCATCTCCGGCAGCACCGCGCCTTTCTTGACCACCGCGCCATCGGGGGCAAGGTTGCCATAGAGCACCGCAAGTCCGCCGGTTTGGGAGTACGCATGCTCCCGATCCCGAATGACATCCGCGTCCAGAATAACGGCCTTTTCGATCCGATCTTTCCAGCTGCCCTCGACGGTCGCAGCGTCCGCCCGAATCAGCCCCAGCCCATCCAGACGCTTCATGACGGCGCTCAGGCCGCCAGCGTTGTTTAAATCCACCAGGCAATGCACGCCCGCGGGGTTGAGCTTGACCAGATGCGGGACGCGATCGCTCACCGCGTTGACGTCCTCCAGTCGGAAGCGCAGGCCCGCCTCGTGGGCGATCGCCGGCAGATGCAGCATGGTATTGGTCGAGCAGCCCAGCGCCATATCGCAGACCAGGGCGTTCTCGACGGCTCGCTCGTCCACGATGTCGCGGGGGCAGATGCCGGCGCGCACCAGCTCCATGATCTCCATGCCGCTGCGCTTTGCCAGCAGGATGCGCTGGCTCTCCACCGCGGGGATGGTGCCGTTGCCGGGCAGAGCCAGTCCCAGGATCTCCGTCATGCAGTTCATGGAGTTTGCGGTAAACATGCCCGCGCAGGAGCCGCAGCCGGGGCAGGCATGCTCCACGATGTCCTGCGCCTCCGCCTCGCTCAGCTTCCCGGTCCGCACCGCGCCGGGCGCCTCAAACGCATCCGTCAGCGCAACCTTTTTCCCGTTGGCCCGGCCGGGCAGCATCGGCCCGCCGCTGCAGAAAATGGACGGGACGTTCAGCCGCAGCGCGGCCATCAGCATACCGGGAACGATCTTGTCGCAGTTGGGGATAAAGACCAGACCGTCAAAGGGGTGAGCTGTGGCCATGATCTCCACGGAATCGGCAATGTGCTCCCGGCTGGGCAGGGAGTAAAACATGCCCTCGTGGTTCATCGCGATACCGTCGCACACGCCGATAGCCGGAAACTCCACCGGCGTCCCCCCTGCCATGCGAATTCCCGCCTTGACTGCCTCCGCGATCTGCCGGAGGTGTATGTGGCCGGGGATGATCTCGTTGTACGCGTTGGCAATGCCGATGATGGGCCGCTCCAGTTCCTCGTCCGTCAATCCCAGGGCGCGGAACAACGCCCTGTGCGGAATGCGATCCACTCCGCTTTTCATGCGGTCGCTTCTCATGTCGTCGCCTCTTTCTTGAAATAGAGGGTTCGGGCAAGCTCAATGTACAGGCGGTCGCGCTCTCGGATCGCCTCGGCCTGCTTGTCCCCGCTGTAGTCATAAAAGCCCTTGCCGCTCTTGACGCCCAGCTCCCCGCGCTCGACCATGGCGCGGAGCAGGGCGCTGCCCTCCTTGTCGTCGCAGAGCTCGGCATTGAGGTAGCTGTTGATGTGGTCGAAGGTGTCGAGCCCGCCGAAGTCGGCCACGCCGAAGGGGCCCAGCGCCGCGTAGCGCAGGCCCATACCGCCCTTGAGTACGGTATCGATATCTTCATAGCTGGCAGCCCCGATGGACACGATATGCAGCGCTTCCCGCAGCACCGCAAACTGAATGCGGTTGATGATGAAGCCATTGATGTCCTTGACCACCACGGGCTGCTTTCCGAGGGAGCGCACCAGCTCCCGCATCCTCTGCACGTTTTGGGGATTTGTTTTCTCCCCGGCGATGATTTCGCACAGAGGAAGCAGATGGGGCGGGTTGAGCCAGTGCTGCCCCATAAAGCGTTCAGGGCCAAGCACCGCCTCGGCGATCTCGGTGATATGCAGACCAGAGGTGTTGGTAGCAAGCAGGCAATCCGGCGGAACCAGGGCAGAAACCTCCGCAAAGTATTGCTGCTTGACGTCCAGCTTCTCTGTGATGCACTCGACAACAAGAGAGCAGTCGGCATAATCGGTTTTCTCCGTCGTAAAGCGGATGCGCCCCACCGCCGCTGTGGATTTTTCAGCGGAGATGAGCTTCTCCCGAACCATGGTCTGCTGGTTGAGATCGATGAGCGCTTTGCCTTTTTCCGCGCTTTCCGGCCGACGTACCCATACCACGGTCTCCCATCCTGCCAGCGCATATACCTGAGCCAGAGACGCCCCCATGACACCCGCGCCGGCAATCACAATTTTGTTTTCCATCTGCAAACAGCCCCCCCTGTTTTAAAAATCGCAAAGAATTCACTTGTCAGATGTCTGACAAGTTGTTATAATATTGCTGCCCGATATCGCAAAACGTGCGGATATTTTTCACTTTTTTTGAGGTGTACCATGGATCTTTCATCTGCTTCCCGCATCTCACTCGAAGGTCTTCGGATTGCCGATACCGCGAGCCGGACGCAGGTTCTCTATGAGAATTTCAAAAACCGGATTCTCTCCGGTGAACTGAAGGAGGGCAGCGTTCTGCCCAACGAAAACGAGATGTGCCAGATTCTTCAGGTCGGGCGCAGCACCCTGCGCGAGACCTATCAGATGCTGGCCACCAACGGGCTGATCCGCCGGAGCAAGACCGGCACGGTGATCAATGACCGGGAACAGATCATCGCGGCAGCTCCCTTCTCCATCGCGGCGGAGCTGGCAAGCCCTGAGGACATTTTTACGTTCCGTGTGATGTTCGAGGCCGAGAGCGCCCGCTGCGCGGCGGACCGCGCGACCGCCGATGAACTGCGCGCGCTTGGCGGCATTGTGGACAACAGCCGCTCCATCCAGACCATCGAGGGTCTGCGGGAGGCGGATCTGCAATTCCACCGCGCGGTGGTGGAGTTTTCTCACAACCCGCTGCTTGTCAATCTCTTTCCCTCGGTCTGGGCCTCCTTCCAGGGGAGCCTGATTCGCAACTATGCGCGCCTTGCCGAGAAGAGTCATCTCGACACCATCCACGCTGCCGTGGAGCACCACAGCCGGGTCTATCGCGCCATTGCGGCCAAAGATCCGGATGGAGCAAGCATCGCCATGCAGCAGCATCTGCTCATCGTATATGAACGCTGATTTTTCCCGGCCGGACTGAGCCCGGCCGGTTTTTTGTCAACCATGAGAGATGAGGTTTTTCAGCGGTCGGCCTTCCACATAGGCGGAGAGGTTTTCGCAGGCGATATCCACAACGCGCTCCAGCGTCTCAGCCAGATGAAAACCGCCTGCCACATGGGGTGTGATAATCAGATTCTCGATTGACCAGAGCGGATTCTCCGGCGGAAGGGGTTCGGGGTCGGTGACGTCAATGGCGGCGCCCGCAATCTCTCCCCGCTCCAGAGCCGTCTGCAGGACTGCGGGGGCCACGGCGCTGCCGCGGCCGCAGTTGATGAAAAATGCGCTGTTCTTCATGGCGGCAAAGCGCTCCGCCGTGTAGAGGCCGCGGGTCTCCGCGCTGGCGGGCAGGGCGGAAAAGATCACGTCCGCAAGCGGCAGCACCTCGTCCAGCCGGTCGGTGGTATAGAGGGCGTCCACATAATCCGGCTTTTCGCCCGGACTGCGTTTGACGCCGATGACCACCGCGCCGAGAGCCTTGACAAGCCGGGCAAAGCTCCTCCCCACATCGCCCAGGCCGATCACGGCGACGACGGCGCCGCGGGGGCTGGTGACGGGGCCGCGATCCGTCCAGCGGCGCTCGCGCTGCGCATCCCGGTACAGGGGAAGCTTTTTCATCAGGGCGAGCATCAGGGCCAGAGCGTGCTCCGAGACCGTCTGGCCGTAAGCCCCGCCGGCGTTTGCCAGCAGGGTCTGCGGAGCGAGGATGCCGGGTCTGGTGTAGGCGTCAGACCCGGAGGAGAACAGCTGCAGCAGCCGCAGCCGATCAGAGGCCCGGATCAGCGCGGGCGGGACGTTGCCGATGATGACGTCAGCCCGTGCGATCTGTTCGGCGGTGACCTCCGTTTTCGGAACGTATACAAGCCCGCAGCCCTTTCCTGCCGCCTCGAGGCGGATCCGGTGACGCGCCTCGGCGGGCAGGACGACCAGCACCTGTATCATCTGGTTTGCGGCAGTTTCAAAACTGCTTGTCATAGTTCTGCTCCACGATATGGATCAGTTGGGTGATGATCTTGTTATAGGGAGTCGGGACGCCCAGACGCTCCCCTTCCCGTGCAATATAGCCGCTGATGAAGTCGATCTCGGTCTTCTTCTTGTCTCGCACATCCTGCGCAGAGGAGGACATGTGGTTGTACATCTTCATGTCTTTGGTGATCTTCAGCTTGTCCGGCATGGCAACCTGAATGCCCTTGGCCGCCGCCACGGCGATCACCTCGTCATACAGCGCCTGCTTGACAGCCATGCCGTCATCACAGTCGTTATAGGGGCCCAAGGGCAGGCGCACCAGCCCGCAGACGCCGTTGCTGGAGGCGTTCTTGGCCAGCTTGTCCCAGATCACGCTGTCGATCACGGACTTCTTCTCCGCCTTGAAATTCAGGCCGTTCTTCTGCATCAGCGCGGCAAACTCCTCCATAAAGGGCGTGGGCTCCTCGTAGGCCGCGGAAGCAAAGTGTGCATGCGCGGTCAGATTGACGATGGCGTCCATGTGCCCGGGGACAACCATATTGCCGCCGTAGGGCACAATGCCGTACATGACGCGCTCGGCCGGAATGTACTCCAGCACCTTCTCCACGTTGCCCATGCCGTTTTGCAGCGTCAGGCAGCAGGTGTGCTCGTCAAAGAGGCACAGCGCCGCCTTCAGCGCGTCCTCTGTGTACATGCCCATGACCAGAAGGATCACCAGATCCATCTTCTCCCCCACCTGGTCGGCGGAAGTATAGGCCCGGGGATGCACGGTATAGGGCTCGTCCTCATTGATGCGGACGGTCAGGCCGTCGCGGTTGATGGCATCAACCTGGGCCTGCCAGGGGTCGATCAGGCGCACGTCGGCCCCGCTGCGGCACAGCAGGGAGCCGACCAGACTCCCCATCTTGCCCGCGCCGAGAATGGCAATTTTCATAGGATTCTCCTTTCCGCAAGCGCTTTTTTTGTTTGATGAATCAGGCACCCGCTACGGCATCGGCGATGATCCGCGCCGCACGCTGGCGGTTGAAGATCCGGCAGGTGCAGGTGTCGCCGAGCTTTTCGGCTGCCTGTTCCGGGGTAAGCCGCCCCGCCTTGACCTTGTCCAGTACATTCGTCACCAGGGAGAAGGGGATCATGCCGTGGCCGCACATGGTGGTCAGATCCAGCACGTGCGGATCCTTGGGCAGCTTGTCCAGATTGCCCCAGATCCCGAGAGACATGTTGACGGTGTGCGGCTCGATGCCGTTTTCCCGGCAGCAGGCGTGCACCTCGCCGAAGAGGCCGGAGATAACGATGGACATGCCGAGATCCAGTTCCTTCACGTCCCGGATCAGTCCGGCGATCTCCGCCTCGCTGGCAAAACAGGCCACGGGGCCGTTCTTGTCCTGAATGAAGGCTTTGACGTCCTCAATGTTCTCCGGCGTGACCGGGGCCTCATAGCCCAGCACGCCCATGTAATCGGGATGATGCTTCATAAAAACATCCGTCAGCTGGCGCATTTTCTCCGCGCAGCCGTCCCGGTTGATGCCCGGGGCGCTGATGGCCAGCACCACAAAATCGTCCTTCAGGGACTCCACCGAGCCGGTTCTGTGATTGGTATGCGACATGCTTATCCCTCCGTTTTGTTCGCCCGGCCAATGCCGATGTTGGTTTTGCCGTTGGGCCTCGGCTCTGCGCCGGCCTCCTTCAGCAGATCGTAGACGGGGATCTTCCCGTCCTCCAGCTGGCAGATGACGTCGATACTGAAGACGGTGTCGATCTGCTTCTGCGCTTCCTTCAGATCCGCGATCAGACCGGGGAGCGCATCGGGAGTGATGAAGCCCTCGATGATGAAGGAGAGCGCACGCTCGTTCTTGAATTCATCCTTGATGACGCCGGGCTGATCCTCGCGAAAGACAAGGAAGGAGGGATTGCGGGTCTCCAGTCGCGCGCCGTGGGCTACAACCACCTTGGCGATGGTCTCCACATCCTTGAAATCGGCGCCCGTGGAGGGGCGGCCCATCTCGCAGGAAAAGCCCACCACGCCCTTGGGGTAGCGATTGGTGACGTCGTTGGTCTTCATCTCCTGGGTGCCGCGGCCGGGGATGCCGGTGTTGGGACTGCGGTGGCGCGGGTTGGAGAAAATGGAGCGGATTTCGCGGGGCATATAAAGCGTCTGCTGTACGATGGCATCTCTGGGACAGACCTTTGCGAAGCGGCAGTTGCCGCATTCGACACATTGGTCGTAATCCACATATGCCTTGTGGTTGATAAAATGGATGGCCTGTACCGGACAGTACGGTGCGCATTGGCCGCAGCCGATACATTTGTTTTCGTCAATGACCATAGGGGCTACTCCTGTTCTGAAAATTGCTCGATAAGCTGCTCCGGGCTCGCTCCGTCAGGAACGAGACCGAGTGCGGCCGCTGCCGCCGTGAGTTCCGCGGCAAGGCCCGGCGCGACCTCAAGTCCGTCGCGCGTGAGCTCGGCCAGCTTCTCCGCCTCCATCTCTCCGGGCAGATAGATGCGGGAGACACCCGGCGCCTTCCGTGAATCGTGGATGCTGCGGATGTAGGTATCCATGGCCGCGCGGAACTCCGGCAGCGGCATGAACTTCTCCACGTCGATGACCGCCATGGCAAAGCCGGTGTTGGCCCGCTCATTCTTCACGGGGTTGCCCACGGCCCGACCGTAGCACGCGCCGGTGAGCACGGCGGAGAGGATGTCGATCATCACGGCCAGGCCGTATCCCTTGTACGTGCCGAAGGAGCGAACCGCGTAGGCTTCCCGCGCTTCGGTGGTGGGCTCGCCTTCCGCGGTGATGGCCCAGCCCTCCGGGATGGAGGCGCCCTCCCGCGCCGCTGCCAGAACCTTGCCGAAGGCCAAGATGCTGGTGGAGATATCCAGGATGACAGGTGCCTCCTCCCCGGCGGGTGCGGCGATGATGATGGGGTTTGTGCCCATGAGCTTGTCGATGCCGCCGTAGGGGATCACGGAGGTGACCGTGTTGCAGCAGAGCAGCAGGATCATGCCGTCCTCCGCCGCGCGGCGGCCGTAGACATTGCCGCAGCCGATGTTCTCGGCGCTCCTGCCGGTGCCCATGGCGATGCCGGTCTCCCGGGCGCGCTCCCGCACCCGGTCGTAGACCTCGTTGACAGCGGTCAGGCCGTCGCTGAGTCCGCAGTCGAAGCGGAGGATGGCGCCCTCCTCCCCGATCAGGCGGATCTCGGCCCTCGGATCCATGGCACCGGAGCGGAAACGCTTGATGTAATTGAGGAAGCGCGAGAGCCCGTGGGAGTAGACGCCGGTGAAGTCCGACTGTGTGATGGCCTCCGCGAAACGGCGGGCCCTGGCAGGCTCCATGCCGAGACGATCCAGCACCGCCTCACACAGGCGCATTTCCTGCGCATAAGTGATCTTCATGGCCGCCGCCTCAGGCAAGGACGGTGCCCTTGTCGTGATTCTTGATGCCCAGGGCGTTGCCCTCCTCGGTGTCGATGTGCATCATGCAGTCCTGCGCGACTCTCTTGGAAACGCGGATGGCCACATGCTCCAGGGTTCCGCCGCGCAGCCCGCCGACCTTGACGGTCACCTCGCTGCTGTTGTCGATGCCGAGTCCCGCCGCCGTCTCATAGCCCATGTGGATGTGGCGCTGGGCGACGATGGCGCAGCTGGCCTCGAGTTCGCCGCAGGGCCCGACAATCTTGATGGGAGCGGCTTCGGCCAGGTCTCCGGACATTTTGACCGGTGCCTGGATGCCGAGCTTGTAGTTGTCGCCCGCCAGAACCTCCACCTGAACCAGCTTCCGGCACGGCCCGAGAACGCGCACCTTGGGGATGCTGCCCTTGGGCCCGACCAGGGTCACGGTCTCGTTGGCGGCCCACTCGGCCTTGGAGTCGTTGGTGTAATTTTTGACGGTGATGCCCGCCTCGCCGAAGAGGATCTTCGCGGCCTCCTCCGTCAGATGGCAATGGCGGTTGGAGAGCATAATATCGGTAATGATTTCCATGGTTCGTTTCCTCGCTTATTCGGTTTTCGGTTCATAGACCGCATAGGGCTCCTCGCCCCGGTACACGCGGGCGACGCCGCTGGCCAGGGCCTCCATCTCAAAGCTGCCCGGAACCACAGTCACCGGGGCGATGAAGCCCACATAGCCGCTGACCCAGTCGGTGATGCGCTTGGAGTGGGCAATGCCGCCGGTGAGGATGATCCCGTCCACCTTGCCGGACGCTGCCGCCGCCAGAGAGCCGATGTCCTTGCCGATCTGATAGGCCATGGCATGGAGCACGCGCTCGGCCTCAAGGTCACCGGAGTCGATGCGCTTCTCCACTTCGACCACGCTGTTGGTGCCCAGGTAATCCACCAGGCCGCCCTGGCCGCGCATGAACTTCATCAGCGCCTTTTTGTCGGCGAAGCGGCCGGAATAGACCAGGTCGATCAGCGCGTTGCTCGGCACCTTGCCGGCGCGCTCAGGGGTAAAGGTGCCCTCGGTAAAGCTCTGGATATCCTCGATGCGGCCCTTTCGGTGCAGTTCGGAGGAGATCCCGCCGCCCATGTGGCAGACGATGAAGGTACATTCCTCGGCCGTCTTCCCCTGCTCCTGCGCCACGCGGCGGCAGACCTCCTTGGCGTTGAGCGGATGCCCGCCGCAGCGCCGCGGGATGAAGGAGATGCCGGAGTAGCGCGCGATATCGCAGAGCTCGTCAGTAAATACCGCGTTGTAGAAGTAGGCCGGGACGCCCCAGGCTTTGGACAGCTCATAGGCGATGGACGCTGCCAGCCACGAGCCGTTGGGCGTGAAGCCCGGGCGGGCGGTGGAGGCCAGACGGGCGATGCGCTCGTCGATGAGATAGGCCCCGCCGCGGAAAATCTCGAAGGCGCCACCCCGGGAGGCGATCACGTCGATCTCCCCCGCCTGTACACCGCTCTCAGCCAGGAAGTCCAGCACCGCGCGGCGCCGGAAGTCCAACTGATCGAGCACGCCGGGGAAGGCTGCAAGCTCCGCCGCGGAGTGCTCCAGGCTCTGGCTCAGAAGCTCCTGCTCGTTTTCAAAGAGAGCTAGCTTCGTGGAGGTGGAGCCGGTGTTGATGACCAGGATCTTGATCGTTTCTTTCAAGAAGCCCTCCTGTTCCGGCGCGTCAGCACAGGGCCTTCGCCGCGGCTCTGCCTTCCTCAAAGGCCTGTTCGTTCATGGCCAGAAACTGCGGCTTCTTTGCCATGCGCTCCAGCACGACCTTCTTCATGATCTCGGGGTCGACCATCTTCGTATACTCGCAGATGAAGCCCAGCACCGCGATGTTCAGCACCTTCATGTTGCCGATCTTCTCGGCGATGCCGTTGGCGTCGATCTCCGCGTAGGTGATATCCTGGCGGCTGTACAGGGAGTTGGGGACGATGGACTTGTTGACGATCAGGGTGCCGCCGGGGGCGACCTTGGACTCAAAGCGCTTGAAGGAGGGGATGTTCAGGGCCGCGATAAATTCGGGGTACTCCTGGCTGGGGGAGCCGATCTCCTCGTCGCTGACCTTGACGGTGCAGTTGGAGGTGCCGCCGCGCATGGCGCCGCCGTACTGGGAGTAGAAGGTGAACTGCTTATCCTCTTCGTTGGCGCCGTAAGCCAACAGGTGGCCGCAGGTCTGAACGCCCTGCCCGCCGAAGCCGCTGATGATGATGGTGGTTTCCATAGCTTCCACGCCTCCTTATTTCTTGAATTCGCCCACGGGAAACACCGGGATGACCCGCTCGTCCACGGCCTTTACCGCGTCCACGGGAGCCATGCCCCAGTTGGTCGGGCACATGCAGAGAAGCTCCACATAGGAGTACTTGCCCTGCTCCATGGTGTTCTTGAAGGCACGGCGGATGTATTCCTTGGACTGCCGGATCACCTTGGGGGTGTTCAGCGCGCCGCGGGCCACATAGCCAGGCGCCTCCAGGCCTGCCACAATCTCCGCAAAGCGCACGGGGTAGCCGTTGTTCTCCGCCGTGCGCACGCCGGTGGTGGATTTCTGACCGATCAGCGTCGTGGGCGCCTGCTGGCCGCCGGTCATGCCGTAGATCTGATTGTTGAGCACCAGGCAGACGATGCGGTCGCCGCGGTTGGCTGCATAGAAGGTATCCGCCAGACCAATGGACAGAGCGCCGCCGTCCCCCTGGTAGGCGATGTAAAGGTTGTCCGGATTGCATCGGGCTGCACCGGCGGCCACGCTGGAGCCTCTGCCGTGCAGGGTCTGCATGAAGTCCAGGTCAAAATAGGAGCGGGCGTTGATGCCGCAGCTGACGTCCAGGCAGATCACCGCCTTGTCCAGAAGCTGCTCCTCCTGGAGCACCTCACAGATCAGCTTCTGAACCATCGGATGGGAGCATCCGGCGCAGAAGGTATTTCTGACGTCCTTGAGTCCCTCGGGAACTCCGTAAACTTTTTCCAACATGGGTCCGCCTCCTTAAATCAGCTTTCTCAGCTCGCGCTCCGCGTCCTCCTGGGTGACC
>JBGUNL010000095.1:0-15268 GCA_045117295.1 Candidatus Limivicinus sp.
GGCGCAGAACTACAACGACTACTGCCCCACGCCCTACCCCGAGGATTCCGAGGAGTACGCGCGGGTCATTTCCAAGCTGACGGGCGAGTTCCAGCCCACCAGCCAGGGCGCCGACTACTCCAACTGGTACGCCAGCCGGGCGACAGGCTGATACAAACGCATAGAAACGCGCCCCGTTCGGGTTTTCGAACGGGGCGCTGGTTTTTTTATGAGATAGGCCGATCGGAGGTTCGTGTTCGCAGGACATGACCTGCGCAGATCAAGAACCGTTCTTTCCCATCGGGGAAAGAACGGTTCTTGGACTCCAAGAAAGGCGACCAGAGGAAGTGTCCTCTGGACTCCACGCAAAGGCGGGGAACCCAAGGTCAAAACCAGGGTCGCCGCTTACGCAGTGAGGCGTGGCTTGATACCACGCAGTTCGCTGACGCTCAGCAGTACTTCTGACCGGGACTTCACCCCGCTCCTGCACGCGGCTCGGTGTGTTTTGAATTGCCATGGACTTTGCACCGGAGCTGTACCATGTTCCGACGGTCGCGATACCGAGCCACAGAGCTGTACAGAGGTTCATCGCGTTGGCGCTCTTTTCTTCTGGCCCGGGCGCGGACCATCTTCTTTTCGTGCAAGTGCGAATAGAAGATTGGGGGGGGCATTGCGCAGGGAACCATTTGTGAACATGCATGCTCCGAGGAGAACAAGAAAAGACCGCCTTTCGGCGGTCTTTTTGGTTCAGTTCTGATGGAGCTTCGGCACGTGAAACTCCAGCCCCTGGTCGAAGCGCACCTTTTCCGGCGGGGTCTCCAGCAGTTCCGGGTGATCCAGGTAGTGCCGCACGTCCCCGAAGAAGCGGGCGTAGTGGGCGCCGGAACAGACCCGCTCGTCGGCGGTGATGCCGATGGGCAGATAGCGCTTCATGCGCGTCTGGCCGTTTTCCACCTCGGCCACCTTTTCGGTCACGCCCATGCCCAGAAACAGGCCCACGTTGCCCCAGTTGTAGAGGTGGTGATTGACGTCGTGCAGGCCGATGGAGGCGGTGTTGGTGATGTACATGCCCACGTAGAAGGGCAGCTCCTCCATCAGCATCGCCGGGGCCAGACCGTAGCGGTCCAGAAAGCGCACCAGGCCCACGATCACCGTGGCAAGGCCGGGCACCGCAAACAGGAAGGCCAGCAGCTTGTCCACAAAGCCCGCGGGCGCGTCGCCCCGGTTGGCGGCCACGGCGGCGGCCATGCGGTCCCGCACGTCGTAGACGGTGTCGGTCAGGTCAAACTTGATCTTCACCACGGCCTCGCCCTTGTCCGCGTCCGAGGGGTCCTTGAGGATGGTAAAGGCGGCGGAGCAATTGTTGCGGGCGAAGAGCTGCTTGTTCATGATGAAGCGGTTGATCTCCGGATTGCGGCTGATGGCCCGTACATAGGCCGCCACAAGGATCTGCATATAGCTCAGCTGCTGGCCCTTCTCCTTTTTCTGCCGGCGTATGTAGCGGGAGAGAACCTCCATGTCCGCCCTGTGCTTGAGAAATACCTGCGCGTCGCAGCGCATGGGCATCACATAGGGGGTGATCCTCATCACGGGGTCAATGCCTTTGACCCGCCTGCCGTCCGGTCGTCTTCCAAACATGGGAAACCCTCCTCCCGTCAATTCCGGTAACAAAGGGATTATATAAGATTTTTGAAGCTTTGTAAAGAAGCAAGTGCGGCGCGGATTTGCGGTTGAAGTTCTGCGCGTGGTTGTGGTATAAATAAGGTAACCGTAAACTGGGGAGGAATACCCATGAGAAAAGCAAGCGCGGAGCGGGAAATCACCGTCTACATCTCCCGCGACGAGGCGGAATTTCAGCGCGTGAAGGCGGAGCTGGACGCCGAGGGCGTGCGCTTTCGGGTGTGGACCACCTCGGAATACCCGGTGTTCGGCTGGACGCGGCTGGATCCCCGGCTCATCAGCCGGCGGGAGGGGCGGCTGCGCCAGGTCTACCACATCGAGGTGGCGGAGGGCGACCGGCCCAATCTCATCACCGCCAACCAGATCATCCGACGCCTCACCGGAAAAATGGAAAACGCCGTGCCCGCCAGCGAGATCATCTGACGACGGCGGGCAGAAAAGGGAGCGCCTGCTCCGGTCTGGAAGGGAGAAAAGAATATGGGAGAGCTCTTTTCAAAGCTGGTCAGCACCCTTGCCGTGATTCTGGTGATGGCGGGCTTTATCAGCGGCAGCGATCTGTACAATAAAATTCTCGACGATGACAAGAGCTGGAAATACCCCCTGTTTTCCGGCCTGCTGGGCGGCCTGTTCGGGATCTACGGCAACCTCTCCGGCACGGAAGTCAGCGGCGCTGTGATCTCGGTGCGGGATATCGGCCCCATGCTGGCGGGCCTGACGGGCGGCCCCGCGGGCGGTTTGATCGGCGGTCTCATCTGCGGGATTCACCGCTACTCCATGGGCGGCATCACGGCCCAGGCCTGCGTGCTGGCCACCTGCTGCATCGGCACCGCCTGCGGCTTCCTGTTCCATTGGCAGCATGAAAAGCTGATTCGCCCCCTGGGCGCGCTGGCGGTGGGCATCGGGATGGAGGCCTTCCACCTGTGCGTGGTGCTGATGCTGGTCAAGCCCTTTTCTCTGGCGCTGAGCATCGTCCGGCAGATCGCCGTGCCCTTCATCCTGGTCAACGCCGTGGGCTTTACGCTGCTGGTATTCAGCATCGAGTATATCAAAAAGAAGCGGGTGCTGGACCAGGAGCGCAGCAGGCTCCAGTCGGAGCTGGAGGTGGCCACGGTCATCCAGCGCTCCCTGCTGCCCAAGATCAGCGACGTGGGCTGCCGCCCGGAGTTTACCCTGGACGCCTTCATGGCCCCGGCCAAGGAGGTGGGCGGGGACTTCTACGACTTCTTCTTCCTGGGGGGCGACAAGCTGGCGATCATCATCGCCGACGTCTCCGGCAAGGGCGTGCCCGGGGCGCTGTTCATGGCCACCGCCAAGCTGCGGCTGCAGACCAGCATCCGGGATGAGCCGGATCTGGACGCGGCGGTCGCCGCCGCCAACGAGGCCCTGTGCGAGAACAACCAGGCCGAGATGTTCGTGACCGCCTGGGTGGGCGTGCTGGATCTTGCCGGCGGGGAGCTGGAATACATCTGCGCCGGGCACAATCCGCCCGTGCTCATCACCGGGGAGGGCGCGGAATATGTCCGCTGCAAGAGCTGCTTTGTGCTGGCGGGCATGGAGGGGACAAGCTTCCGCAAGGAGCGGGTGACCCTGCGGCCGGGGGACAAGCTCTTCCTGTACACGGACGGCGTCACCGAGGCGGAGGACGAGAAGCACACGCTCTACGGCGAGGATCGGCTCCAGAAGTGTCTGGCCCCGCTGGGGAACGCGGACCCCACCGCAGTGATCGCGGCGGTACGGGCGGATCTGGAGCGCCACGTCAAGGGGTACACCCAGTTTGACGACATCACCATGCTCTGCCTGCGGCAGAACGCCCCGCCGGAGACCCCGGCTGACAAGCCGTAAACACAAAAAGAATGCGGAAAGCCCGAACCCTTGGGTTCGGGCTTTCCATTTTTCGGCGGTCCGTCATCGGATCAGACTCTCCAGGGTCTCAAACAGGGCGTCCGGCTCCACCGGCTTGGAGAGATGGGCGTTCAGACCCGCCTGCATGCTGCGCTGCACGTCCTCGTCAAAGGCGTTGGCGGTCAGGGCGATGATGGGAATGGTCGCGGCGTCCGGCCGGTCCATGGCGCGGATGGCCCGGGTGGCCTCCAGACCGTCCATCTCCGGCATGCGCATGTCCATCAAAACGGCGTCGTAGGTCCCCGGCTCGTGGCCGGCGAACATCTCCACGGCCACGCGGCCGTTTTCCGCAAGGTCCGCGTTGATGCCCTTCATGGAGAGGACCATCATGATGATCTCGGCGTTGATGATCACGTCCTCGGCCAGCAGCACCCGGCGGCCCTCCAGGTTCGCCTTCGTCTCGGCCAGCCGCTCGTTCTTGCGGCGGAAGGCCTCCCGAAATTCCTCCATCACGCTGCCGGCGAAGAGAGGCTTGGGGGAGAAGGTGTCCACGCCGGCGGCCTTGGCCTCGTCCGCGATATCGTCCCAGTTGAATGCCGTGAGGATGATGATGGGGGTCTCGCTGCCCACCTGGGCGCGAATGGCCCGGGTGGTCTCGATGCCGTCCATCTCCGGCATGCGCCAGTCGATCAGGATCAGGTCGAAGTCCTCCCGCCGGCCGTGGCGGATGCGGACCTTGTCGATACCCTCCCAGCCGGACTCCGCCGTCTCGCAGCGGATGCCCACCTGGCTCAGGACGATCTCCGCGTGCTCCAGGGCGATGCGGTCGTCGTCGATCACCAGCACGCTCAGCTTTCGCGGGTCCAGCTCGCCGCCCTCGGCCTCCGCGTGTTTCCGGTCCGACTCGCCCAGGGTGACGGTGACGGTGAAGGTGCTGCCCTTCCCCTTCTCGCTCTCCACCTCAATGTGCCCGTTCATCAGCTCCACCACGCTCTTCGTGATGGACATGCCCAGACCCGTGCTGCCGTAGCGGCTGGTGGAGGAGGAGTCCTCCTGGCTGAAGGCGTCAAAGATGTGGGGCAGGTACTCTTTGCTCATGCCGATGCCGGTATCCCGGATGATGAGCCTGAGGGTGGCCATGTGGTCGTAGCGGGGCCCCTCCTCGATCAGAAACCGCACGGAGCCGCCCTCCGGTGTGAATTTCACGGCGTTGCCCAGGATGTTGATCATCACCTGCTTGAGCTTCATGGCATCGCCGATGTAGGTTTCGTCGATCGTGCCCTTGATCTGGCAGTCGTACTGCAGACCCTTGTCCCGGCACTGGCCGATGATGATGGTGTTGACCTGCTCCAGGGCCTTGGAGAAGGAGAACTCCTCCTTCCGGATGGTCATGCGCCCGGACTCGATGCGGCTCATGTCCAGGATGTCGTTGATGATCCCCAGCAGATGATGGGCGGAGGCGCCGATCTTTTCCAGATACTCCTTGACCCTGTCGCTGGCGCTGGGGTCGTTCATGGCGATGTTGTTGAGCCCGATGATGGCGTTCATGGGGGTGCGGATCTCGTGGCTCATGTTGGAGAGAAAGGCCGTCTTGGCCTGGTTAGCCTGCTCGGCGGAGGACAGCGCGTCCCGCAGGGCCTCCCGGCTCTCCGCCAGCTCCTGCTTCTGCTCCTGCTCCCGCTCCAGGGAGCGCTCCAGCTCCAGGCGGTACTCCTCCTTTTCGTCCTCCATCACGAAGCTGTGCAGCACGCAGGTGCCCAGCATGTAGCCCATGGCGTAGTAGGGCATCAGGGGATAGAAGACCTGGATGGTGATCAGGGCGACCATCGCGATGCCGAACAGGCCGATGGTCAGATGCCGCTGCTTTTTTGTCCCCTCCGCCCGGGCGGTGATGGTCAGGGTATAGGCCGAGGTCAGCAGGAACATGAGGATCTGAATGGCGAGGGTCAGATACCGGGCCAGGCCCGCATGGTAGGCCCCGTCGGCGTCGAAGCGGAAAAGGACGGGGGTGAAGAAATTCACCAGGATCACGATGATCTCAAAGACAAAGAAGGCGCGGCCGATATAGAACAGGAGCTTTTTGAAGACGCTCTCGCCCTCCAGGTAGGAGATGACGTACTGCGTCCACAGCATCACCGCCGCGGCCATGGCCGCAAAGTGCACCACCGTGTCCGCGTAGAGGACGGCGGTCCAGCCCCTGGCCTCCAGAATGCCCCAGAGCAGGTCGGTCACATAGTAGGCCATCACGCCCATCAGAAACAGGCGGTAATTCCGCTGCACCGGCGTCAGCCCCCGGGCCCCCCACAGGATGTCCCGGTTGTTGATCAGCAGGATCAGGGATGCAAGGATTCCGATGATGGAATAGGTCATGGCGTCTCACTCCCGTCCGTTCCCGGGCACAGGTTCAAGCCCGGGGAAAACTACCCTATTAGTTCATTATATCAAAAAACCGGGAAAAGACAACAGCGGGTTCCAATCCACAAAAGCCCGGGGAAGACGTACAGCCGGACAGCGAAAAGCTGTCCGGCTGTTCCGGAAAGATCCCGCAAAGGCTCAGTGCCCGATAGCCGGCGTGGTCCACGATTCGCTCTCGTCATCCGCGTTGACGGTGCAGGTGAACGAATGGACGTTCGCCAGATCAAAGTCCACACCTTCCGGGAGAGTGAAGGTCCAAAAGATGCAGCTGTCGGTGTGAGACATGGAAACGCTGCCGGGCGTTAAAACATATTCAAAGCGCGTGCCTTCCGCCATGCCGTCGGCCCGGTACAGGGCATGGTCCATCTCGTCCAGCGTGCGCTGCTCCGGCTGGCCGGGATGGAAGCGCCAGCTCACGGTCATCACCTCAAAGCGCTGCTTCCCGTTGTCGAAACGGACGCTCCACCCATATTCCAGGGTGTTTTCCCGGCCTGACTTGTTGACGGTGTAGCTGTCCCGGAGGTCCAGCCCGGCCATACAAAACACGTATTCCCGATCCATATGGATCACCAGCAGCCGCCCGTCGTCCGCGATGAAGGTCCCGCCGGACTGGTAGAACGTATCCCGGAGAAAATCATACATGTCGTCGCCCGAGGTGGCGGAGAAGGTGAGAGCGTCGTTGGGGGCGTCGGCGGGGGAATCGGCGGGAGCGTTGTCCTCCGATCCGGGCAGATCGCGCCGGGCCGCGGTGAAATAGCCCGTGGCGCTGATCTCGGCGATGTCGTCCCAGCCCGCGAGATTGCACTCCCCGTCAAAGTTGAGCCCGGCAGCCGTCAGCGTGCCGTCCGCGCGCAGTCCCACCAGGTGGTGATGGCCCGCGGCGATGGCCTTGATCTCCGTCCAGTCCTGCACGTCGCACTCGCCGAAGATGTTGGCGCCCGCCGTGACGACGGTGCCGTCTGACCGCAGACCCGCGGAGAAGTACTCCCCGGCGGCGATGGCGACGATATCCCGCCAGTCCTGCACGGCGCACTCGCCGCGCTGGCTCTCGCCCGTCGCGACCACGGTGCCGTCTGACCGCAGACCCAGCGTGTGGAAGGGGCCCGCCGCGACGGCGGTGATGTCCCGCCAGGACCCGACGTTGCACTGGCCGGTGTCGTTGACGCCGGCGGCGACCACGGTGCCGTCGTCACGCAGGCCGACGGTAAAATCGGTCCCGGCGGCAACGGCGACGATGTTCCGCCAGTTTCCCGCACTCTGATTCATCAGGTAGGACTGCCTGCCCTGGGTCAGGACAGTGCCCTGTTCGGTCAGCCCGACGGTGTGGAAGGCGCCGGCGGCGATGGCCCGGATGCCGCTCCAGTCGGAGATCTCGCGCTGCCTGTTGACATTGGAGCCCGCCGTGACCAGGGTGCCGTCTCCTTTCAGGCCCACCAGGAAGTTCTCTCCGGCCGCGATCTGCCGGAGACCGGTCCAGGCCTCGGCCTCGCTGAAATCGTTTGCCGCCTGGCCGCGGGCGACGACCGTGCCGTCCGCGCGCAGGCCCACCGTGCAGAATTCGCCCGCGGAGAACTGGACGATATCGTGCCAGTCGTCCAGCTCGTCCTCGCCGAAGTAGTTCCAGCCGGTGGCGATGAGGCTGCCGTCGGATCTTTGGCCGACGGTGCTGTAATACCCGGCGGAGACGGACGTGATGTCGCGCCAGCCCTCCACGTCGCGGCGATTGCCGCCCGTGGCGCCGGAGGCGATGACCGTGCCGTCCCGTCTCAGACCGACGGCATGCCAGCCTCTGGCGTCGATGGCGACGATATCCTGCCAGCCGTCGGCGTCCAGCTGGTTCAATTCGTTGGAGCCCCCGGCGTAGACCGTACCATTGTTGTCCAGGGCGAGGAAGAAGTTGTTGCCCGCCGCGATAGCCTTGATATTCCTCCATCCCATGATAAGAAGATCTCCTGTGGAGACCACGGTGCCGTCCGCGCGCAGGCCCAGGGAGAACCAGCCGCCGGCCGCAACGGCGACGATGTCGCTCCAGTCGGAAACATTGCACTGGCCGTAGACGTTGTTGCCCGTGGCGACCACCGTCCCGTCGGAGCGCAGGCCCAGGGTGTGGGCCCAGCCGCCGGTGATGTCCGTGAGATCGGTCCAGTCGGAGACATTGCACTGCCCGTACATATTCGCGCCCGTGGCCAGGGCCGTGCCGTCCCGGCGCACGCCCAGGGTAAAGCCGCCGGCGGAGAAGACCTTCACGACCTCGGTCCAGTCGTCCACCTCGCAGGGGCCGTGCAGGTCTGTTCCGGCCAGCAGCAGCTCCGCCCCGGGGCGATAGGGACCGGAGACGGCGGCTGCCGCTTCCTCCGTGGCCTCTTCCGCGGCGGAGACCGCCTCGGATACGCTGGCTTCGGCGCTGGCAGCAGCCGAAGGCTCCGGAAGGGCGGGGGAGGCCGGTCGGCCGCCCCGTGTGAAAACGAAGACCAGTGCGGCGACGACAAGGGCCGCGGCGCCCAGGATCAGCGGCAGCCCGGATTTTTTCTTGTGCTGCGGGGCGGACGGTTCAGCCGCCGTCCTGGCCGCGGCGGTCTTTCTGGCTGCCCGCTCGGCCTGAGCCCTGGTTTTGCGCTCGGCCTTCTCGCGGGCCGCGCGCTCCTTTTCCTCGCGCCGGAGCCGCTCGGCCTCCGCCTTCTGCTCCTGCCGGAGGCGTTCGGCTTCCGCTCTCTGCTCCTGTTGGAGACGCTCGGCTTCTGCTCTCTGCTCCCGGTCCTTCTGCTCCCGGTCCAGCCGCTCCTGCTCCCGGCGCGCCTCGCGCTCCCGCTGCTCTCTCCCCAGCCGGTCGGCCGTGAGGGCGGCCTCCATATCCCGGTGAAATTCCGCCATGCTCTGGTAGCGCTGCTGGGCCGGGACCTCCAGGGCCTTGAAGAGCACGGCCTCCGCCGCGTCGCTGATCTTCACGCCCAGGGCGCTGGGCGCGGCGAGGGGATCGTCGTAGAGCCTGTCGATGGGCTCCGGCGGGACCTTGCCGGTGATGGCGAAGTAGAAGGTGGCGGCCATGGCGTAGACGTCGGTGAAGGGGCCCTGCCGCCCGCGGCGCGTATACTGCTCCATGGGAGCAAAGCCGTGCTTGAGGATGACGTCCAGACTCTTGCTCTTTTCGCCGGTGGAGTAGCGCGCGGCGCCGAAGTCGATGATCTTGGCGGACCGGCCGTGTTCGATCAGCACGTTGTCGGGGGCGATATCCCGGTGGACAACGCCTTTGGCGTGGACGTGCCCCAGGGAATCCATCAGCGGCAGCAGCAGCGCGGCGGCATCCTCCACGCTCAGCCGCCCGCCGACGCTCTCCATGTATTTGTTCAGGGGGGTGCCGTCCACGTATTCCATCACGAAGTACGCGGTGGCGTTCTCCTCAAAATAGCTGTAGATGCGGACGATGTGCGCGTCCCCGATGAACTCCGCCAGGGTCCTGGCCTCGTCCAGGAAGCGCTCCATGCCGTAAGCAAAGTTGTCGCGCCGCTCGCCGGAGTAGACCTGCACCATGGAGCTGCCGCCGGCCCTGCCCGCAAACTCCGTCGGCA
The DNA here is from genome assembly GCA_045117295.1 of Candidatus Limivicinus sp. Classification (GTDB taxonomy): domain Bacteria; phylum Bacillota; class Clostridia; order Oscillospirales; family Oscillospiraceae; genus Limivicinus. Next base: position 9,483 of record JBGUNL010000095.1, read on the forward strand.
GGTATTCCTTGATGGCCACGCGGCTGCCCGTCCTGTCGTCCAGGGCGATATAGGTGATGCCGAAGCCGCCCTGGCCGAGCACGCGCCCCACGGTATAGCGCCCGTTGAGAATGGAGCCGGGGCGCAGGGCCAGGGGGTAGCGGCTCTCCTGTTCGCGCCCGTCAAAGCCGCAGTGGGGGCAGGGACCGTCCGTATTCATTTCGCGAAAGCAGTGGGTGCAGAGCACGCGGCGTCCCTCCCTTCTCCCGGCAGACCGCCCGCACGGGGCGGCGGTTCACGGGCGGATGATTCCTCTTGACAAGACAATAGCACAAAAGGGAAAGCGGCACAACAGGAAAAAACAAAAAGCGCCGGGAAACGGCAAAACAGGGGAGGAAGGCGGACTTTGCACGCAAAACCGGCGAGAGGCGGACTGTCCGCCTTCTCGCCGGTTTTCTGTCAGGAGCCCCGCACGATGGGGGCGTCTTTTCGCACGGATGCTGATCTCAGGGGGCGATGAGGCTCTCCAGCGTGGAGAACAGATTGTCCGGCTCCACGGGCTTGGAAAGGTGGGCGTCCAGCCCCGCCTGCATACTGCGCTGCACGTCCTCGTCGAAGGCGTTGGCGGTCAGGGCGATGATGGGGATGGTTTTGGCGTCCGGACGATCCATCTCCCGGATCGTCCGGGTGGCCTCCAGACCGTCCATCTCCGGCATGCGCATGTCCATGAGGATGGCGTCGTAATAACCCTGGGGATGGCTGCGGAACATCTCCACGGCGATGCGCCCGTTCTCCGCATGCTCCACCTCCATCTCCCGCATGGAGAGGACCATCATCATGATCTCCGCGTTGACCATGACGTCCTCGGCCAGCAGGACGCGGCGTCCCTTCAGATCCGCCGTCTCCCGCACCAGGCGCGCGTTCTTTTTCTTGAAGGCCTCCCGGAATTCGTCCATCACCGTGCCGGCAAACAGGGGCTTTGCCGCGAAGGTGTCCACGCCGGCCCGGCGGGCTTCGTGCTCAATGTCCTCCCAGTTGTAGGAGGTCAGAATGATGATGGGGGTGTCCGGGCCCACGATGGCGCGGATCTGCCGGGTGGTCTCCACGCCGTCCATCGCCGGCATCTTCCAGTCCACCAGGATCAGGTTGTAATCCTCCCGGCGGGCGTGGCGCATCTTCACCATCTCCAGCGCCTCGACGCCGGAGGTCACCGTCTCGCAGCTGATGCCCGCCTGGCCCAGGATGACCTGAGCGTGCTCGAGGGCGATGCGGTCGTCGTCGATGACCAGCACGCTCATCTCGTGGGGGCGCAGCTCGATGTCGCTTTCTTTCGCCGCCAGGTGGTCGGCCTGGGTCAGCGTCACGGTCACGAAGAAGGTGGTGCCCTTGCCCTTCTCGCTCTCCACCTCGATGCTGCCGTTCATCAGCTCCACGATGCTCCTGGTGATGGGCATGCCCAGGCCTGTGCTGCCGTACCTGCTGGTGGTGGAGGAATCCTCCTGGCTGAAGGGTTCGAAGAGCTTCGGCAGGTATTCCTTGCTCATGCCGATGCCGGTGTCGGCAATGGTAAAGCGCAGGGTCGCCTTGTTGTCTATGCGGGCCACGTCCTCAATGTCAAAGGACACGGTGCCGCCCTCCGGCGTGAATTTCACGGCGTTGCCCAGGATGTTGATCATCACCTGCCTGAGCTTCATGTCGTCGCCGATATAATACTCGTCGATCTGGCCCCGGGTGCGGCACTCGTAGTTCAGACCCTTGTCCCGGCACTGGCCGCTGATGATGGTGTTCACCTGCTCCAACGCCTTGGAGAAAGAGAACTCCTCGTTCTTGATGGTCAGGCGCCCGGACTCGATGCGGCTCATGTCCAGGATATCGTTGATGATCCCCAACAGGTGGTGGGCGGAGGTGCCGATCTTTTCCAGGTGCTCCCGCGTCTGGGCGGAGATCGCCGGGTCGTTCAAGGCGATGTTGTCCAGCCCGATGATAGCGTTCATGGGGGTGCGGATCTCATGGCTCATATTGGAGAGGAAGGCGGTCTTGGCCTTGTTGGCGGCCTCCGCCTCCCGCAGGGCCTCCTGCAGGGCCTGGTTCTGCTCCATGGTCTTCCGGGTCTCCTGGTCCACGTCCACAAAGCAGGCACCCACGGCGTGGACCAGGTGGTCCTTCCGGTCCTCCGGGCGGCGCACGCCGGCGAAGCGGACCTCCTCCCAGGTGTCCCGGCCGTGCCGGTGCACCATGTAGCGGCAGGCGATGACCCGGCGCTCCTTCAGCCTGGCCTTGACGTTCTCCGGTTGAATGAACTGCAGGAACTCCTCGACGTATTCCTCTTTGATGTTGGCTTTGGCATAGGCAGTCACGGCGGCGAGATACTTGAAACGTTCTCCCTCCTTGAAGCCGTTTTCCAAATCCTCATGGGCCTGGTAGCACACACCCTCGTCCGAGTCCAGATCCAGATAGTAGACGCTCCAGTAGTCCGAGGCCAGGGCCGTGATCATGCGGGTCTGTTCTTCCTGCTGCTGTTTCTGCTCCAGCAGCTCGTTCTGCAGGGCCAGCTGCCGCGCCATCTCCTCCTGCTTGACGCGGTTTTCCGCATCGGCAGTCTCCTTTTCCAGCGTCAGCTGCGCGTTGCGGCGGGCCTGCTGGAAGATGAAACCGAACATGCCCAGCAGCACCAGCATGGTCAGCGCGGTCTGGATCATGCTGCGCCGGATGATGCCACTGGAGACGGTGCTGATGCTCTCGCTGATGACGTGCTCCCGGATCAGGTAGGTCAAAAGCCAGTCCGTCCCTGTCACCGGCACATAGGTGAGCGTCTCGCGGATGCCGTTGTAGGTGAAGCTCACCACGCCCTGCTTGCCCTCGCGGAAGTCCCGCACCACGCTTTCGAGGGAATAGCCGGGCTCGTAGTCCGCGTGGGCCAGGGCCTCCAGGAGGTTGTCCTCCTCGGCCAGGCCCCCCAGCACGGTGTCGGTCAGGGCGATGCCGCCGCTGGTGTACATATTGCAGAAGGTGGTGCCGCCCGCCTGGGCGTCCAAGGAGACGCCGGAGAGCATCTCCCGCATGTCGATTTCCATGAAGCAGACCACCAGCTCTTTGCCCTGGAAGGACATGTGGACGGGCACCGCGATGATGACTTTCTTGTCCGAGCTCTCCAGATTTTTGATGGAGATCTCCGGCCCGGAAAGAGTCTGATAGTCAAACAGGTACTGGTCGATGTCGTTTTGGGTGCCGAGGGAGGTGTAGATCAGCCCGTCCGTGTCCACAAAGGCGAACTTTTCCAGCACGAAGAGGCGCTTCATCTTCGCCTGATAGGCCTGCAGATGCTCCAGGTCGCTGAGATCGTCCGCCGTCATCAGCTCCAGCGCCGTATCGATGACGTCGATCTTCTTCTTCATGTTCTCCGCCACCACCTGTTCGCGGCGGCCGGCCAGTTCCCCCAGGTACAGCAGGCTGACCGAGTGGACGGCGGATTCCGTGTCCTTCCTGGCGCTGTGCCCCACCCAGATGGTGCCGAAGACCAGGATGATCACCAGGGCGATCCCGCCGACGGCCGCGATGAGCGTGGTCCGATTCTTTCTGTTTTCCATTGCGCCCTCCCCCTGTGTTCCCACGCAGGAAAAAGAAACCTGCTTGGTTATATTATATGACAGCCGCGCCACGGTTGCAAGTCGGAATCACAGACTGCGGCCGGCTTCGCGTTTCTTGCATGGACAGAAAAGGGCCAGTCTTCCTTTCGGTAGGCTGGCCCTTTTCTGCGGATGGGGGTTCAGGCCTGCTCCATGTAGCGGATCATGGCCTCGGCGGCCTTCTTGGCCCCGTCCACCGCGTGCACCACGGTCTTGGCCCCGGTGATCACGTCGCCCGCGGCAAAGACGCCGGGCTTGGTGGTCATGTAATTCTCATCCACCAGCAGGGTGCCCCGCTCGCCGGCGAAGAGCCCCTCGGTGGTGCGCACCAGCTTGCCCCGGGGCACCTGGCTGATGGAGATGACGGTGGAGTCGGCGTGCACCTGCACGGGCTCATCCTCGTAGCCTACGATCTGGTCGTTTTCGTCAAAGATGGCCTTCTTGAAAACCGGCCCCTCGTCGGTGATTTTTTCGATCTGCATGCCGAAGACGAACTCCGCCCCGTCCAGCTCCGCGTACGCCACCTCGCTGGAGGAGGCGGTGACGTTCTTGCTGCGGGCGTAGAGCGTCACATGGCGGGAGCCGTGGCGCAGGGCCGTGCGGGCCACGTCCATGGCGGCGTTGCCCATGCCGATGACGGCCACGGTGTCCCCCAGCCTGTGGCCCTGGGGGTTGGCCAGGTAGTTGAGACCGAAGTGCACGTTGCCCAGGCTCTCCCCCTGGATGTTCAGGGTGCGGGGCTTCTCGGCGCCGGTGCCGATGAAGATGGACTTGTACCCGTCCCGGAACAGATTGTCGATCATCAGCACCGAGCCGATGGTGGTGTTGGTGCGCACGGTGATGCCCAGCTCCTCCATGCGGGCCTGGTAGCGGTCCAGGGTGGATTTGGGCAGGCGGAACTCGGGGATGCCGTACTGCAGCAGACCGCCGATCTTGCCCTTCCACTCGAAGATGGTGACGGGGTAGCCCTGGCGGGCCAGCTGGATGGCCACGGTCATGCCCGCGGGGCCGCAGCCGATGACCGCCGCCTTCTTGTCCTTTTTCTCCGGAGTGGGGACCGTCATGCGGTCCAGATACATGTCGGAGATGTAAGCCTCGATGCTGGAGAAGTGGACGGGGGTGTCCTTGCGCCCGCGGATGCAGTTGCCCGCGCACTGCTTCTCGTGGTTGCAGACGATGGCACAGACGGCGGAGAGGGGGTTGTTGTCAAAGAGCATTTCCCCGGCCTCCATGAGGCGGTTTTCCTTGAACAGCTGGATCACGGTGGGGATGGGGGTGTGCACGGGACACCCTTTCTGACACATGGGGTTTTTGCAGTTGAGGCAGCGGTTTGCCTCCGCAACGATATGCAGCGCCATGGCTTCTCCTTCCTGATTCGTGGTCAAACCTGAAAATGGACGAAGTTTTCCGCTTCCATTGTACGGAATTTTGCCCGGCTTTGCAAGGGCTATCTGATGCGCGGGCGCAAAAAAGCCCCGCGGCTGAACCGCGAGGCTTTCGGGAAAGAGAAAGGATCAGTTGTTGCGGTAGTAGTTGATGAGGCAGCCGTCCACGATGATCTGGCGCTCGGGATCGGTCAGGGCGCCGATGGAGCAGGCAAACTTGGTGACCGTGCCGTCGGGCTTGACGGCGTAGGCGGTGATGTCGTCGTTCTTCTCCAGGATCGCCTTGCGAAGGCCGGGGACAAAGATGTAGTCGCCCAGCTCAAAGACCTCGGGATTTTGCACCAGGAAGGGGGTCATGCCCCAGTTGATGCAGTTGGAGCGGTAGCGCTTGGTGGCGTAGGCCTTGGCAAAGTTGGCGGAGGCGCCCATGACGCGCTGGCAGGAGGCCGCCTGCTCGCGGGCGGAGCCGTCGCCGGGCATGTTGGCGAAGATGGTGGAGCCGATGTCGGTGCCCTCGGGATCGACCTTCAGGCCGGCCTTCTCCAAGGCGGCATACACGGCCTTGATCTCGTCGGAGAGACCCTTGCCGGCGCGGCGGTCGCGCTCGGCCTGGCGCAGCACCTTGGAGCGGGAGACATACTGGGGATCGCGGCGGGAGAGAGCAAACTCGCTGAGGCGCTCGGGGTTGGAGCGGTAGGAGGAAGTCTCACCGGAGGGGATCAGCTCGTCGGTGGTGGTGACGGGGTCGGTGATGTAGGAGCAGACCTTCACCAGCAGATCGTCCGTCAGGGCGGGC
>JBGUNL010000096.1:0-8268 GCA_045117295.1 Candidatus Limivicinus sp.
GGAACAAAGATTCTGCTTTACTGGTTCTTTCTCTCTAGATCGCGAAGCGATGGAAAAGCTGGCCATTTCCGTCGGCGCCCTTGTCCAAGCAAAAGAGCCTAACGGTAAGACCTCATATCTTGTCAAAGGGGACGTTTCTGATCTTCCCGACTGGGCGTTGGAAAGAAAACTCAGAAAAGCGGAGTCCCTGTCCGCTGCTGGTAAGCCTGTTAAGATCATAAGCGAAGCTGAGTATCTCCAGCTCATTTCAGACGCAAAGTCTGCTCTGTCGGCATCTTCCGAGGCGGTGATCTCATGAAAACCGCTGCGGCTTATGTCCGCGTTTCCACGGAGCGCCAGGACGAATACTCCCTGGACTCTCAGCTGAAGCTGATCCGGGAATACGCCGCCGCCCACGACATGGACGTCCCGCCGGAGTTCGTCTTTGTGGAGGACGGCGTCTCCGGCCGATCTGCAAAAAAACGCAAGGCCTTCCAGCAGATGATCGGCCTTGCCAAAGAAAAAGAAAAGCCCTTCTCCGTGATCCTGGTCTGGAAGTTTTCCAGGTTCGCCAGGAATCAGGAGGAGAGCATTGTGTATAAATCCATGCTGTCAAAGCTCGGCGTGGAGGTTGTTTCAATCTCTGAGCCGGTGGACGATTCCCCCTTCGGCTCTTTGATCGAGCGCATCATTGAGTGGATGGATGAATTTTACTCCATTCGGCTCTCCGGTGAGGTCAAGCGCGGCATGGCCGAGAAGATCAGCCGCGCCGAGATCGTGACGGTGCCCTCCTTCGGCTACTCCGTGCAGGGCAAGACGTATGTCCCAAACGAGCACGCGGACACAGTTCGTCAGATCTACGCGGACTACCTCTCCGGCAAGGGCATGCGCGCCATCGCCTCTGATCTCGCCGCCGCCGGCGTCCGAACGCGCCGCGGCTCCTCCCCCTCCAACCGCTGGATCAGGTATATCCTCCAGAATCCCGTGTATATCGGGAAGATCCGCTGGAGCAGGGACGGCAAGATCGACTATGTGCACGGCGAGCAGAGCGACAACGCCGTCCTGATCGACGGCGGCTTTGAGCCCCTTGTCTCTCAGGAGGTTTTTGACGCCGTGCAGGTCAAGCTCCAGCGCCGCGCCCAGGCCACCCCCTACACCCGGCACGAGCAGTCGGTGGAGTGGATGCTCAAAGGCCTGGTCCGCTGCTCCTCTTGCAATTCCACGCTGGTCATGCTGTCCACGGCCTGCCCGTCCATGCAGTGTCATCAATACGGCCACGGCAGCTGCACCGTCTCTCATTCTCTGTCCATTGCCAAGGCAAACCGCGCCGTGATCGCGGCGCTGGAGAGCTGCCTGGAGTCCGGCGTCTTCCCGCTCGCCCCGCGAATGATCCCGAAGCCCAAAAAGGACTACGCCCATCTGATCGCCGTGGAGGAGCTGAAGCTCCGCCGGGTGCAGCAGGCGTACGAGGCCGGCGTCGACACGCTGGAAGAGTACGCCCGGAAGAAAGCAAAGCTCACCGACGGCATGGAGCAGCTGCGCGCGGAGCAGGCCCAGGCCGAAACCGACGCGGAGGCGGCGCTGATCCGCCCCGCCGACATGAAGCAGAAAACCGCCGACGTCCTGGAGCTCCTGAAAAGCCCCGACGCCACCGAGGCCGAGAAAAACGCCGCTCTCCGCTCCATCCTCTCCCATATCGTCTACAACAAACCCGCCCACCGCCTCGATTTATTTTTTATGTTCTGATTATCGGTTTTTGCAATCCGGTCCGCCGTACTGTGTTATAATGAACTTGGCCAGAGCGGGATTGGTGTTCCGGATCCGCACCGGGTACTGCAGCTTTTTCTCATAGACAAACATCTCCGCTCACTCCCTTCTCCCCTGATACTCCCATGGCCAGGGGGCCTTCAGCCAGGCGTATTCATTCATGCCCAGCATATCGCTCTGGCAGATGGGGCCGAAACGGCGCGCAAAACGCTCGTGCGCTTCCTTCTGCAGGGCAAGGAAGCTCTGATAGAATGCGAAAGCCTCCTCGTCGTCCGCGTGGGTGTCCAGATACAGCTCCAGCTCATCGGTGACAAAGTCGATGGCCATCAGCTCGGTCATGGGCGAAGGGGGTGTTTTCTCGTTGACCAGATTCATAAAGGGCAGGTCAAGCCCGGGAAACAACGTGCCGCGCTTCAGCGCCTCTTCGCTGTCATAGGCGGGAGAGGCTGATTCCTGCATTGGAACATAGGCCATGGCCAGGGGCGCGCGGGCGCCCGGGAGCAGGCCGTTCCGGAAATTCTTTTCAGACGGATTGCAACTCAATGGGATTCCTCCTCGGTTCGGGATTCGCTGCAGTCCATCATATTCCGTGAGGTGCGAAACGGTGAAAGGCGGAGCTTGACGCTCCGCCTTTCGTCACTGAATCATAGCTGCAAATTCTTCTTCCGTAAGGATCGGAATGCCGAGACTTTCGGCCTTGGTGAGCTTACTGCCCGCGTTCTCCCCTGCCAGCACATAGCTTGTCTTCTTGGAGACGGAGCCGGAGGCTTTGCCGCCAAAGCTCTCAATGATGGCGGAGGCCTCGTCTCTGGTGTAGTTGGAGAGTGTACCGGTCAGCACAAAGGTCATCCCCGCAAAACGGTCGTCCTTTTTCTCCTCGTGGCTGGTAAAGTCCACGCCCGCCTGGCGCAGTCTGCCGATCAGATGTTGAGACTGAGGCAGGCTGAACCACTCCAGAATAAAGTCCGCTGTGATGCCGCCGATATCCGGGATCGCGGTAAGCTCCTCCGCCGTTGCGGCCATCAGCGCGTCCAGGTCGGCAAAATGTGACGCCAGAACCTTGCCCGCCTTCTGGCCCACCTGGCGGATGCCAAAGGCGCACAGCAGCCGTGCAAGACCCGCCTGCTTGCTGTTCTCCAGGGAGCGCAGCAGATTTTCCGCGGACTTGTCGCCCATACGGTCCAGCGCCGCCACCTGCTCCTTTTCCAGATAATAGAGATCAGCGGCGGATTTCACCAGACCGTTGTTGATGAGACTCTCACACACGGAGATGCCCAGGCCTTCAATGTCCATGGCCTCGCGGGAGGCAAAGTGCGCGATGTTTCGCAGCCGCTGGGCAGGACACTCGGGGCTGGTACAGCGCAGGGCCACGCCGTCCTCGTCGCGCACCACGGGTGAGCCGCACTCCGGACAGATGGAGGGCATCACGAATGGCACCGCCCAGTCGGGGCGCTTGTCCCTGTTGACGGAGAGCACCTCCGGAATGATCTCCCCCGCCTTCTGCAGCAGCACCGTGTCCCCGATGCGCAGATCCAGCCGATCGATGTTATCCTGGTTGTGCAGCGTCGCGGCGGAAACCGTGGTTCCGGCCAGGCGCACAGGCTCCACGATCACCTTGGGCGTCAAAACCCCGGTGCGGCCCACCTGCACCACCACGTCCAGGACCTTGCTCTCCTTTTTTTCCGGCGGATATTTGAAGGCCACCGCCCAGCGGGGTGCCTTGGCTGTGCTGCCGAGCGTCTCCCTCTGTGCCAGAGAATCGATCTTGATGACGGCACCGTCCATGTCGTAGGCCAGCTCGTCCCGGTGCTCGCCCAGCCACTGGATGCGCTGCACACAGTCCCCAATTTTGTGATACAACTTGTACGGCACCACGGGAAAGCCCATGGCTTTCATGGCGTCCAGGGTCTGGGCGTGGCTGGTGTAGCCCCCGTCGGAGCTGTACTGCAGATTAAAGCAGATCATGTCCAGCTTGCGGGAGGCCGCCACCTTGGGGTCCAGCTGCCGCATGGACCCCGCTGCGGCGTTGCGGGGATTGGCCAGCAGCTGCTCGCCGTTCTTTTCCCGCTGCTCGTTCAGCTCCCGGAAGACGGCTTTGGACATATAGACCTCGCCCCGGACGATCAGACGCTCGGGCGCGTTCTCAATCCGCAGCGGGAGCGAGCGCACGGTGCGGAGATTCTCTGTCACGTTCTCGCCCACCAGACCGTCGCCCCGGGTGGCGCCCCGGACAAAGACGCCGTTTTCATATTCCAGCGACATGGAGAGCCCGTCGATCTTCGGCTCCACTGTGTAGGCGTGCTCCCCTGCAACCAGGGAATCCATCCTTTCACCGAAGGCATAGAGCTCATCCAGGGAGAAGACGTCGGTCAGACTCTCCAGCGGGACCTGGTGACGGACCGTCTCAAACTTGCTGAGCGCCTGGCCGCCCACGCGCTGGGTCGGGGAATCCGGCGTCACCAGCTCCGGGTGCTCCGCCTCCAGGGCCTTCAGCCGCTGCATCAGCATGTCATATTCATAGTCGGAGATGACAGGCGCGTCGTCCACATAGTACAGCTTGTTGTGGTATTCCAGCTCCCGCCGCAGCTTGATGATCTCTTTCTGTGCGTCCATAGCGTCTCCTTTACTGCATGTTCAAATAGGTTTCCGGCACCTTGCCCACCACCACGGTATCCGCGATCATGAGCTGGGTAACCACCTGGGCGCTCTCTGTGCCCCAGGGAATGAGAATGTCGATATCCACCATGACCTCCAAATTGATCTGGTGCTTGGTCTGGTTGATGCCGGCTGTCACAATGTTGTTTTGAAACTCCACCCGGGAGGACGTCAGCATGAGGATCTGGACCGGTACACCCGGCCCGCGGCCCATCAGCAGGCTGATCCCGGTGAGATTTCCCAGGGGAATGCTGACACGCAGGGTCCGGTTCTCCGTGGCCCCCACCACCTTGTCCAGGATCTCCGCCGAGAGAGCGTTGATCCGGGCCATGTTGCTGCTGATGGCCGTCACCTCGCCTGCCGCGTTTTTCTCAAAGCGGACGAAGCTCTCCTCGTCATACTCCTGCTCGGCCATGACTTCGGCGATGGCGTTGTTGATCTGGACTGTGACGATATCGCTGGCGTCCGAGACCGCGATCCGGCAGGAGATGTTTTTCAGGAACATGGCGGCGCCGGTAAGGAAAAGGCACAGCGCGGCCAGCGTCAGCAGCAGGGCGGCGCGGATCGGCTTTTTCTGCGCCGGGAAACCGCCCCCGCTGGAGTAGACATAGTTTTGCTTCCGGTGTTTGCGCCAGGCGTGCACGGGCTCACCTCCCCCGTGCATGGTATGCTGCCCATGCGTGGGATATGCGCTTAGTCTTGCGCGTCCAGCATGGCGCTGACGGCCATCATGATCCCCAGCTTGCCAGACTCATAGGTCAGGCCGCCCTGCATATAGGCGATGTACGGCTCGCGCATGGGGCCATCGGCAGAGAGCTCAATGGAAGACCCCTGGATAAAGGAACCGGCCGCCATGATGACCGGGCAGTCATAGCCAGGCATCTCCCAGGGCTCCGGCGTCACATAGGAGTCCACCGGCGCGCCCGCCTGAATGCCCAGACAGAAGCGCTTCATGTTCTCCGGGGAGCCGAGTTTTACCATCTGGATGATATCGGAGCGCTCTTCCAGCGCCGAAGGCGAGGACTCGATCCCAATCTCATCCATCATGGCCGCGCAGAAGCAGGCGGTTTTCAGCGCCTGGGCCACCACATGGGGCGAGAGGAAAAGGCCCTGGAACAGGAGCCGGTTGTTGCCGAGGGTCGAGCCGCACTCGCCCCCTATGCCGGGGGTGGTGAGCCGCATGGCGGCGCGCTCCACCAACTCCTTTTTGCCGGCCACATAGGCGCCCGTGGGGGCGATTCCGCCGCCCAGGTTCTTGATGAGGGACCCGGCGATGAGATCGGCGCCCACATCCGTGGGCTCCAGAACGTCGGTAAACTCGCCGTAGCAGTTGTCCACCATCACAGAGACGGCGGGATTGACGGCTTTCACGGTCTCCACGATTTTGCCGATCTCCGCAACCGTCAGCGCCTTGCGGTCCTCATAGCCGCGAGAGCGCTGAATCATGACGCCGGAGACCTTCTTGTCCCGAACCGCGGCGGTGATCGCATCATAATCCGGAAGTCCTTCCGCCGTAAGATCCACTTGGCCGTACTCGATGCCGTAAAACTGCAGGGACCCGAATGCATTGCCCGAAATGCCGATGGCCGTGCGCAGGGTGTCATAGGGCGTGCCGGTGACGGCGAGGATCTTCTCACCGGGCTTTGCCAGGGCGAACATGGCCGCCGTCAGGGCGTGGGTTCCGTTGACAAACTGCAGGCGCACCAGGGCCGATTCCGTGTGAAAAATCTCGGCATAGATCTTATCCAGCACTTCCCTGCCAAGATCGTCATAGCCGTAGCCGGTGGTCCCGGCAAAGCAGGCGTCGGACACGCGGTTGTTCTGGAAGGCCTCCATCACCTTGCGAGTGTTCCGCTCGGCGACGGCGTCAATCTCTCCAAAGCGCGCGACAAGCCGCCCCTGGGCGTGCGCCGCCATCTCATATACTTCTGGTCTGATATCGGAAATCTTCATCTCTTACTCCGCTGTTTTAGCTTGCAGGCCATTGACAATGGCCTTGAAGGTCTTGCCGCGCTCGGCAAAGTTTTTGAAGTGATCGAATGCAGCACATGCCGGGGACAGCAGCACCACGTCACCCGTCTCTGCCGCATCCGCGGCATCCAGAACCGCCTGTTCAAAATCGTCCTCCATGGTGATGGGAAGGCCGCTTCCGGCATACAGGGAAGAACCGCATACAGCGCTGCGGATCTTCTTCGCCGTGTCCCCGGTGAGAAAGAGCGCCTTGGCAAACTGACAGAAGGCGTCGCCCAGCTCCTCAAAGGGGATGTGCTTGTCATATCCCCCGGCAATGACGATGGGTTTGGTCTTCATGGCGTGAAGCCCGGCAATGGTGCGCGTGGGGCTGGTGCCGATGGAGTCGTTGATATAGGTGACCCCGTCCAGTACCCGCACGATCTCCAGCCGGTGCTCCACCCCGGCAAAAGACCTGGCCACCCGGGCGCAGATCTCGTCGGAGACCATGCCCTCCACCGCAGCAAACGCGGCCAGATAGTTCAGCACGTTGTGTTCCCCGGGAAGCTTGATCTCCGCCGCGGGAAGAACTTCCCGGCATTCCCCTGCCTTTACGCGGCAGAGCGTGCCGTTTCGGAGCATGGAACCGTTTTGCACGTCCTGCCTGTCTGAAAACCAGCTCTTTTCCGCGGGGGAAAAGGAGGCGTAATAGGCGCTGTGGGCGTCGTCAAGGTTCAGGATCAGGCGGCAGTTTTCCGTCTGATTCTCCAGGATCCTGCGCTTGGCGTCGATGTAATCCTGAAAATCCCTGTGCTTATCCAGATGATTGGGCGTGAGGTTGGTAACCACCGCCACATCCGGGCAGCAGTTCATGCTGTGCAGTTGGAAGGAGCTGAGCTCCAGAACCGCCACGTCCTCCGGCAGAATCTCCGGGATCTCGCACAGGAGCGGATGGCCGATGTTCCCGCCCAGATGGACGCGATATCCGGCCGCCTCCAGCAGCTTTGCGATGATGGTGGAGGTGGTGGTCTTCCCGTCGCTGCCGGTAACGGCAATCACCTTGCAGGGACAGAGCTGGAGAAACACCTCCATCTCGGAGGTGATCAGACTGCCCCGCTGCTTTGCCGCCTCCAGATGCGGATCAAAGGGCATCAGTCCCGGCGTGCGGAACAGGATATCCTGGTCCAGATGCTCCAGATAATCCGGGCCCAGCTGCAGCTTGGCGCCCATGGCCTCCAGGCGCTCGGCCTCGCCTTCCATCTGGTCGCGGGTGCGCATGTCGCAGGCCGTCACGTCGCAGCCGTGAGAGAGCAGCAGCTCGATCAGCGGGAGATTGCTGACGCCGATGCCGACGACCGCGATCCGCTTGGACCGAATGCTCTCCACATATTCCAAAAGAGTCAAACACAACACCTCTTATCACAATCCTAACTGTTTAATTATACGGCGTTTTGCTTCCATTTACAAGTTATTCTTGACTTGCGCGGAAAAGATGGATAGAATAACCACCGTGAGCTGGCCGAACGACCGCGGGCACAAGGCGAAAGCCTGTGCATGAGGAAAGTCCGGGCTCCACAGGGCAAGGATAACGGGTAACGCCCGCCAGGGGTAACCCTCGGACAAGTGCAACAGAAATAGACTACCTCGCGTATGCGGGGAAAAGGTGGAAAGGTGGGGTAAGAGCCCACCCGTCGCATGGAGACATGTGGACGCTGTAAACTCTATCCGGAGCAACACCGTGGTATGAGGACACAAGGCCGGCCCGGCCGTCCTCTGGAGGTGGCTTGATCCTGTCGGCAACGGCAGGGCTAGATAGATGGTCGTTTTTCAACAGAACCCGGCTTACAGGCCAACTCATACAAAAGCACTCCGCATTTTTTGCGGAGTGCTTTTGTCTTATCCGGCTTGTCAGAAGGA
>JBGUNL010000097.1:0-8785 GCA_045117295.1 Candidatus Limivicinus sp.
CGGTTCCAGCAGCTGGTGGATGAAGGACGGAGCCCGGAAGAGGCAGAAGCGGAGGTCTCGAAGGTGATTGCCGCGGCGGGACGCAGCGAGCATGAGCTTGGCCTCGCGGTGGACATCGTGGACGGGGGATACCGCGCGACGGATGAGAGACAGGCGGAGACGCCGACGGCGCTGTGGCTGGAGGAGAACGCCTGGAAGTACGGATTTATCCAGCGTTATCCGCCGAACACAGAGGAAATCACCGGCTTCGGCTGGCATCCATGGCACTACCGCTACGTCGGGGAAGGGATCGCCGGGAGTATTCATTCTCTCGGGATCACCCTGGAAGAGTATCTTTCACTCTTCTACAGCGACGAGGCCCAGGTGGTCTATGACGGCAGCTGAACGGAACAGAATCAAACAGGAACCGATTCCCCGTCCGGGTCCGGCCCGGCCGGGGAATCTGCGTACGGGGATCAAGCGGGTGATTGACGAAAACGGGAATTCTGTTATAATGATCAGGTTAGAACAAAACCGCGAAAGGATGATACAACAAAATGGCAGAATGCAATCATGATTGCTCCAGCTGCAGTTCCAACTGCTCTGAGCGTAAGCCGGAGAGCTTTCTGAAAGAACTGAACCCCTATTCCAGCGTAAAGAAAGTCATTGCCGTGGTGAGCGGCAAGGGCGGCGTCGGCAAGAGCCTCGTCACCAGTCTTCTCGCTTCCGAGATGCAGCGCCGCGGCCACAGCTGCGCCGTGCTGGACGCGGACATCACGGGCCCCTCGATTCCGAAGTCCTTCGGCATTCATGAGCACGCGACCGGCACCGAGCAGTACCTGATCCCCGTGACCACGCAAACCGGTCTTCAGGTCATGTCCATCAATCTGATCCTTGAGAACGAGACGGAACCGGTGGTCTGGCGCGGACCGGTCATCGCGGGTGCGGTGACACAGTTCTGGACAGACGTGCTCTGGAGAGACGTGGATTACATGTTCGTGGATATGCCCCCCGGAACCGGCGACGTGCCGCTGACGGTCTTCCAGTCCCTGCCGGTGGACGGCATCGTCATCGTGACCTCTCCCCAGGACCTGGTGGGCATGATCGTGGAAAAGGCCGTGCACATGGCGGCGCTGATGCATCTTCCCGTGATCGGCCTGGTGGAGAACATGAGTTATTTCAAGTGCCCCGACTGCGGCAGGGAGCACGCGATCTTCGGCGAGAGCCATGCGGCAGAGCTTGCCGAGCAGTATCAGATCCCCCACTATGTGCGGCTGCCCATCGACCCCGTCTACGCCGCCATGGTGGACGCCGGCGAGGTGGAGTCCATCACCGGTGAGTTTGTCAGCCCCCTGGTGGACGCCATCGAGAAGGAGGTCTGACATGCGCATTGCGGTTGCCTATCACGACGGTGAGATCGGCGAGCACTTCGGCCATGCCGAGCTTTTCGCCATCTACGATTATCCCGAGGCGGATGTGAGCCGCTGCACCAAAAAGCTCGTGGAGACCGCGGACCGCCACGGGCATCAGGCCATGGCGGACCTGATGCGCTCTGAGCGCATCGACGCGGTGATCTCCGGCAACATGGGCGCGGAGGCCAAGGCCGCGCTTCTGAGCTACGGCATCGTACCCATCACGGGCTTTGCCGGCTCCGCCGACGACGCGGCGGATCTGCTGATCCTCGGCCAGCTCCCCCTGATGGGGGAGGGCGGCTGCTCCGGCGGGTGCGCGGGCTGCTCCGGCTGCCACGGGGACGAGGGCTGCGACTGCGGCTGCGGCTGCTGAGACAAGTGCAAACGTTGTGACCGGCGGGGCTTCGGCTCCGCCGGTTTTGCTGTTTTTCCGGATTCGCCCCTTTTCAAATTGTGTGACGTATGCTATACTGCATGGTTAGAGAATGCTAACTACAGTACGGCCTCCCAATGGGAAGGCTTTTTCCGGGGTTTGAGGTTAGCAAATGCTAATAGAACGCCGATGAAAGAGGACAAGAACATGTATCTGGAGATTCGGGATTTGAAAAAGAGCTATGGCGAGGGCAGCAGCTATACCCAGGTGCTGCGCGGCGTCAGCATGTCGCTGGCGGCGGGGGAAATCTGCGCGATCCTGGGGCCCAGCGGCTCCGGGAAATCCACGCTGCTCAACTGTGTCGGCGCGCTGGAGACCGCGGACAGCGGCTCCATCCTGGTGGAGGGAATAGAGCTCTGCGGCATGAAGTCCAACGCCCTGGCCGAATACCGCCGGGAAAAGCTTGGGTTCATCTTCCAGTTTTACAATCTGGTCCCCAATCTCACCGTACGGGAGAATATCCAGGTCTGCCAGTATCTGTCCAAAAGGCCGCTTTCCATAGACTCCCTGCTGCAGACCCTGGGTCTGACAGAGCACCAGAAAAAATTCCCGGCCCAGCTCTCCGGCGGCCAGCAGCAGCGCTGCGCCATCGCCAGGGCGGTCATCAAAAACCCCAGCCTGCTGCTCTGCGATGAGCCCACCGGCGCCCTGGATTCCGTAACCAGCCGGGAGATCCTCACCCTTCTGGAGCAGATCAACCGGGATTACGGGACGACGATTCTGCTGGTCACCCACAACACCGCCATCCGGAACATGGCCCACAAGGTCATTGCCATCCGGGACGGGCGGATCGTGGAGACGTATGAGAATCCCGCGCCGCTCTCCGCCAGTCAGCTGGAGGACCTGTGACATGCAGCGGATACTGGGGAGAAAAATGCTGCGGGAGCTGGGCCGCAGTTGGCTGCGCTATCTGGCGCTGGCCCTGGTGATCACGCTCAGCATGTATCTGATCGTGAGCCTGCTCGGCGCGGCGGACACCGTCCTGATCGGCACCGCGAAGCACCAGGAGCAAAACCGCCTGGAGGACGGGCAGTTTACGGTCTTTGTCCCGCTGACGGCGCGGGAGACGGAGCTGCTGGAGACCTGCGGGCTGAAGCTGGAAAAGATGTTCTATCTGGATTACACCCTGCCGGACGGCAGCATCCTGCGCGTCTTCCGGCTGCGGCGGGAAATGGACCTTGCGGAGGTGGAGACAGGGCGTCTTCCGGCGGGGGAAAATCAGATCGCGCTGGAAAAGCGCTACAGTGAAGAGCACGCCCTCGCTCCCGGCGATGCGGTAACGGTGGCGGGAAAGAGGCTCACGGTCAGCGCCGTGGTGACCACGCCGGACTATGACTCCGTGCTGCGCTCCATGGGGGACAGCACCGTGGACAGCGTCAACTTCGGCACCGCCTTCGTCACGGATGCGCTCTATGAGAGTCTCGCCGGGACGGGGAGAAGCCTGCAGTCGGAGGAGTATCTCTACGCCTACCGGCTGGACGGGAATCTAAGCCATGACGAGCTCAAGGAAATCCTCAAGGGCTTTCGCTTCAGCCCGGAGGCGGTGGACGATCCCTTCTTCCAGGCGTACTGGAAGGAGAACTTCGGCAAGCGGGACGAGCTGCTGGACGGAGCCAGGGATCTGGCCAAGGGAAACGCCGACCTCTCCGCCGCGCTGGAGGAACTGGAGGAAGCATTGGGCGGCAGCGACTATCCGCTTTTGAGCTCCTTTCTGACCCAGGAGAGCAAGGACGATCTGCATGAGCTCTCCGACGGGGTCAAGGAGCTGGCGGACGGCTCGGCGGAGCTGCGGGACGTGATCGAGGAGCTGGTGGAAAAGTTCTTTGACTCCGATCTGAGCAACCTGCGCAGCTTTGTCCCCGCAAAGGACAATCCCCGCGTGGGGGGCGCGGCGGGGGACGTGATCATCAACAAGTACGCCTCCCTCGCCGCCGGGGTGATCATCCTGGCCATGCTGGCCTACGTGATCTCGGTCTTTGTCATGCACGGGATCGAGCAGGATCGCAGCGTGATCGGCACCCTCTATGCCCTGGGCCTGCGGCGCGGTGATCTGCTGCGCCATTATCTGACCCTGCCGGTGCTGATCTGCTTTGCCGCAGGGCTTGTGGGTACGGCGATCGGGTACAGCGACTGGGGCGTTCCCCTCCAGACGGCGGACTCCTACGCCTACTATTCCGTTCCCACCCTGGACACGGTCTATGAGCTGCCCGTGGTGCTCTACGGCGTGGTCATGCCGCCGCTCATCGCGGCGCTGGTCAACATGATCGTGATCCGGAAAAAGCTCTCGGTCCCCGCTCTGCAGATGATCCGCGGGGAGGAAAAGCGCCGGGACTTCTCCGAGCTCGATCTGAAGGACATGGGATTCATCCGCCGCTTTCAGCTGCGGCAGATGCTGCGGGAGGGGCGGAGCGCCCTGGGCGTGGTGCTGGGCATCTTTGTCTGTCTGCTTTTGATGATGATCGGCATTAACGCCTACGTCATGTGTTCGCATGTGGGAGAAGACAACATCAACGACACCCGCTACGAATATATGTATCTTTATAAGTACCCGGAGGAAGAGGTACCGGCGGGCGGCACGGCGGCCTATGCCGAGACCATGAAGAAGGAGGCCCTGGGCTACAACATGGATGTGACCATCCTGGGCCTGGAAGAGAACAACCCCTTTTTTGACGTGAATCCTGAAAAGAGCCAGAACCGGGTGCAGATCAGCTCCGCCATGGCGCAGAAATACGGCCTGAAGCAGGGGGACGCCTTCCTGGTCAAC
The DNA here is from genome assembly GCA_045117295.1 of Candidatus Limivicinus sp. GTDB lineage: Bacteria > Bacillota > Clostridia > Oscillospirales > Oscillospiraceae > Limivicinus. The sequence goes on from JBGUNL010000097.1 coordinate 4,589, forward strand.
GACGAGCAGAACGACCGGGCCTACGCTTTTACGGTGGACAGCGTGGTGACCTACGCCCCGGCCTTCTTTGTGTTCATGGATATCGACAGCATGCGGGAGCTGTTCGGCGCGGACGACGAGTATTTCAATGTGGTCTTCTCCGACCGGGATCTGCATATCGATCCCGGCAGGCTCTACAGCGTCAGCACCAAGAGTGACGTTGTCAAATCAGCCGACGTGTTTGTGAATCTCATGGTGGGCATGGTTTTTACCATGATCGTCGCCTCCGCCGCCATCATGGGTATCGTCATGTACCTGATGATGAAGGTGATGCTGGACCGCTCCGCCAACAGCATCGCGCTCTTCAAGACCTTCGGCTACCGGCAGGGGGAGATCAGCAGACTCTTTCTGGACGGAAACACCATCCTCATCGCCCTGGGGACCGCGGCGGCCATCCCGCTGTCCAAGCTGCTGATGGACGCCATGTATCCGCTCCTGGTCTCCAACGTGGCCTGTGCCATCAATCTGCATTTTGAGCCCTGGATCTACGCGCTGCTCTTCGCGGGGACCATGCTGGTCTACGGCCTGATCCACCTGTTCCTGATGGGCCGCATCCGCCGGATCAGCCATCAGGAGATTTTGAAGAACCGGGAGTAATCCTGTTATCTGATTCAATTCTTGAATCAGATAAGCCGCGATTCCCGCGGGATGATCAGCGCAAAGGCGCTGAAAATCCGTCTCATACAGAACCTCTGCGCCGTTTACGGCGCAATAAAAACCTTTCAGGGATGAAAGGTTTTTATGAGGTTCCAGTATAATCCCGTCGGCAAAAGGCCCGTGCGCAGGTGGAAATACCGCTTGCGCACGGGCCTTAAAAAGTGTATGATTAACAAGATAGTCATATTCTCTTTAAGGGTATTTTCAGATTTCCGATGTAAGATACAGAAAACGGAAGAAGGTGAGTGAAATGGACCTGGCTTATCGGCACGAGTGGAAGCATGAGATCAGCTATACCGACCTGCTTTGCATCCGACAGCGGCTGCAGGCGGTGGCAAAGCCGGACAGCCATGCCGTCGGCGGAAAGTATCTGATCCGCTCTCTCTACTTTGACAGCGCCAACGACAAGGCGCTGCGGGAAAAGATCGACGGGGTCAACATGCGCGAAAAGTTCCGCATCCGCTACTATAACGGCGATACCTCCTTTATCCGCCTGGAGAAGAAGAGCCGCCGCAACGGTTTGGGCACCAAGGTTGACGCCGCGCTCTCCGCCGAGGAGGCGCAGAAGATCGTGGACGGCGAGCTGGACTGGATGATGGACAGCGGCAGGCCCCTGGTGCAGGAGCTCTACTGCAAGATGAAAACCCAGGGCCTGCGGCCGAAAACCATCGTGGATTACACCCGCGAGCCCTATGTCTACGGCCCGGGGAACGTCCGCGTCACCTTTGACTACAACATCCGCACGGGGCTGAACAGCACGGACTTTCTCAATCCCGCCTGCATCACCGTTCCCGCCGGAGACGCCCCCATCATCCTGGAGGTGAAGTGGGACGCCTATCTGCCGGAGATCATCCGGGACGCGGTCTCGGTGCCCAACCGGCGCGTCGGCGCCTTTTCCAAGTACGCACAGTGCAGAATATACGGTTAACAAAGGAGACCATCAGCTATGACATTCAATGACATTTTCAAATCCAGCTTTCTGGAAAACGTGGGCGCCGTCAGCGTCCTGGACATGGTGCTGGCCATGGCGCTGGCTTTCGGCCTGGGCCTGTTCATCTTCTTCATCTACAAGAAGACCTACGCCGGCGTCATGTATTCCTCCAGCTTCGGCGTGACCCTTGTCGCGCTGACTATGATCACGACGCTGGTGATCCTGGCGGTCACGTCCAACGTGGTGCTGTCTCTCGGTATGGTGGGCGCCCTGTCCATCGTCCGTTTCCGCACCGCCATCAAGGAGCCGCTGGACATCGCCTTCCTGTTCTGGTCCATTGCCGCCGGCATCGTGCTGGCCGCGGGCATGATCCCGCTGGCCGTGTTCGGCAGTGTGCTCATCGGCGTGATCATCCTGGTCTTTGCCAACCACAAGGATATGTCCAACCCCTTTATTGTGGTGCTGACCTGCGACGGGCATGACAGCGAGAAGAAGGCCGTGGCCTTCCTGCGGGAGAACACCAAGCGCTGCTCTGTCAAGAGCAAGAGCGCGCAAAAGGGCGCGGTGGAAGTGAACCTGGAGATCCGCCTCAAGGACGACAATACCGATTTCATCAACGCCCTCTCCGCCATTGACGGCGTGCAGAGCGCGGTCCTCGTCAGCTACAACGGCGACTACATGGGATAAGAGCGGGGATCCGCTTCCCCCTGTCTCCCTGACGGAGACAGAAAGGAATTCCGGAGGTTTTACGACATGTCAACGCATAAACATTTTGACCTGATCTGCGTTGCCGTGCTGATTCTGATGCTGCTCACCACCGTCCTGTTCATCAACGGGGAGCGCCTGGGAATCCAGGTCATTGTGGACGAGGACGCGGAGGCCAATTCTGACTCCTCCTACTTTACGGCCAATGACCGGAAGGGAGACTGGGATACCGCCGGGGCCACCCGCATCACCCTCAAGGGCGGCACCGCCTCGATTTCCGGGGGCGGGGCCTATGTCTACGACGGGGATGTGATCATCTCCGGCGCCGGCACCTATGTGGTCAGCGGGACGCTGGACGACGGCAGCATCGTTGTGGACGCCAACAGCAAGGCCAAGGTCTGGCTGCTCTTTGACGGGGTTACCGTCAACTGCAGTGACAACGCCTGTCTGCGCGTGGAGCAGGCGGACAAGGTCTTCCTGACCCTGGCCGCGGACAGCGAGAACAGCCTCGTAAGCGGCGCGTCCTACTCCCAGACGGCGCAGGACGGCGGGGTGGACGGCGCGGTCTTTGCCCGCGACGATCTCACCATCAACGGCTCTGGCGCTCTCACGGTCACGGCGGGCTACAAGCACGGCATCTCCGCCAATGACGATCTGGTTATCACCGGCGGCAGCATCACGGTCTCCGCCCCGGCGGACGCCCTGCGGGCAAACGACAGCCTGCGCATCTGCGAGGCGTCCGTCACCGCGGACGCGGGGGACGACGGGGTTGTGGTCAACCACGCGGACGGGTATCTGTACGTGGAATCCGGCACGCTGAACATCACCAGCGCCGGCGACGCCATCCACTCCGAGGGCGATATCCTGATTGAGGGCGGCTGCTTCACCATCTCCGCCGCGGACGACGGCATCCATGCCGATACGTCCTTTGCCATCACCGGCGGCAGTATCGACATCACCGACTGCTATGAGGGCATTGAAGCCGTCACCATCGACGTCTCCGGCGGCGATATTCTGGTGCACACCAGCGACGACGGCCTGAACGCCAACGGCAACAGCTTTGGCTTCGGCGGCTTCGGCCCCGGCGCCATGGCACAGAGCGAAACGGAGACCGAGGAGACCTGGATTCATATCAGCGGCGGCAGCGTCACGGTCATAAACGACACCGGAAACGACGCCGATGGCCTGGATTCCAACGGCGATATCGTCATCAGCGGCGGCATGGTCCGCGTCAGCCTGGTCAACAGCGGCTCCAACAGCGCCCTGGACTACGGCAGCGAGAGCGGCGGCAGCATGACGATCAGCGGCGGCACGGTGGTGGCCTGCGGCAGCTACGGTATGGCGGAGGCCTTTGACAGCAGCTCCGGGCAGTGCTCCATCCTCTACAACATCAAGTCCGGCGCCGAAGCCGGCACCACGGTTTGCCTGGAGGATAGCGCGGGAAATGTGCTGATCTCCTATGAGGTTCCCAACAGCTTTTCCTCTGTGGCGCTATCCACGCCGGAGATGCAGCTGGGAGAGAGCTATCTGGTGGTCGTCGGTGACAAGGTGGAGGAGATCACCCTCACGGAGGTCTCCGCCTCCTACGGCGACGCGGCAAGCTCCGGTTTTGGCGGAAACATGAACTGGGGCGGCATGCAGCGCCGGGATGATTTCCAGGGCTTTGAAAACGCGGACGGCACCATGCCCCAGCGGCCCGAGGGCGACCAAGGCGGACGGCCCGATTTTGCAAACGGGGCAGAGCGCCCGGACGATGACGGAGAAATGCCGGCGTTTGACGGCGCGATGCCCAGCCCTCCCGAGGGAATGGAGGAGGGCGCGGAGCCCCCGGCCATGCCGGAAGACGGCTCCATGCAGCCCATGGG
>JBGUNL010000098.1:0-7283 GCA_045117295.1 Candidatus Limivicinus sp.
ATCGCCAAGGAAGCCGAGTTCTTCTCCTTCGGCACCAACGACCTGACCCAGATGACCTTCGGCTTCTCCCGTGACGACGCCGGCAAGTTCCTGGGCTCCTACTACGACAACAAGATCTACGAGAGCGATCCCTTCGCCCGTCTCGACCAGGTCGGCGTGGGCAAGCTGGTCAAGATGGCCTGCAAGCTGGGCCGCGAGACCCGTCCCGAGCTGCACCTCGGCATCTGCGGCGAGCACGGCGGCGATCCCAGCTCTGTTGAGTTCTGCCACAAGGTCGGTCTGGACTACGTGTCCTGCAGCCCCTTCCGCGTTCCCATCGCCCGTCTCGCCGCCGCCCAGGCTGCCATCAAGGAGATGAAGACCGCCGAGGAGCAGGCCAAGGCCGATGAGGCTGAGGTCAGCGAGAAGGTCGAGGCCGCCAAGGCCGCCCTCAAGGAAGCGACCGATAAGCTCACCGCCATCGCCGCTGACGCCAGCGCCGAGCTCAAGGATCTGGCTTCCGTCGGCTTCAAGTCCCTGCTGGCCGGCTGGGAAGAGGCCAAGAAGACCTTCAACTCCGAGAGAAAGTAAGTCATAAGACTGACGTCTCAAACGCATAAAACAAGAGCCGCGCACCTTTTGGTGCGCGGCTTTCAATGTGTAGACAGCGTGTGCCAAACGGACCATCCATGTCATCCTGAGCGTAAGCGAAGGATCTCACATGCTGAAAAAACGAACGTTTGAGATCTTTCGACTCGCCCTTCGCAAGCAAGGATCGCGTCGCACGCTTCCCGCGCGTCGCGTTGACGAGGTAAGGATCGCGTCGCACGGGGAGCTTTCCCAAAAGAGGTAATATTTTACCGCGCGCGTCGCGTTGGCAAGCAAGGATCGCGTCGCACGCTTCCCGCGCGTCGCGTTGACGAGGTAAGGAGCGCGTCGCACGGGGAGCTTTCCCAAAAGAGGTGATTTTTTAACCGCGCGCGTCGCGTTGGCAAGCAAGGATCGCGTCGCACGCTTCCCGCGCGTCGCGTTGGCTCGCTCAAGATGACATGTTTTGAGCTTTGTCATCCTGAGCGGAGCGAAGCGGAGTCGAAGGATCTAATAATGTTCGATGTTCTCCTGATTTACAAGATTCTTCGTCACTTCGTTTCTCAGAATGACAGCGTGGTTTTTACGGAGAAGGTCTTTGTCAATGACTTGGGCAGCCCCGGACGATGGAACGTCCGGGGCTGCTGACTGTTTTGAAAGAAATCAGGGCTGGGGACCGGCCTTTTTGATCTCCTCCGGCATGTCGGGGTACTTGGCGGAGAAGTTCTCATAGAAGGCCCGGGCCAGGGTGGAGGCCGCCTGCTCGTAGGCGTCCTCGTCGGCCCAGAGATTCCGGGGGTCCAGGATCTTGGCGGGCACATCCGGGCACTCGGTGGGGATCTCCAGGTTGAAGAAGGGCTCGTGCTTGTACTCCACGTGGTTCAATGCGCCGTTGATGGCGGCGTTGACCATGGCGCGGGTGTACTTGAGACTCAGGCGGGGAACCGTTCCCGCCTTGCCGCCGCACCAGCCGGTGTTCACCAGGAAGACGTTGGCGCCGGTCTCGTCCAGCTTCCGGCCCAGCATCTCGGCGTAGACCGAGGCGGGCAGGGGGAAGAAGGGCTCGCCGAAGAGGGTGGAGAAGGTGGTCACGGGCTCCTTGATGCCGCGCTCCGTGCCGGCCAGCTTGCTGGTGTAGCCGGAGACGAAGTGGTACATGGCGGCGGAGCGGGAGAGCTTGGAGATGGGGGGCAGCACGCCGAAGGCGTCGGCCGTGAGGAAGATCACGGTCTTGGGCAGGCCGCCCACGCCGGGGATCACCGCGCTGGGGATGAAGTCCACGGGGTAGCTGGCGCGGGTGTTTTCGGTGAGACTGCCGTCCTCATAGTCGGGATGGCCCGCGTCGTTGACGATGACATTTTCCAGCAGGGAGCCAAAGCGGATGGCGTCGAAGATCTCGGGCTCATGCTCGCGCTTGAGGCCGATGCACTTGGCGTAGCAGCCGCCCTCGATGTTGAACACGCCCTCGTCCGACCAGCCGTGCTCGTCGTCGCCGATGAGCGCCCGGTTGGGGTCGGCGGAAAGGGTGGTTTTGCCCGTGCCGGAGAGACCGAAGAAGACCGCCGTATCGCCCTCGGGGCCCACGTTTGCCGAGCAGTGCATGGACAGCACACCGTTTTTCGGCAGGACGTAGTTCATGGCGGAGAAGACCGCTTTCTTCATCTCACCGCTGTAGCGGTTGCCCACGATGATGATCTCCTTCTCCTCCAGATTCAGGAGGATGGCGGTCTCGCTGTGGGTGCCGTCCACCTCCGGGATGCACTGGAAGCCGGGGGCGCAGTAGACCATGAAGTCGGGCTTGAAGTCCTCCAGCTCCTCCTCACCGGGGCGGATCAGCAGCTGGTGCATGAACAGGTTCTGGCTGGCGTACTCGTTGACGATGCGGAAGGCCTGGGTGTACTTGGGGTCGGCACCGGCAAAGCCGTCGTTGACGAAGAGCTCCCGGCCCTGCAGATAGGCCAGCACCTTGGCTTTGATGGCGTCGTAGCGGGCTTTGGAGATGGGGCGGTTGATCTCCCCCCAGGCGATGTCGTCATGGACGGCGGGGGTGTCCACCAGGAATTTATCCAGGGGGCTGCGGCCGGTGTACTTGCCGGTGATGACGTTCAGGGCGCCGGTCTCGGTGAGCACGCCCTCGCCGCGCTCGATGGCCATGAGCACGAGCTTGGGAACCGCCAGATTGCGATGGACAATGCCGGAGCCTGCGATGCCGAGATCCAGGGGTTTGAGCTTATCCATGGTGTGTGAATCTCCTGTGTTCCTAAAAATTCGCGGGGATCAGCCGAAGACGGAGAGCAGGAAGCCCGCCGCGATGGCGGAGCCGATGACGCCGGCCACGTTGGGGCCCATGGCATGCATCAGCAGGTAATTGTTCTTGTTGTACCTGCGGCCCACGTCCTGGGCAACGCGCGCGGCCATGGGCACGGCGGACACGCCGGCCGAGCCGATCAGCGGGTTGATGGCGCCGCCGGAGGTCTTGTACATCACAAGGCCGCCCAGCAGGCCGCCCACCGTGGAGATGGCGAAGGCGATCAGGCCGAGGACGATGATCTTGATGGTGTTGAGATTCAGGAAGTTCTGGGCCACCATGGTGGCGCCCACGGAGGTCGCCAGGAAGATGGTGACGATGTTCATCAGCGCGTTCTGGGCGGTGTCCGACAGACGGTCGGTGACGCCGCATTCACGGAACAGATTGCCCAGCATCAGGCAGCCGATCAGGGGGGCGGTGGAGGGCAGCAGCAGGATGACGAAGGTGGCCACCACGATGGGGAAGACGATCTTCTCGGTCTTGGAGACCTCGCGGGTCTGCACCATCTTGACCTTGCGCATCTTGTCCGTGGTCAGGGCCTTCATGATGGGCGGCTGGATCAGCGGGATCAGGGCCATATAGGAGTAGGCCGCGATGGCGATGGGGCCGAGAAGCTCCGGGGCCAGCTTGGTGGTCAGGAAGATGGCGGTGGGGCCGTCCGCGCCGCCGATGATGCCGATGGAGGCGGCCTGGGGGCCGGTGAAGCCCAGGAGCACCGCGCCGAAAAAGGCGATGAACACGCCCAGCTGAGCGGCCGCGCCCAGCAGCAGACTCTTGGGGTTGGCGAGCAGCGGGCCGAAGTCCGTCATGGCGCCCACGCCCATGAAGATCAGGGACGGGTAGATGCCGGCCTTGACGCCGATGTAGAAGAAGTCCAGCAGACCGGCCTCCCTCATGACCGCGCCGTAGCTGTGGTAGGCGGGACTGGAGTGATCCAGGAACGCCTCCCAGATCTCCGGGTGGTACAGGGCGTTTGCGCCCATGCCCACAAAGTAGCTGAGGTTTGAAAGCAGGCAACCGAAGGCGATGCCGCACAGCAGCAGCGGCTCAAACTTTTTCACGATGCCCAGGTACAGCAGCACGAAGGCAATGAGGATCATGACCAGGTTTTTCCAACCGCCCTCCGTCACGAAGAAGGCGGCGAAGCCGGATTCCAGACCCAGCTTTTGCAGGACGCCGAGTATATCCATACGCGCCCTCCCTTATGCGATGACGACGAGAGGAGTGTCGGTCTCGACGACAGCGCCCTTGCTGACCAGGATCTGGGCGACGGTGCCGGTCTTGGTGGAGACGACCTCGTTCTCCATCTTCATGGCTTCCAGGATGATGAGCACGTCGCCCTCATTGACCTGCTGGCCCTGGGTGACGTTGATCTTGAGAATGTTGCCGGGCATGGGGCTCTTGACGGTCTCACCGCCGGCGACGGCGGCAGGCGCTGCGGCGGCGGCGGGGGCGGCGGCAGCCACAGGAGCGGCGGCCGCAGGGGCGGCAGCGGCAGGGGCGGCGGGGGCCGCCAGGGCGTACTCGTCCACCAGCATGGCCTGGCCTTCCTCGACCTCGACCTCGTACACGCGGTTGTTCAGGGTAACTTTATACTTCATCTTCTTTGACCTCCCGGATGGAAATGAATCGCAGTTCGTTCAGGGGCTTGCCCAGGGTGTCGGCCACGATGGCCATGCACATGGCGGCGTCGCGGGGATCGGTGTCGTAGAGCTTGAGCTCACCGGCGGTGCCGGGGGCGGGCTCCGCCTTCACCGGCGCGGGGGCCGGGGCGGCAGCGGCGGGAGCAGCGGCGGCGGGGGCGGGGACGGCCTTCTTGCGGCCCATGATTTTGCCCATGACAAGGATCACGCACATCAGCAAAACCAGACCGAAGAACACCACCATATAGCCCAGCAGCGCATAGCCCGCGGCGTTGCCCACGGAGATGTTTACCAGATCAATCACGGGTTTTCCTCCTTACAGCTTCTCGATGGAGTAGCGGACAACCTTCTCCTCGTCGGCCTTGCGCTGCTCGAAGAACTTCTCTGCCACAGGCGGGAAGGCGATGTAGCTGAGCACGTCCTCCTCGCACTTGGCGGTGTCGCCCAGTTCCGCGGCGGCCTTTTCATAGATGTCGTTGGGCAGGGTGTCGGCGAAGCGGCCCTCAATGGGCTTGTCGCCGCCCAGGATCTTGGCCTGCACCTCGGGGTCGATGGGAGCGGGGGTCTTGCCGTACTCGCCGCGGCAGTAGGCCTTCATCTCGGCGCCCACGTTCTTGTAGCGCTCGCCGGCCAGCACGTTCTGTACGGCCTGGGTGCCCACCAGCTGGCTCGTCGGGGTGACCAGCGGGGGATAGCCCATGTCGGCGCGGACCCGCGGGGTCTCCAGCAGAGCCTCCTCGTAGCGGTCCAGGGCGCCCAGCATCTTCATCTGGCTGAGCAGGTTCGAGAGCATGCCGCCGGGGATCTGATAGGTCAGGCACTGGGTATCGGTGGCCATGGAGATGGGGTTGAGGGTACCGTCGGCCAGGAAGTCGGCGCGGATGGGCTTGAAGAAGTCGGCCATCTGGTGCAGGACATCGGGATCCAGACCCGTGTCGTAGCCCATCTCGCGGAGGGTGTACTCCAGCGTCTCGGTGGCGGGCTGGCTGGTGCCGCCGGAGAAGGGGGAGATGGCGGTGTCGATGACGTCGGCGCCGGCCTCCACGGCCTTCAGGTAGGTCATGAACGCCAGACCCGGCGTGCAGTGGGTGTGCACCACCACGGGCAGGTCCACCGCGTCCTTGATGGCGGCGACCAGATCGTAGGCGGGCTTGGGGGAGAGGATGCCGGCCATGTCCTTGATGCAGATGGTGCTGACGCCCATGGCTTTGAGCTCCTTGGACATCTCCACATACTTCTCCAGCGTGTGGACGGGGGAGGTGGTGTAGGAGATGGCGCCGGAGGCCATGGCGCCGGAGGCGACGGTCTCCTCAATGGCGACCTTCAGGTTGTCCAGGTCGTTGAGGGCGTCAAAGATACGGATGATGTCGATGCCGTTGCGGACGGCGGCCCGGACGAAGCGGCGTACCACGTCGTCGCTGTAGTGCTTGTAGCCCAGGATGTTCTGGCCTCTGAGCAGCATCTGCAGCTTGGTGTTGGGCATTTTGGCGCGGATCTTGCGCAGGCGCTCCCACGGGTCCTCGTTCAGGAAACGCAGGCAGACGTCGAAGGTGGCGCCGCCCCAGCATTCCACGGAGTAGAAGCCGGCCTTGTCGATGGTCTCCAGGATCGGCTCAAACTGGCTGTAGCCGAGCCGGGTCGCCACCAGACTCTGGTTTGCGTCCCGCAGGATGGTTTCGGTGAACTGTACTTTCTTCATGCGTACCTCCTCTTTTTCTATTCAAAAACTTTATTCATTCCTTACGTCTCGGGCGCGTCGCGCATCCAGTCGTAGAGAAAATAGCTGACAGCCAGAAGATCGGCGCATCCGCCGGGGGAGAGATTGCGGGAGATAAAAGCCTGATCCAGGGCCAGTACCGCCTCCCGATCCGGCCGGGGGAGCAGCGCCGCCGCGGCGGAGGCCGCCCAGGCGGCGTTCTCGCTCCCGCCGCGGGCCAGCACATTGCTGTCCGTACCCCGGGCGATGAGGTGCAGCAGCGCGGTGACGCCCGCGTCGCTGCGGCTCAGGCCCTCGGCCATGCATTGAGTCAGCACGGGGATACCATATTGTACCACACCGGGCAGGCCATCCGCAAGCTCGCCGCGGATTCCTGCAACGCCTTGCTCCAGGTACAGACGCTCTCCTGCGGTGCGGGGCACGCCTCTTTCCCGTATCGCCGTGAAGTCGGCCTCCACGGCCTCCCTGCAGAGGGCAGCCGCCTCACTGGCGATGCGTTCGGGGTCGCAGCAGAGGGCGGCGTCTTCCGCCCGGAGCCTGCCGATGGCGCCGCAGACGGTGCCCAGGGTGAAGATGGCGCCCTTGTGGGTGTTGACGCCGTTTGTGGCCGCGAGCATGGCCGCGTCCGCCTGAAGCCCCCGCTGCCGCAGCCGGTCAAAGGCCGCCGCCGCGGGCTGCGTCCGGGTTTCAAAACCGATGGCAAAGCAGTCGCCCCAGTAGGCGCAGAGGGCGCGGGCGCTTTGGAAAAAGGTCTCCGGCGTCATGTCCCGGTGGGCGCCGTTGTTGTTTAAGTCCACCAGCCCGGGCTTGGGGGTGGTGTTCACCTCGTCGATCAGGGCGGCGGTGGCCAGGGCGTCGATGCGCTCTCTGTCCAGCTTGAGAAGGCTCTCCGTCAGGATCCCCCGCACGGCGCTTTGCAGTTCGGACACGCTGTGGACGCGCCGGGAGGCGCACTCCTTGCCCGGCCTGCCGCAGACGATACAGCGGCGGGGCAGGGAGCGATCCAGCTTCTGCCCGTCCGGGGCGATCACGTCCATGTCAAAGAGCC
>JBGUNL010000099.1:0-9487 GCA_045117295.1 Candidatus Limivicinus sp.
GTCGGCGTACTCGAAGCGCACGCCGCGCATCAGCGTGTCCAGATAGGGGGCCGCGTCAAAGCTGCCCGCCTCGGGGGCGACAGGCTCCGCCTCCGTCATGCCGAGGGCGTACTCAAACCCGGGCATGTAGGCGATGCGCGCCAGGGCCAGATCCAGGGCGGTGTAGCTGTGCTTCTCGGCGGTGAGACCGTTCTCCTCCACAAAGCTCCCGCACACCTTGCTCCCGGCCCACTCGGTGAGCATGGTCCAGATCTCCTGATCCCGGGCCATGGCCTCGTTGTCCTCCCGCACGTAGCGCACGTCCGTGGGGTGATAGAGGACATAGGTATTTCCGGCCTCGTCATGGGCAAAGATGTCCATCCCGGACATGTCGGTATAGCAGAGCATCTCCTGCCTTTTCGCCTCGTCCACGCGGCCGATGCCGAAGAGCCAGCCCGCGCCGTCGCCGTCGTAGCCCAGCTTTTTGGCCGCTTCCACGGAGGCGATCTCAGATACGCTGAAGAGCAGGCCGTTGGGGTCGGCCTCAGGCAGAGCGGTCTCCACCAGGGCGTCAAACTCCAGGGGGACCATCAGCTTCATCCCGTCGTTTTCGTAGAGAATGCCCGCCTCGCCGTCGGGGCGCAGGGCCAGGTTGTCAATGGTGACGCTCTCACCGGAGATGGCGATGCCGGCGTCCTGCTTTTTGCCGCAGGCCGTGAGCGTGAGCAGCATCGCGACCGCGAGGAGAAGGCAAACGAGTTTCTTGTTCATCATGCTTTCGTGTTCCATCCTTTTTCGTGTTGCTTGTGCCGCCGGCGGGGGGATCGTTCCCTCTGCCGGCGGCTGGATTATAGCACGGCGGGCCGCCGCTTTCAAGAATTCTGAAGGAAGATTCAGAATTTACCCGGCGGGGGTGAAGAAGTAGTCCCCGGCGGGGATGCAGTCTGCCACTTCCTCCGCCACCGGGTCGGCGGTCTCCACGCGCATGAGCACCTGATCCGCCCCGAAGCTGAAGCGAATGGCGCTGTAGCGGCCCTCCCAGACGGAGTTGCCCTCTCGGTCCAGGAGATCCTGGACGATCAGCTGATCGCCGACGAAGTAGGCCTTCTCGGAGTCGATGGCATAGACGCGCTCATAGCGGGCGCCCCCGTCGGAGAAGAAGCAGTGCAGGGTGAGGTTGAGGCGGGCGCCCTGGGACTCGAGCCAGAAGAGCACCTCGCCGTCCTCTGCGCAGGTATATCCGTCGTAGGCAGAGACCTCCGGCTGGATGCCGTTGATGACCGGGGGGACATAGGAGCCGGAATAGGGGAAGAGCTGGAACTGCCCCTGGGGCAGCAGGGACGCGGGGGCGGGGTCCGTGGTGAGACTCATCAGGACGCTGCCCTCCCGGAACAGGAAGGAGACCGCCCGCAGACCGGGCACGGCCTTCCCCTCCGCATCCAGCAGGGTGGGGGCGGTGATCCAGTCCCCGTGCCGCCCGGCCTTTTCCGGGGGAACGGTGTAGACCAGATCCTCATATTCGGGGACCTCGGTTTTGTGCCAGAAGTGGAGCCTGATCCCGTCGGCGGTGTCGAGCCAGAAACGGATGACACCGTTCGTCACGGAGGCGTAGCCGTTGGCGGGGAGGATCAGCTCTCCGAAGGGCTCCGCGGCGGTGAGCTTCACGGGCGCGGTGTGGGAGCCTTCCCAGGGCACAAAGACATATTCCCCGCCCAGGAGGTTGTCGCCCGCCCCGCCGGCCAGCAGCTTTTCATCCACGTCGGCGGTCACGGTGACCTTGTCCTTCCCGAAGGCCAGGCGCAGCTCCCGCAGGGAGCGCATGGGGAAGCCCTGCCGGTCCGTCAGCTCCGGGATGGTCAGCACCCCGTCCCGGAAGGCGGCCTTGTCAAGATCCGCGGTGTAGACCTTCTCATAGTATGTGGGATCCCCGGAGATCATCCAGCAGTGGAGCTTGAGCCCGTCGGCGGTGTCCAGCCAGTATTTGACGCCGTCGGCCTGTGGGAAGGCATATCCGTCGCAGGCGGCAAGGAGCTTTTTGAGCCGGGATGGGGAAGCCGCGGGGGTTGCGCTCTCCTTCGGCGCGGGGGTTGCGCTCTCCTTCGGCGCGGGGGCGGCGCTCTCCTTCGGCGTCGGGGCGGCACTCTCCTTCGGCGCGGGGGCGGCGCTCTCCTTCGGCGCGGGGGTTGCGCTTTCCTTCGCCGCCGGGGCGGCCAGGGCGCTTGCCGCGGGAGAAGCGCAGGCCGTCAGCACCAGCGCCGTCAGCAGCAGAAAGACGAACACTCTGGTTTTCAAGGGAAAACCTCCTTTCAAAATGGGGATTCTTCTGTCTGATAAGACTATTATAGACCGAAAAAGTTCCGAAGGCAACGCGATTTCTCCGGGGAAGAAAACAGCTCTTGTAGAGGCAGAGGGAACATGATAGAATAACACTCAACAAGAAGGGGAGGCGGGAACGATGTATCCGGATCTGCATACCATAAGCAAGCTGATGATCCTGGTGGGCAGCGTGCTGATGATCCTGAACATTTATCGCTATTTCGGCTTTACCAGGCGCATGCGCTGGATGGCAGAGGGGCGCAAGAGCCGCCTGGTTCTCTATGTGCCGCTGCTTTTGCTGCTGTTTTTCCTGCTGGGGTATCTGGCTACGGCCTTCTTCGGCAGCCCGAACCTGGTCATGGCGGGCATCCTGCTGGGCGGCAGCGTCTTTGTCCTGATTATTCTGAGCATCCTCTATTACATCGTGGAGCAGGTGGCGGAAAATGAGCGCCAGCTCTTTGCCGCCCATGAGGCGGGCAAGGCCAGGGCCGCCTTTATCTTCAACATGTCCCACGATCTGCGCACCCCCATGAACGCCATCCTGGGCTACACCCAGCTGGCCCGGCGGCCCGATACGGACGCGGAGCAGATGCGCTTGTATCTGGACAAGATCCACGCCTCCAGCCAGCATCTGCTGGCCCTGATCAACGACGTGCTGGAGATGAGCCGCATCGAAAACGGCCGCATGGAGCTGCGCCCCGTCCCCACGGATCTGCACCGGGTTCTGCGGGAGACGGAGGATCTCTTCTCCACCCAGATGCGGGAGAAGGGCCTGCGCTTTATCCTGCGGGACGAGGCGGAAAACGCCTGCGTCCTCTGTGACCGGGAGCGGCTGGACCGGGTGCTGCTGAACCTGGTCTCCAACGCCCTCAAGTTCACGCCGTCAGGGGGCGAGGTGGAGCTGGCCCTGCTGCAGACCGGCCGCACGGAGGACGAGGGGAGCTATGAGATCCGCGTCCGGGACACGGGCATCGGTATGAGCGAGGAGTTTGCCGCCCGGGTCTTCGACGCCTTTGAGCGGGAACGGAGCTCCACCGTCAGCGGCATTCAGGGCACCGGCCTCGGCATGACCATCACCCGGAACATCGTGGAGCTGATGGGCGGCGCCATCCGCCTTTCCACCCGGAAGGGGGAGGGCAGCGAGTTTGTCGTGACGCTGCGCCTGCCCATTCTGCCGGAAGAGGAGGGAACGGGCCCGCAGAAGGGCGGCTGTCCCTGCCGGGAAGAGGGAGGGCTCCCCACGGTCAAGGGGGTGCGGCTCCTGCTGGCGGAGGACAACGATATCAACCGGGAGATCGCCACGTTGATCCTGGAGGAGATCGGCTTTGCGCTGGACACGGCGGAAAACGGCCGCGCCGCGCTGGAGATGCTGCAGGCGGCCGCGCCGGACACCTATGCCGCGGTGCTGATGGACATTCAGATGCCGGAGATGGACGGCTATGCCGCCGCCCGGGCCATCCGCTCCCTGCCGGATAAGCGGCGGGAGATCCCCATCATCGCCATGACGGCCAACGCCTTCCAAGAGGACGTGGAGGCCGAGCGGGAGGCGGGCATGGACGCCCACATCTCCAAACCCCTGGACGTGCGGGAGATGGTCCAGACCCTGGTCCGGATGCTGAACCTGAAAACCGAATAAAACAGAAAAAGCGGGCGCGCTGCAAAATACACAGTCATTGCGAGACCGGTTTGCAAACGGGTCGCGGCAATCCGTTTCCCCCAAAACCAGGGGACGGATTCCCACGCCAGTGACATCGGTCACTGGCTCGGAATGACGGGTTTTGTATTTTGCAGCGCGCCCGTTTGTTGTTTAAAGCAGCGGGATGTCCTCTGTTTTGACCTTGTCCCAGGAGAAGACGGAGAGCAGCTCTCCGGGCGTGACGGGGGCGTCGTCCTCCGTCAGCCCGCAGAGATGGGCAAGCCGCCCCGTCAGCGCTTCGGGGGTGGTCTCCCGCCGGAGCACCTGGGTGCTGAGGGAGCCCAGCCGCTTGGAGAGCTTGCCGCCCTCCGCCGTGAGCAGCGGCGCGTGGCAGTAGGCGGGGGCGGTCCCGCCCAGGGTTTCGATCAGCCATTTCTGCCGCGGCGCGGAAAAGAGCAGATCCCGGCCCCGCACCACGCGATTGACGCCCATCTCCCTGTCGTCCACGCTGACGGCCAGCTGGTAGGCGAACACCCCGTCCGCCCGGCGGAGGATGAAGTCCCCCACCTCACGGGCCGGATTCTGCGAGACGGGGCCGTAGTGCCCGTCGAAGAGCGTGATGGTCTCGTCCGGGCAGCGCAGCTTCCAGGCGCAGGGCCGCCCGGCGCGCAGCAGCGCGTCCCGCTCTGGAGCCGTCAGCCTTGCGCAGCGGCAGCCGCTGTCGTGCTCCTGCTCCCCCGGGTGGGGCGCGGAGGCGGCGGCCAGCCGCTCGCTCCGGGAGCACCAGCAGGGATAGACCAGCTCTTTTTCCCGCAGAAATTGAAGGGCCGCCTCGTAGCGCGCTGTGCGCCGGGACTGGGCGTAGGCCGGGTCGGGCCAGCCCCGGTCCCAGTCAAGGCCCAGCCAGGTGAGATCCTCCGCCAGCGCGTCGATATAGACGGGTTTGGACCGGGCGGGGTCCAGATCCTCCATGCGGAAGATGAGCTCCCCGCCCAGAGAGCGGCAGTCCAGCCAGGCCAGCAGCATGGCCAGCAGGTTTCCCAGATGCAGATACCCCGAGGGGCTGGGCGCGAAGCGCCCCACAACACGATCTGCCATGGACTCAGGCGATGGTCTCGATACGGATGACGTTGGTGTTGCCGCTCTGTCCGCTGGTGTTGCCGCCGGTCATGACCACGGTGTCGCCCGGGTTCAGACCCAGCACCTTTTTGGCCTCCCGCAGGGCGTAGTAGTTGAGCACCTCCATGCTGGGGAACTGCTCCGTCAGCACCGGCACCACGCCCCAGGAGAGGGCCAGCTTGTACCAGGCCCGGGGGCTGGTGGCAAGACCCAGGATGGTGATGGGCGCCCGGAAGCGGGAGACCATCCGCACGGTGAGCCCGCTGAGGGAGGTGACCACGATGGCCTTGGCGTCAAGGTCGATGGCCATGGTGCAGGCGGCGTGGGAGATGGCGTCCACCCGGCTGCGGATGTGGAAGCTCTGGGTCTGGAAGTGGGCGATGTAGTCGATGTGCCGCTCGGTCTCCTCGGCGATCTCGCCCATGGTGCGCAGGGCCTCTACCGGGTACTTGCCCGCGGCGGACTCACCCGAGAGCATGATGGCGCTGGTGCCGTCATAGACGGCGTTGGCCACGTCGCTGATCTCCGCCCGGGTGGGGCGGGGGTTTGCAATCATGCTCTCCAGCATCTCGGTGGCGGTGATGACCCGCTTGCCCAGCATGCGGCACTTGGTAATGAGATACTTCTGGATGGCGGGCAGCTCCGTAAACGGCACCTCCACGCCAAGGTCGCCCCGGGCCACCATGACGCCCTCGCAGGCCGAGCAGATCTCGTCGATGTTGTCCACGCCCGACTGGTTTTCGATCTTGGCGATGACGTCGATGTCCCCGCCGCCGTTATCCTTCAGGAAGCCCTTGAGATCCAGCAGATCCTGCTTGCAGGAGACGAAGGAGGCGGCCACGAAGTCCACCCCGTTGCGGATGCCGAAGAGCAGGTCGGCCTTGTCCTGGTCGCTCAGGTAGATCTGGCGCAGCACCTTGCCGGGAAAGCTCATGCTCTTGCGGTCGGAGAGCACGCCGCCGGTGACCACGCGGCAGCGGATCTCGGTATCTTCAATGGCCGTGACCTCAAAGATCACCAGGCCGTTGTTCACCAAAATCCGGTCCCCGGGGTTCAGGTCCGCCGCCAGCCCCTTGTAGCTGACGGAGACAATGTGCTCGTCGCCCACCACGTCCCGGGTGGTGAAGGTGAAGTCCGCCCCGTCGGAGAGGGTGATTTTCCCCTCCCGGAAGGTCTTGATGCGGTACTCGGGGCCCTTGGTGTCCAGCATGATGGCGATGGGGAGATCCAGCTCCTCCCGCACAGCCTTGATCATGTCGATCTTCTTCTGGTGCTCCTCATGGGTTCCGTGGGAAAAGTTCAGGCGCGCCACGTTCAGACCCGCCAGGCACATCGCCCGGAAGACCTCTCGACTCTCGCTGGAGGGGCCGATGGTGCAGATGATTTTTGTTTTCCGCATGGAAATTCTCCTCTCAGGTTTTATGTCTCCATTATACCGTCTCCCGCTTGCGTCTGCAAGGCAAAACGGGAAAAGCGCGCCCCGGTTTGAAACGCCTCCGGAAAAAGAACCGTAACAGAGATTTAAGAAAAGGGCGGGGAGGTTCCAATTGAAATTCATGCCCGCGTGTGGTAAGATCATATAATAAGTGACTGTGATGATTTTAACGCGGCGGCCGCCCGGGGGTCCCGCGGGAGAGGAAGCGGCGCTGGGCCGCGAGGAGTATGGACGATCGGGAAAACACCTCCCCGAAGACCGGCGCCGCGGAAGACGCGGCGGGCGGCTTTGCACAGGAGGCCAGAAAAAAACGGCGCTGGCTGCTGCTCTCCGCTGTCATAGCGATCCTCAGCATCTGGGCGGTGACCTCCCAGTGGAAGGGCTTCTCCCTGGCCGCCTTCCGGGAGGATCTGCAGCAGGCGGATATCCGCTGGATGATCCCGGCGCTTCTGTGCATGCTGGGCTTTGTGATCTTTGAGGCCTGCGCCCTGAAGGTGGCCTGCGACGCGCTGCACTATCACAGCCCCCTGGGCAGGGCCTGCTCCTACTCGGCGGCGGATATCTACTTCTCCGCCATCACGCCCTCGGCCTCCGGCGGGCAGCCCGCCTGCCTGCTGCTGATGCGGCGGGACGGGATCCCCGGCAGCGTGGGCACGGCGGTGCTGCTGCTGACGCTTGCCATGTACGCCCTGGCGATCCTCACCATCGGCGCCGTCTGCGCCCTGCTGGCTCCCGGGGTGTTCCTGGTGTTTGACACCACGGGCCGGGTGCTGATCGTGATCGGGTATATTGCCCAGATCGTGCTGGCCGTCCTGTTTCTGATGATGATCCTGCGGGAGCGGATGCTGGAAAAAGCCTGCCGGGGGCTGGTCCGCCTGCTGGCAAAGCTGCGGCTCCTGCGCCGGGAGGAGGCGATCCTCGCGAGGCTGGACAAAACCATGGCCTCCTACCGCCGCAGCGTCCAGATGCTTTCGGGGCACAAGGGCCTGCTTCGCCGCTCCTTCCTCTTCAACCTCCTGCAGCGGGCCTCCATGATCGCCGTGACCATGTTCACGTATCTGGCCATGGGCGGGGAGGGAAGACTGGCCGGGGACATCTTCGCCATGCAGAGCTATGTGGTCATCGGCTCCAACTGCGTGCCCATCCCGGGCGCCATGGGCGTGGCGGACTACCTGATGCTGGACGGCTTTGAAAACTACCTGCCCGCGGACCTGGTGGTGAGCATGGAGCTCATCTGCCGGTCTTTGTCCTTCTACATCTGTGTGCTGCTCTGCGGCATTTTTGTGTTCTTCATGACTGCGAGAAAGAGAAAGAGAAAGGGGGCCTCTCTTTGATCGGCTTCTACGATTACACCGTCATCCTGACCTACTTTTCCCTGCTGTCCGCCGTCACCGGCATCGTCGTCTCCCTCTCCGGCGTCGGCCACCCCTATTACGGCTGCTTCTTCCTGCTGTTCTGCGGCCTGTGCGACGCCTTTGACGGCAAGGTCGCCCGCACCAAAAAGGGCCGCACCCGCCGGGAGATGGACTTCGGCATCCAGATCGACTCCCTGTCCGACCTGGTGGCCTTCGGCGTCCTGCCCGCCTGCATCGGCACGGCCATGATCCGCATCTCCCCCTTCCTGACGGGGCTGATCGAGGGGATGCCCGTCCGCTGGGAGGTGGCTTCCGGCCGCTTCCTGCTGCACGCGGGGCTGGTGCTGTACGTGCTGGCTGCCATGATCCGCCTGGCCTACTATAACGTGACCGAGCAGGAGCGGCAGGAGACGGAGAGCGGTGTGCGGCAGAGCTATCTGGGCCTGCCCGTGACCGCCGCGGCGCTGATCTTCCCCCTGGTGCTGCTGCTGCAGTATATCACCCGGGCGGACATCACCCTGGCCTATCTGGGCGTGGCTCTGCTGACCGGCGTGCTGTTCATCAGCCCCTTCCATGTGCGCAAGCCCGGCATGCGGGGCGTGATGACCATGGTGGCCGTGGGTGCGGTGGAGTTTCTGCTGATTCTGCTGTGGAAGGTCATCCTGCGATGAAGACCGCCGGAACGGGCGAGGGCGCTGCCCTGCGCTTTCTGTACCGCACGGCGCCGGGGCGGTGCGCGCTGAAGCTGCTGACCCAGCCGGGCCTCTCCCGGGCCGCCGGGCGGCTGCTGGACGCGCCGGTCTCCCGCCTGTTGATCGGCCCCTTCGTCAGGAAAAACGAAATCCGGCTTGCGGATTTCGTCCCCGAGCGCTACGCCTGCTTCAACGACTTCTTCTGCCGGAGGATCCGGCCGGAGCTGCGCCCCCTGCCGGAGGATCCGGAGCAGCTCATGGCCCCCTGCGACGGGCTCTTGAGCGCCTACCGTCTCACGGGGGAGACGGTGCTGCCCGTCAAGCAGAGCCGCTATACCGTGTCCGAACTCCTGCACGGGGATCGGGCCGCGGCCCGCTTTGCCGACGGGACGGCCCTGGCCTTCCGCCTCTGCGTGAATCACTACCACCGCTACTGCTATGTGGACGACGGCGTCAAGGGGCCAAACGTCTTTCTGCCCGGCATGCTGCACACGGTGCGGCCCATCGCCCTGGAGCAGGTGCCGGTGTTCGTCCGCAACAGCCGGGAGTACACCCTGATGGAGACGGCGCATTTCGGCGCCGTCTGCCAGATCGAAGTGGGGGCCCTGCTGGTGGGGCGGATCGAAAACCTCCACGGGCCCGGCCCCATTCGCCGCGGGGCGGAGAAGGGCCGCTTCCTCTACGGAGGCAGTACGGTGATCCTGCTGCTGGAAAAGGGGAAGGTGCAGGTGGATGAGGCGCTCTTTGCCGCCACGGAAAATGGGGTCGAGACCCCGGTCAAACTGGGCCAGTCCATCGGCCGCGCCATTTAAAAAACAGACCCGGAGCCTGTGGGCTCCGGGTTGAGACTGTCAAAAAACCTGCGGTTATGAAGGACGATAGAGCCGCAGGGGAGCTCGAGGGGGCAAGGCCCGCCTCGAGTTGGATAAACCGCCGTCCGGAAAGCCTTGATTTC
>JBGUNL010000100.1:0-7442 GCA_045117295.1 Candidatus Limivicinus sp.
CCCGCTGTCTCGGCCATCCGCACACCCTGCTGGATACGGTCCATTCCGGCTACCACCTGGGCACGAAAATGGGCGCGCCCACCATCAACATGCACTTTCCCGAGGGCGTGATCGTCCCGAAGCACGGCGTCTACGCCGCCAAGGTTTTCCTGGAGGACGGCAGCGAACACGTGGCCGTCACCAACGTGGGCGTGCGGCCCACGGTCGGGGAGGGCAACCGCCTCACCGTGGAGAGCCATCTGCTCCATTACTCCGGCAATCTCTACGGCCGCCAGGCCCGACTGGAATTCCACCGCTTTCTGCGGCCCGAGCGGAGGTTCGCGAGCTTTGAACAGCTCTCCGAGCAGATCCGCCGGGACGCCGAAGAGGCGAGAATATATTTTGACCAAAGAAAGTAGTTTTTCCGCGAAGACAGAAAGGGGAAACATATCATGAATGAAGAGAACACCAAGCTCAGCGAAAGCACCCCGGCCAAACCGAAAAAGAAGCGCTCCTTCTGGTTTTTGAAGTTCCTGCTGGTCCTGATCGTGTTTGCGGGCGGCATCATCCTGGGCCTGAAGCTGAACACCATGCCCGGCCCCAACGCCATCCTCAACCGCTATTTCCCGGCCCTGCAGGCCACACTGAATCCCGAAGGCCAGACCGCGGAGGCCGCGCCCGAAGGGACCGCCGCACCTAATGTTACCCCCGCGCCCACCGAGGCCCCGGCAGAGGCCGTGCCCGCGCCCGCGGAGCCCGAGCAGCCCGCGGAGACGGAAGCGCCGGAGGCAGCGCCCGCAGAGGAAAACGTAGACGCAGGCGTCATCGGCGGCGCGGATGAGCCCACCCAGATTCTTGTCACTGAACCGGCAGAGGAAGAGGCCAAGCCCATCGGCATTGACGCGGCGCTGTCTGCCGCCCTGCGGAAAGCGGGGGTGCAGGAGGCCGACGCCGTTGTCTACGGCGTCTACCCCACGGAGACCAACGGCCTTTCTGCCTACCAGGTGGACTTTGCCGACGGCGACGCGGAGTACATGTACCTGGTGGACATGTTTACTTCCGAGATCGTGGGGTGGAAGAAGGTCCGCGTGACTCCCAGCTACCAGGGCACCACACCGACCGACGTGTTTGACACCATGGTCCCCGACGACATGGCGGAGGCCGGAGATCTGGTCAGCGAAGAGGACGCACAAAACACCGCGCTCAGCCATGCCGGGGTGCGCAGCGCCGTCGCCCGGGAGCTGGCGAGCGAGCTCAAGCGCGAGGGCAGCAAGGTCTGGTACGAGGTGAGCTTCCAGGCCGGCCTCTACAAGTACAGCTACCAGGTGGACGCCGTCAGCGGCGAGATCCTGGATTACAACCGGACGAAGTAAGACAAAACCGGTGATTCCCCAAACGGGAATCACCGGGTTTTCATTGCATCAATCGATAAGGAAAGCCCCTGAAAAGGGGCTTTCAGACTGTAGAACCTCCCCCGCTTTGTCATCCTGAGCGGAGCGAAGCGGAGTCGAAGGATCTCAAAAAGTTCGATTTTTCCTCATGGTTGAGATTCTTCGTCACTTCGTTCCTCAGAATGACAGGGCGGTTCTTGCGGGAAGAGACTATTTCTATCCATTGAAAGCCCCTTTTGCAAGGGGCTTTTGTGACGTTCGCTATATGTTGGCCGGGCGGTTTTTCCGGGAGGAATGGCCGCGGTTCCGGCGCCGGGCCTGGGCGGCCTTGGCCTTGTAGAAGCTCTGCATATCTTCGTCTGCCTCGTATACCAGCTTGTTGACCAGCCAGGTGCCCTCCTCGCTGTTCTTGCGGAACTTGGCGCGCACCAGGAAGCTGCCGTGCTCGGGACAGGTGAAGACGTTCATGTAGCGCTGATCCCCCTGGTTGACCCACTTGGCTCCCTGGATCTCCTGCCCGCAGGCGGGGCAGAAAAGCGCTGCGAGCCGGGAATCGGCAAAGGCCGCGGCCTTGCTCTCAAAGCCGTCAAAGCACTCATGGCTTAACGTGTCGGGGCTGTCGTTCTCCACGGGCGGCTTGTAGTTGGGCATCCGGGAGGCGAGGATCTTCGCCGCGTCCGGGTACATGCGCAGGCCGTCCGGCATGTCAAGCCTCGAGGCCACAAGAGCGGTGTTGTAGGCGTCGCCCAGGGCGTCGTGCGCCACCCGGGTCTGCTCGATTTCAAAGTGCTCCATGGCGCTGGCCAGAGATTTCTGGTTCTTGTCGCCTCCGGTCTGGAGATTGTAGATCAGCTGGAGGTTGATCCATCCGGAGATCCAGTCCCAGTCCAGATCGTGGATGATGATATTCTGCTCCATGATCCGCTGGTCGTCACAGCCCCAGGTGATGAAGGTGGCGTCCTCCCCGCACCAGGCGCGGAACTGCTCCAGCGCGTCGGGGAAGGGAAGGCCGTGGGCCAGACGGTCCTTGTCAAAGCCGGTGATCTTTTTGACCTTGTAGTGCATGCGCCGGAAATAGACGGGCTTGATGTCCACGGTGAACTCCTCACCCGGGCGCATATCCTCCGTGAGCTTCACGGCGCCGATCTCGATGATTTCACCGCCCAGGCGGATGGGCAGCTTATTGAATACGGAAGACTTGGAACTCATGGCCTGGTTCCATTCCAAGTCCACCACCACATAGTTCATAGCAAAAACCCTTTATCTGAATCAATCGTTTCCAAAAACCCGAACACGCGGGCACAACACATTTATTATAGCATACATCCCGCCGGGATGCACTACTTTTTTCAAAGAAAAATATTTTTGCGTGCGCCTGCTCCGTATGATATACTCAGAAAAGACAAAAGGAGATGAAGCCTTTGAAAACGATGAGTATCGCCATGGCGGCGGCCGCCTGCGGGGGAAGGCTCGTGGGGGCGGCGGATCCGAACGCCGGGATCCGCCGGGCCGTCATTGACAGCCGGGCGGTGCAGCCGGGAGACCTCTTCGTGGCCTACCGCGGGGAGAAGACCGACGGGCACCGCTATCTGCCCATGGCCTGGGAGAAGGGGGCCGTCTGCGCCCTGGCGGAGGTTCTGCCCGAGGGGGCGGAGGGCCCGGCCATTCTGGTGGACGACGTGCAGAACGCCCTGGAGAAGATCGCGGCAGCTTACCGCGCGACGTTGGATCTGCCGGTGATCGGCATCACCGGCAGTGTGGGCAAGACCACCGCCAAGGAGATGATCGCCGCGGTGCTGTCCCGGCGCTTCCGCATTCTGAAAACCGAGGGGAATCTCAACAACCAGATCGGTGTGCCCATGACCGTCTCCCGCATCGAAAAAGAACACGAAATCGCCGTGGTGGAGATGGGCATCTCCGGCTTCGGGGAGATGACGGTGCTGGCCAAAATCGCAAAGCCCACCATCGCGGTCTTCACCATGATCGGTCGGGCGCATTTGGAATTTCTGCACGATCTGGACGGCGTTTTCCGCGCCAAGACCGAGATGATCGCCCTCATGCCGGCAGACGGCACGGTGATCGTAAACGGCGACAACGAACAGTTGCGGAAGCTTTCCTGCCCGCAGCGGCTGCTGCGCTTTGGTCTGGGCGAAAACTGCGAGATCCGCGCCGAGGACGTGGAGGCCCTGCCGGAGGGAAAGACCCGCTGCCGCATCCGCTTCGGGGACAGGAGCTTTTCTGTCTGTATCCCCGCCTATGGGCGGCAGATGATCTATGCCGCGCTGGAGGGGGCTGCCGTGGGCTTTGTGCTTGGCATGACGGATGAGGAGATCGCCGCGGGTATTGCCGCCTATCAGACGGTGGGCCGCCGGAGCGCCATCACCGACACCGGTTTTGTCACCCTGGTGGACGACAGCTATAACGCCAATCCCGAGTCCATGCGCTGCGCCATGGATTCCCTGATGGAGCTGGAGGGGCGGCATGTGTGCGTGCTGGCCGACATGCTGGAGCAGGGGCCGGATGCGGCGCAGATGCATGCCGAGCTGGGCGTCTACGCGGCGGAAAAGGTGATCGACCTGCTGGTCTGCTGCGGGCCGCTCTCGAAGCGGACAGCGGACGCGGCCAATGCGCGGGGGACAGAAGCCCGGTGGTACTCCACGGCGGAGGAGCTGATCGCGGCACTGCCGCATCTGCTGCACAGGGGCGACAAGGTACTGGTCAAGGCCTCCCTGGGCATGCACATGGAGCGGGCGGCGGAGGCGATCAAGAGAATGGAGCTTGCATGAGAAAACCTGCCGCGCAGGACCGCCCGGCGGTCCTGCTGGATCTGGACAACACCATCCTGGACTTTGACAAGGCGGAGAAGACGGCCCTGGGCCGGGCCTTTACCGCCCTGGGAGTGGCCTATGACGAGGCGCTTTTAAAGCGCTACAACGCCATCAACATCCAGCACTGGGAGATGCTGGAGGACGGCCTGCTCACCCGGGACCAGGTGCTGGTCAAACGCTTTGAGGCCCTGTACCGGGAGTACGGCATCGAGGCCGACGCGGACAGGAGCCAGGCCCTCTACGAGCATCTGCTCTCCGAAGGGCACTGGTTCCTGCCCGGTGCCGAGGAGCTGCTGGAGACTCTTGCGGGAGAGTACCGCCTGTTCCTCTGCTCCAACGGCTCGGCCCAGGTGCAGGAGGGCCGGATCGCCAGCGCGGGCATCGCGCCGTATTTTGAGCGGATCTTCGTCTCCGAGCACATGGGGGCCAACAAGCCGGAGAAACGCTACTTCGATCTCTGCTTTGCCGAGATCCCGGGCTTTGACCGGGAGAGGACCATCATGCTGGGGGACTCCCTGACTTCCGACATCCGCGGCGGCATCAACGCCGGGGTGAAGACCTGCTGGTTCAATCCCAGA
The DNA here is from genome assembly GCA_045117295.1 of Candidatus Limivicinus sp. Taxonomy (GTDB): domain Bacteria; phylum Bacillota; class Clostridia; order Oscillospirales; family Oscillospiraceae; genus Limivicinus. The sequence continues at coordinate 4,777 of JBGUNL010000100.1, forward strand.
GGAAAGGAGAATCCCGGTCCCATTGTTCCGGACTATGAAATCCGGACTCTGGGCGAGTTTCCCGCCCTGCTGAAATCCGTATTCGGGGAATGAAACGAGAGCGCTGCGTGTGCAGCGCTCTCATTTTCCGTCATTGCAATCGGATTCATCTACAAAAAGAAATAGGTCACCACGAACAGAAAAATAACCCCCGGGATGCCGAAGACGCCGGCGACCAGACAGGTGATCAGGTTCACGGGCACGGAGAAATCAAAGAAACCGCTGATGAGATTGGCCAGAAACAGCAGCAGAAAGCCGGTGATGGCGTTGAGCAGCAGCTTGAAGATCCACTTGATGGGGGCGGCGAGGATCTTTAACAGCACGTAAAGCGAGATCCCGACGCCGACCACCAGAAGCGCGGTGTATACGATATCCATGGCGGCCTCCTTTCTTTCAGGGAAAACTTCCCTGCGTAACAGGGCAGGGGAAGGGGATACTAGAACCGGACAGATTTCCGGCGGACGAGACAGACACAGTCCGACAGGGTGTTTCCTGTAATATGGATACATCGAAAACGGGAAAATGTCAAGCGGCGTGAGGGCTTTTACCGGAAGGAAAGCGTTTGCCGCGGGGCGGGCTGCTTCAAGCAGCCCGCCTTTTGCGCGTTTGGAAACCGGCAGGCGGGGAATGCTTGAAATCTGGGAAAAGTATGCTATACTATATAAGTTAAAATTGACGGGATTATACCCGGCTGACGACACAAGATCTTGTATTGGAAAGGCAGTACACCTATGAGCAACACCCCCAACTACGGCAACGACAGCATCTCCCAGCTCAAGGGGGCGGACCGGGTCCGGAAGAGACCGGGCGTCATCTTCGGCTCCGACGGGCTGGACGGCTGCGAGCACGCCGTATTTGAGATCCTCTCCAACTCCATCGACGAGGCCCGGGAGGGCTACGGCAAGCTGATCACCCTGACCTACTTCAAGGACCGCTCCATCGAGGTCTCGGACTTCGGCCGCGGCTGCCCCCTGGATTACAACCCCACCGAGAAGCGATACAACTGGGAGCTGGTTTTCTGCGAGCTCTACGCCGGCGGCAAGTACAACAACATCAACGGCGGTGACTACGAATACTCCCTGGGCCTCAACGGCCTGGGCTCCTGCGCCACCCAGTACGCGTCCGAGTACATGGACGTGACGGTCTGGCGGGATGAGAAGAAATACAGCCTGCACTTCAAAAAGGGCAAGGCTGTGGGGAAAAAGGGGCAGGAGCTTCTGGTCGAGCCCGCCGACCGAAAAAAGACCGGCACCACCATCCGCTGGCGGCCCGATCTGGAGGTCTTCACCGACATCGACATCCCTGAGGAGTACTTTGACGACGTGCTTCACCGCCAGGCGGTGGTCAACGCCGGCGTCACCTTCCGTCTCCGCATCGAGCGGGACAAGGGCTTTGACACCAGGGACTTTCTCTATGAAAACGGCATCATGGACTATGTGTCCGAGATCGCCGGGGACAATCCCCTGACGGCGCCGGTGTTCATCTCCGCCGAGCGCAAGGGTCGGGACCGGGAGGACAAGCCGGAATACAAGGTCAAGCTCTCCGCGGCCTTCTGCTTTTCCAAGACCGTCAGCGCTCTGGAGTACTATCACAACTCCTCGTGGCTGGAAAACGGCGGCGCGCCGGACAAGGCGGCAAAATCGGCCTTCGTCTCAGCCATTGACAATTACATCAAGCAGATCGGCAAGTACCAGAAGAACGAGAGCGCCATCAAGTTTCAGGATGTCCAGGACTGCCTGGTTTTAGTCACCAACTGCTTCTCCACGCAGACCTCCTACGAAAACCAGACCAAGAAGGCCATCAACAACCGCTTCATCCAGACGGCCATGACGGAGTTTTTCAAGAGCCAGCTGGAGGTCTACTTCATCGAGAACAAGCCGGAGGCCGACCGCATCGCCGAGCAGGTGCTCATCAACAAGCGCAGCCGCGAGACGGCGGAGCGGGCCCGCCAGGGCATGAAGAAAAAACTCTCCGGCAGCATCAACATCACAAATCCCGTCCAGAAATTCGTGGACTGCCGCAGCCGGGACCCGGAGAAGCGGGAGATCTACATCGTGGAGGGCGACTCGGCTCTGGGTGCCTGCAAGCTCTCCCGGGACGCGGAGTTTCAGGGCATCATGCCCGTGCGCGGCAAGATCCTCAACTGCCTGAAGGCAGACTATGTCCGCATCTTCAAGAGCGACGTCATCACCGATCTGATGAAGGTGCTGGGCTGCGGGGTGGAGGTCAAGGACAAGCACACCAAGGAGGTCTCCTCCTTTGATCTTTCCAACCTCCGCTGGAACAAGGTCATCATCTGCACCGACGCGGACGTGGATGGTTTCCAGATCCGCACCCTGATCCTCACCATGCTCTACCGCCTGGTGCCCACCCTGATCCGGGAGGGCTACGTGTACATTGCGGAGTCGCCGCTGTATGAGATCGAGAGCAAGGGCAAGACCTGGTTTGCCTACTCCGACCGGGAGAAGGCGGAGATCGTGGAGAGTCTCAAGGGCGCCAAGGCCACCATCAGCCGCAGCAAGGGCCTGGGCGAGAACGACCCGGACATGATGTGGATGACCACCATGAATCCCGAGACCCGCCGCCTCATCAAGGTCATGCCCGAGGACGCGGAGAGGATGGGGGAG
>JBGUNL010000101.1:0-24173 GCA_045117295.1 Candidatus Limivicinus sp.
CTCGCTGCACAGCTCGCCGAAGCCGATCTCGTCGTCAAACCAGACCTGGCCGATCTTGTAGGCCACGGTGTAGGTCCCGGCGGGGAGGTAGATCAGCGAGGTCTCAAACTGCCGCACGTAGAAGCGCACGAAGTTGGAGGACTTGTCCACGTCCCGGATGGTGACCTCCAGCGGGCCGCTCAGCGCGGTGAGCTGCACCTGGTTGCCGCCCTGATACTGGAAGGTGCGCTCCAGCTCGCCGGTCTTCGGCTCGACGGCCTGCAGCGCGGCCTTGATCTGGCCCATCAGCGTGTCGCACTCGTCCTCCTGGTCGGGGTACTGACTACGGGCGGCGTCAATGGCCATCGCGGCCTCGTAATAGCTCTCGCTCTCGATGAGGGCCTCGATGTTCCGGCGCGCCTTATCCCAGTCGCCCCGGTTGACGACGGGCTCGGGGGTGCTGGTCGGCTGGGGTGTGGCGGAGGGAGCGGGAGGGGCGGAGGCGGAGGCCCCGGAGGCGGCGCCCAGGACCGCGTCCACATCGGCCTGCGTGGCGCTCTCAACCTTGGCGCCGTAGATCTCCATGGTGTAGTCGCCGCCATCCAGTTCCAGATAGCTGTTGTGCACCCAGGCGGTCTCACCCGGCTGCAGGTAGGAGACGGAGAAGGTGCCCGCCTCCACCACCACGCCGTCGCCGCTGCGCAGAATGCGGAAATCGGCGTAGTCATAGAACGCGGGGGAGCCGCGCTCCATGGTCATCACAAACTTGATGTCTTTGTAGGTGTTGTTTTTCTCAACGGTCACTTCCGTCAGCAGATAGCTGCGCTTGCCCCGGTAATCGTCAAAGATGAGCCGCAGCGGAAGGTCCTTCCAGAGGCGCAGATTCACGTCGCTGCTTCCGGCACCGGCGCCGATGGGCTGGTATTCGGTGGCGAGATAGACGCCGTCCATCAGAAATTCCGCGCCGATATCCGCCGTGCTGTAGCCGGTCCAGCCCGCGGAATCCCGGTTGGCGACGGCGCGCATCTGCCCGCCGGCGGGCCACTCGTCCATGGACACGTGGGATTCACCGAGGAAGGTGCCGTCCTCGGCAAAGTGCCGGATCGTGACGGTCCCGGTGAGGGTGAGGCCGGTGGTGTTTTCCATGGTCAGGGTCTCATCGGAGCTGTCCAGCTCCGCGGCGGACAGCATGGACGAGACGACGCTGACGGCGTTTTTCTGCTCCGCGGTCATCTCCATGCCGGGGTAGACCATCCGGCTGTAGCTGACGGCGTCGTCCTTGGTGGGGGCGTCCTTGCCGCCGGAGCAGCCCGTCAGAAACAGCAGGGCCAGACACAGCAGCAGCGCGAGGATACGTCGATTTCTTCTCATAAACCCGCCCCCTTTATCCGTGATACTCTTCAAAGCGAAGAAGGTACCGGCCTGCCGCCATGACGTCGGCGTCGCTGAAGTACAGCGTGGCCGAGTCGTCGGTGAAGTAGGCGTAGTCGCTCTCCAGGACGATCCCGTCGCTGTTGAACAGCTTGTAGACCAGCTCGGGATTGCTGCCGCCGAAGGGAGCCTTGCCCTCCAGGCTGATGTTCAGCTGGAAGCGGTCTCCGGCGATGGGGTTGAGCTGCGTGGTGAGGGAGAAGACCCGGGCGGAGCTGAGGCCGCTGATCTCGACCCCGGTGGGAAACTGCGTGGTGCCGCCGATCTCCAGCGGCTGATGGCCGTTTGCGGTCTCCACAAGGATCTCCACGTCGGTGAGCTTGCCCATGTCCTCCAGCTGGACGTCCATGGGCTGGGCGGCGTAGCTGTAGGCGCCCACGGTGTAGTGGATGCGCAGCTGATTGCCGGCGCTCTGCGCCTTTTCCGCCAGCGTCCGGTCCGCGCTCAGGGACAGACTGGCCCTGGCGCCGGCGGGGAAGCTGGTGATGGAGGCGATATATTCGTTGGTCACCGCCCAGCGGATGTTCAGGTCGTGCAGGTCGTAGCCGGTGTTGTTCTCCAGCTTCAGCGTGCCCTGCATGGAATTGCCCTCGCTGCAGGCCAGGTGGAGGTCATGCAGCAGCTGGGCCTCCAGCTTTTCCCGGTCTCCGGCGTTGAGGTATTTGGTGCCGCTCTTGGAGCCGCAGCCGCAGCAGAGCAGGCAGACCAGCGCCAGCAGAGCAAGGGTCAGGAAGCGTTTTCTCATAGCTGCTCCCCTCCCAGCTCCAGATAGTAGACGCCCTCCTTCAGGTTGAACATGGAGAAGGTGATGTTCTCAAAGCGCTCTCCGGTGGCCAGCCGCGGGATGTTGTAGACGCTGCCGCTGTCGTAGACCGTGCCGTCCTCGTCCGTGAGGCGGTAGTACAGGTTGCCGGAATAGTCGCTGCTGCCATTGATGCAGGCGCCGCCCAGCCGGACGGTCACATAATAGCCGCTTGTGGAGAGGGACGTGTCATAGTCCATGGAGCTGATCTCATAGGTGATGGAGGAGCTGTAGCCGCTGTAGGTGATCTCCGCCGGCAGCTCGTTTTTGAGGCGGATATCCAGGCTCTTGGCGGAGAGATCCATGGCCATGTCCAGATACCCGGTCTTCAGGCGGTGGTCGTCGCTGGCGCCGTCAAAGAGCACCTTGATGCGGGCGGTGTCAAACGAGGAGCCGCAGTAGAAGCGGGGACTGACGGTCTTGCCCTTCTCCCAGGACTCCACATTGCTGCTGGTGTTGCCCAGCATGGTGCCCTTGTCGTCGTAAAATTCCACCCGGAAGATCACGTTGGTGAGATCGAAGTCCGTGTCGTTGCGCAGGGCCGCGATCTGATAGTACGAGCTGTTGTCCTTGGCCCGCTCCAGCGTGGCGTTTTTCTCCAGAAGCTCCGTCATCTGGGTGAGCATCTTCTTCTCGTCGCCGGAGAGGTTGTCCTCCAGACTCAGGGTCTGGGTCACGGTCTTGTCGCCGGAGACCACCACCGTGTCCGGCTTCCGGTTGATGAGCACGACGGCGCCTGCCACCAGCGCCACGACGACGCAGGCCGCGGCAATCGTCTGCTTGACGGGGAAGGGCTTGGCAAACAGATCCTTGCCGAAGGCCTCCATGCTCTGGTAGCGGTCCTTGGGCATGACGGCGAGGGCCTTCATCAGGGCCTTCTGCTGCTTCTTGGTCAGCTTCGCGCCCAGCGCGGAGGGCGGGACGATCTCATCCTGGAAGAGGCGGTCCGTGGCCGCGGGGGGCAGCTTGCCGGTGATGCAGTAATAGATGGTGGCCGCCATGGCGTAGACGTCCGACCAGGGGCCCAGGTCCTCGTTCCGGTACTGCTCAATGGGGGAGAAGCAGTGCTTGAGGGCGGTCTCGCCCCCGGCGTCCCGGATGGCGTCCCGGGCGCAGCCGAAGTCGATCAGGCGGGCCTTGCCGTTTTCGATCATAATGTTGTCGGGGCTGATGTCCCGGTGGATCAGCCCCTGCTTGTGCAGGTGGTCCAGGGCCTGGAACACAGGCTTGAGCAGCTCCAGAAGCTCGCCCACGGGCGCGGGCTTGCCCTGGGTCTTCACGATCCGCTTCAGGTCAAAGCCCTCCACGTATTCCATGACGATGTAGGCGCTGTTGTTCTCTTCAAAGAAATCGCTCACGCCGACGACCGCGGTCTCCTTGACCATGCTGGCCAGGGCCTTGGCCTCGTTGATGAAGCGCTGCCGGCCCTCGCTGGAGGCCTGGCTGCTGGTCCAGCTGACGTAGGTCTTTCCGGTGCTGGTCATGGTGCGGGTGGCCAGCTTGCTGGGGAAGTACTCCTTGATGGCCACCTTCACGTCCAGGGTCAGGTCCCGGCCGATATAGGTGATGCCGAAGCCGCCCTCGCCCAGCACGCGGCCGACCAGGTATCTCTCATGCAGTATGCTTCCCGGCTGCAGCTGGTGCGCCTGCGGGCGGTAGTAGGCGGCGAAGTTGCACTTGGAGCAGCGCCGCCCCTCCTCCAGCAGGGAAACACAGTATGGACAGTAATTTGTCATTTTCTTCTCTCCCTTACGATCCTCTCTGCCCGGGGACGGAGCCCGTCACAGGACAAGCTCGAGGATCATTGCGATCAAAAACAGCCCGCAGGCCAGCGCGGGCATCAGCGGTGCCTGGCGCAGAGCCGCGTACGACGCGCGGATGCGGGCGAGCAGCTCGTTGTCTTCCTGCCGGCCCGGGCCCTCCGGCGGCGCCGACGGCGCGGGGGTGGCATAGGCGGCCGCAAACTCCTGCATGGTCTGGAAGCGCTGGCGGTAATCCACGGCCAGCGCCCGCAGCAGCGCCTGCTCCTGCTGATAGGGCAGCTGAATGCCAAGCCCTCCGGGCACGGCAAGGCGGTCCTGGATCTTGCGCTCGTAGGCGTCCGGGATGACCTTGCCCGTAAAGCAGTAGTACATGGTGGCCGCCAGGGCGTAGATATCCGTGTAGGTCCCCTGGCCGTGAGACTGGTACTGCTCCAGGGGCGCAAAGCCGGGCTTGAGGTTGACGGTCATGCCCTGCTTCATCATATAGGGGCGGGCCAGACCAAAGTCGATGAGCTTGAGGGAGCCGCCGGCCGTGATCTTGATGTTGTCGGGGGCAATGTCCCGGTGGATCACGCCATTGGCGTGCAGATAGCCGATGTCCTGCATCAGCTGCAGGAAGGGCTGCTCCCACTGAACGGGGTCCATGGTCCCGTGCTTTTTGATATATTCCTTGAGAGTGTCTCCCTCCACGTACTCCATCGCGTAGTAGGCGGTGTTGTTGGCGTAGAAGTAGTCGTAGATCTTCACAAAGTTGCCGGCGTTGTTGAGCTTGTAGAGCACGCCGATCTCCTTGTGAAAGCTCTCCATCATCTTGTTGAACTGGCCGCTGTCCCCCACAGGCGCCACGGTTCCGCCCGGCGCGCGCACGGTGAGGGAGGAGGGGAAGAGCTCCTTGATGGCCACCCGCTGTCCGTTGGCGGTGTAGGCCTCATAGGTGACGCCGAAGCCGCCGCTGCCCAGCACCCGGTGGATGGTATACACCGCACCGCGGTTTCCCCGCAGGCGGAAGCCTGCGGGGAGCCAGGGACTCTGCGACGAGGCGACTCTTTTCCCATAGGGCTGGGGACTTCCGTTCGTCTCGTTTGTCATGGAAGAAACGTCCTGTCAGACGCGGATCAGTCCGGAGAAAGCTTGCCGCCCTTGTAGCAGAGCAGGAAGCCCTCGTTCTCGGAGCCGAGATAGAACCGGTCGCCCGGACGGATCTCCACCATCTGGTTGGCGGCGATGGGGCTGCCGCCGTTGACGGAGGTGCCGTTGCTGGAGCCCACGTCCTTGAGGAAGACCCGGTTGTTGTCGCCGCGGATGATCTCGCAGTGGTGGCTGCTGACGCCGGGGGTCTTCTCCGGATAGCGCATGTTGTTGTCCGGCGCGCGGCCGAAGGTCATGCGGGCGGGCACCTCAAAGCGGCGGCCGTTGAAGTAGCCGGCCACGCCCTGGATGCGCAGCTGGGAGGCCTCCGCGTGGTGGGCGTCGTCGACGTACTTCCTGCTCTTCTTGCTGAAGAGGGAGATCAGCACGGCGGCCAGCACCACCACCGCCGCCATCACGGCGATGAGGATGATGTTGCGGGTGTTCATGGAGAAGCCGGAGCTCTTGTCAGCGTCGGTGAAGGGGATGCTGCGGCTCTCCAGAATGGGGATCACGTAGTCGATGTAGATGGCGATGTTGTTGTCAGAGTCGGAGTTGCCGTAGGTGTTGATGCCGATGACGGCGCCGCTGTCATCCACCAGGGGACCGCCGGAGTTGCCGCCGTTGATCTTCGCCGAGTGCATGATCACGTCCGTGCCGCCCAGATCCGCCCGGTTGGTCTTCTTGGCGATGATGCCCTGGGTGAGCATCACTTCGCTGACCTCGGCGGGATAGGAAAACTCCATCTCCGCGTTGTCCCCGGTGGGGTGGACGGAGGAGGGATCTGCCGAGGCGGGGTAGCCCAGGGCAAAGACGGTGGAGCCGTCCTTGACGTCGGCGGCGCTTCTTCTCAGGGGGATCGTGGTGCGGCCTTCCACGGGCTTTGCGGCCTTGAGGATGGCGACGTCGGGATACTGGCTGTCCTCCACGTAGACCACCTGGCAGGAGACCATGAGCGCGTCGTTCTTGTCCAGGAAGATGCTGGCGACCTGCCAGCCCAGGAAGGTGTTTTCATAGGTGACCAGCTCGCGCACGGCCTTGTCGTTGAGCAGGATGTACAGGGACACCTCGCCGCCGTCCTCCGGCTGCACGACGTGGGCGTTGGTGACAAAGTATTCCGGCACGGCGTCCTTCTCGCCGACGCCGAAGCCGCTGCCGCACCAGGTGTAGGTGATCGCGCCGCTGGAATTGCGCTCAATGGCGTAGATTCTGACGACCGAGGACTTCAGGTCCGCGATGTCCGAGGCCTTGCCGCCGTCGGCAAAGGCATAGGTGCCCGGCAGCAGCATGGCCGCCACAAGCACGAGAGCCAGAAGGGTGATGATGCGTTTTTTCATCGTCTCTCTTTTTCCTTTCTCTATGTACGGTCTTTCTCCCGATTGTCCCGTCAGTCGACGGCGACAACGATCGCGGTGAAATTGTCCTGATAGCGGTTTGCCCGGGCCTTGATCTGCTCGGCGATGGCGCCGGTGACGGTGCCGATCTTCCGGCTCAGGATGGCGGCGAGCTCCTCGTCGGACAGGGTGTTGAACACGCCGTCGCTCATCAGAATGATCCGGTCGCCGCGGTGCAGGGTGATGCGCGCGTCGGGCAGGTCCGTGTATTTCAGCCGGCCCATGCCCAGGTAGCTGGTCAGGGCGGCCTTCTTGCGGTCCATGGTGGCCGTCTCGTAGGTCATGCCGCCGTTGAGGGCGCTGAGCACCATCTCATCGCCGTAGACGTGCCGGCGGTTGAGATGCCACAGGGTCCCGTCCCGGTAGAGGCTGATGCGGCTGTCGCCCACGGAGGCGAAGGTGAACTCGCCCCGGCGCAGATAGCCCAGCACCATGGTGCTGCCGCCGGCGCCGTAGTTGGGGCTGATGGCCTGGTTTGCGGCCTCGGCGGCCTGCTTGGTCAGACTGAAGATCAGCCGCTCCGGGTCGTCCTTTTCCTCCACGGCGAAGCCGCGCTCCACCGCGGACACCACGGCCTGGCTCATCTTGGCCCCGTCGCTGAGACCGCCCATGCCGTCGGCCACGCACATCAGGATGCCCTGCTGGTCATACAGACGGCCGTCGGACATGTACAGCGCGTCCTGCTGGTCCTGCCGGGCGCCAACGCCCTGTACGGCCCGGGCCTGCACGGAGAGCTTGCCGCCGGCTTTCTTCCCGCGGCGCCGCTGCAGAAGCCTTGCCGCCGCGCAGCCCAGGGCCGCGCCGATCAGCAGACCGACCAGCGCGCCGGTCCAGAGCCCGGCGCCGGGACGCGCCGGCGTCCGCTCCGGTACAAGCTCCGTGGTGACCTCCGCCGGGATCGGCTCGATGTTTTCCTGGTCGATGGCGGGACCTTCCCCTTCGGCCTCGGCGCCCTCTTCCGGCTGCGCTTCCTCTCCCTGGGCGTCCTCCGCGTCCTCGCTTTCCTCGGGCAGGGTGATCCGCTCGGGGGTGATCTCGATGGTTTTGCCGGACGCGTCCTTCTCCACCGTGAAGGGGACGGCCGTCAGATCCTGGTAGCCCTCGACCCCGGTCTTGAAGTTGTAGGTATACGACCCGGGGGACAGCCAGTAGACGCCCTTCATGGGTTTGCCGGGCATGCCCTCCAGGGGCGCGACCGTCTTCCCATCGGCGTCAAAGACCTCCAGCCCGGCCAGGTCGAACTCCTTGGGGCAGACGAACTCCACCCGGACCGGGGTGATCGCCGGGCTCTGGGGCCCGGCGCCCTCCTTCCCCGCCTCGCTCAGACGCAGGGGGGAGAAGGCTTTGCATGTCTCCTGCATAGCCGCTTATTCCCAGCTGAACTGCTCGCCGCAGAAGCCGATGAAGCGGAAGAGCACCCCGCCGGTGTCAATGACATCGTAGTTGTGCAGCTCAGCGCCGCTGCCGCCGTAGAGGGGCTTGCCGTTGACGTAGATGATGTTTCTGCCGTCGCCGGTGCCGATATAGAAGGCGCGGCCGCGGGGGTCATAGGTGATGACCATGTGGTTGCTGCGGCTGATCTGGGTCTCGTCGGGGATAATGATCTGGCCGGTCTCGCGGCCGATCTGGTTGTAGCCGGTGTAGATCTGGAAGGACTTGCCGATGTTCTTGCCCTGCACGCAGACGAGCCAGCCGACAACGGGCTGCACCTGCACGGGCTGGGTCTCGCTGCCGACGGGGGAGGGAATGACGAAGGCGGGCTCCGTCTTGGAGATATCGTCGATCTGCGGCTCGGGACCGGGGATGAAGGGGTCGCTGGCCGGAATGGTTCCCGGCGCGGTGGAGCTGAAGTCCTGGGCCTGGCCCCAGCCGCCGTTGGGCACCGCTTCGGTGGCGCCGAAGGCGCCGCCGCCAAAGCTGCCGCCGCCGAAAGCGCCGCCTACGGCCTCGGTCTTGCCCACATTATCAAAATAAGATGCGCCGCTGTCTTCCGCTTTTTTCTTGTTTCTTCCGAATGCCATGGTTGGTTTCCTCCTTCATGATGTGTAAGAAATAAACTCGGTATCGAGACTTGTTTTTCAGCTGTGGGGGTATGGCTGCGCCGGGGTCTCCGTATAGCGGAAGGACACCGCGGGGCTTGCCAGACAAAACTGCATCCCGTCGGCGAGGGGGTGGGGCTGGTGCGGCGCCAGCCACTGCCCACCGGGCATCAAGAAGGTCCCGTAACGGGAGCCCTCATCCTCCAGCACGGCGCTGCCGCCGCGCAGGTACACCCGGCAGTGATTGCCGCTGACGCCCGGGGTGTTCAGCGGGAAGAGCACGCTGCAGCCGCTGCGGCCGAAGGTCAGCACCGGCTCGCGCTCCGTCAGGGAATAGCTCCTGCCCTGCAGCGGGCCGTTCAGGGCCGTCACCGCGCGGTGCACGTCCGCCGGCCGGCCTCCGCCCCCGCTCTCCCCCGCCGGGCGGAAGAGGAGCAGGAACACGAGACCGCAGAAGAACAGCGGAAACGCGGCCCCCGGCAGCAGCAGGCCCACCAGGGCCTCCACCGCCATGGCCGCCACCCCCGGGATCGGGAGCCCCAGGCCCAGGCCCCACACCAGCAGAGCGCCGCCCAGCAGCAGCGCGATCAGCAGGGCCTTGACTGTCAGAATCATGGGCGGATCACCCGGTGTAGTCGTCCAGCTCGGTGGTCTTGATCCAGCCGGCTACGCCCTCTTTGTAGAGTACCAGCGTGTACCCGTTCTCCTGCGCGATGGCGGTGACCTGGGTGTTGCCTTCCAGCTTTGCCACGATCTCATACTCGAACTCCCAGGGCTTGGTGTTGAGCAGCATGAGGACCTGGCCGTTCACGTTGGAATCGGCGGTGCGGGTGACCATGGGGCGGTAGCTGTCCAGATAGTTCTCCGGGGCCGGATGGTGGAGCATCTCGGACGTGCCCGCCAGATCCGCCTCACTGGGCTTGGCGGGGACGGGGGTGGGCTTCGGCGTGGGCTCCTCGGTGACGATCGGGGTGGGCTCCGGCGCCTTCTTCCCGAAGATCGGCACATCCAGCAGCAGGCAGAGGCAGAGGGCGAGGATCAGCACCGCCGCAACAACGGTGATGATGATCGCGGTCTTGGCTTTTTTCGGTTCCATCGATTTCATCTGTTTGTCTCCTGTCTTTCAGTATTTGTATGTCATGCGAGCATGACGGTAATCACGGAGAGATTGTCGCATCCGGTGCGCCGGGACATGACCTCGGCCGCGCGCCGCAGCATCTTTTCGGCCCACTCGTCGGCGCTGCCGGCGCACTGGCGGTCGGCGAGCATCTCGTTCTCGCCCACCAGCTCCCAGAAGCCGTCGCTGCAGAGGAGGAAGGCGTCCCCCGGCGCCAGGTCCCCGGCCGTGCCGGTGACCGGCTCCCAGCGGTAGCCGCCCAGGGCCCGCAGCAGCACGCTCTGGTCCTCATCCTGGGGGATCTGCTCCTTGGTGATTTCCCCGGTTTTGTATTTCAGATAGGCCACGGAGTGGTCCTCCGTCAGCTGACGCAGCTGCCCGCCGCGGACCCGGTAGAGCCGGGAGTCCCCGGTGTGGGCCCAGACGGCCCGCTGCCCCTCCACGGCCAGGGCCACAACCGTGCTCTTGCAGGAGCAGAACTGCTCCTTCTGCACGCGCAGAATGGCCTCGTTAGCGTCTCCCACCAGCGCGGCGAGGCGGTCCTCATCCAGAGGCGCGCCGGCCTTCCAGCCAGCCAGCATGGCGGCGACGGTGGCCTCCGAGGCGGCCTTCCCGTTTCGGTGGCCGCCCAGGCCGTCCGCCACCACGAACAGGCCGCTGCCGCCCTGGACGGAGCTGCCCACGGCGTCCTGGTTTTCGTCCCGGCCGCCGATATGGGTGTATTCTCTGCTGTCAAGATTCATCGCTGTTTTCCACCTCCGTCAGGGTCAGCGGGAGCTCCGGCTCCGTCTTGGCGCTCATGGCGTCGTGCCGGGCATAGGCTTCGGTCTCCAGCGGCCAGCGAAAGCTCTCGCCGCAGAAGGGAACGAACATCATTTCCGTCATCCCCAGCAGGAGCCTGTCGTAGGCCTGCAGAGGCCGGGCCGCGTAGACCGCCTCGCCGTTCAGGTACAGGGTGTTGCGGAAGCGGCCGGGAATCAGGGTAAAGGTGTCGTGCATCCGGTCGTAGTCGATGCAGGCGTAGTCCTCCCAGCTGACAGTCCTGTCGCCGTCCAGCCGGACGTCCATGGCCTCGCTGCGGCCGATGCGGTTGTTCCGCGCCTTCAGCTCCCACGCGCGGCCCAGGGCTGCGCCGCTGACGCCCACCATCCAGGCGGCCACGGGGTCCAGGAAGCAGGTCTCCTCATAGACGGACAGGGTACTCGCGGGGCCGGTCGGAGGCTCCGGCGGGGTCAGGACGCGCGGTTCGCGCTCGGACGGGAAAGCCCTTTCGGCGGCCGGCAGGGTGCTGGAGAGCTCCCCCGGGCCCGCAGGGAACACGATGGTGTTCTTGGGGTTTTTGCAGTAGGGGCAGCTGGCATGGATGTCTGCGTCATAGATATGGCCGTTGCCGCATTCTTTCTTCGTCATATCCGTTCCTCTCTTCCACTGGACGTTTGCCGGAGGAACAGGCCTCCGGCACACATATAATTATAATAGCATACTTATATCGAATGGCAACCATTTTTTCCGAAACCGGCGGACACTTTTCTGTAAAAAATGACAAGCCGCCGGAGCCGGAGGACAGAAAAACCGGCACGGCTTTACGCCGTGCCGGTGATATGCGGATGCGTTTATTCCTTTACCGGGCGCAGGACCATGGCGGTCCTCGGCGGGAGGCCCAGGCGCAGCGCCGGGCCAGGATGCCCCGGCACGAAGGCGGAGCGCTTTTCGTGCCCGATGCGGCCGAAGCCGCCGAAGTCCAGGTCGTCCGAGGTGAAGAGCACCTCGTGATCCACGCCCTCAGAAACGGGGATGACGTAGTTTTCCCGGCTGTACTGGGGGTCGAAGTTGAAGACGAAGACCAGCCCCGCCCGCTCGAAGGCCAGCATGTGGTCGTCCTGGTGGACGAGCCGCAGATGGGCCGTGCCGTCGGCAAAGAGGTCAAACTCCCGGGCGGTGTGGATCATCATCTTGTCAAACTCATTGAGCTGGCCGTACTTGAGATAGCCGTTTTCCACCAGACTCCACTGGCGGCGGCAGTACTTGTGGCTCCAGCCGTTGCCCTCCCGAGGGAAGTCGATCCACTCGGGGTGGCCGAACTCGTTGCCCATGAAGTTGAGATAGCCGTTGCCGCCGGCGGCCAGGGTCACCAGACGCAGCATCTTGTGCAGGGCGATGGCCCGGTCGATCACCTGGTTGTGGCAGATCTTGTCCATATCGGTGTACATCCGGGCGTCGGCCAGGCGGAAGATGACGGTCTTGTCGCCCACCAGGGCCTGGTCGTGGCTCTCCACATAGGCGATGGTGGCGGCGAGGCGCGCGTTCAGCTCGTGCCAGATGTAGTCCAGATTCCAGTCCTCGTCCCGCGTCTCCTTGATGAGCTTGATCCACATGTCGGGCAGGCCCATGGCCAGGCGGTAGTCGAAGCCGATGCCGCCGTCGGCTACCTTGACGCACATGCCCGGCATGCCGGACATGTCCTCCGCGATGGTGGCGGCGTGGGGGTTGACCTCCCGGATGAGCTGGTTTGCCAGCTGCAGATAGGTAATGGCCTCGGTGTCGGTGTTCATGGAAAAGTACATCTTCAGATCGGTAAACGCCGCGCCCAGCCCGTGGTCGTGGTAGAGCATGGAGGTGACGCCGTCAAAGCGGAAGCCGTCGAAGTGGTACTCGGTCATCCAGAACTTGAGATTGGACAGCAGGAAGTGCAGCACCTCGGGCTTGCCGTAGTTGAAGCACTTGGTACCCCAGGCGGGATGCTCGCCCTGGGGCCCTGCGTGGAAGAACTGGTACTCGGTTCCGTCAAAGCAGTTGATGCCCTCCACGGTGTTCTTCACCGCGTGGGAGTGTACCACGTCCAGCAGCACGGCGATGCCCATCTCGTGGGCCCGGTTGACCAGATACTTCAGCTCCTCCGGGTAGCCGAAGCGGCTGGAGGCGGCAAAGAAGTTGGACACCTGATAGCCGAAGGAGCCGTAGTAGGGGTGCTCCATCACGGCCATGAGCTGGATGGTGTTGTAGCCCAGAGCCTGCACCCGGGGCAGCACCAGATCCGCAAACTCCCGGTAGGTGCCCACCCGGTATTCCTCGGTGGCCATGCCCACGTGGGCCTCGTAGATCAGCAGGTGCCGGTCGGGGACAAAGCCCTCGTCGGTCCAGCTGTAGGGGACGCGGGGGTCCCACACCTCGCAGATCCACTCAAGGCTGACGCTGTCCTGCACCACCCGGCGGGCGTAGAGCGGGACGTGATAGCTGAGATTGGCGCCGTTGCGCACCACGGCCTTGACGCGGCAGCCGTCATACAGGGCGTCCGCGGGGAGGGTAAGCTCCCAGTTGCCGTGATCCAGGCGCTTCATGGGGTGGGACGTCTGGTTCCAGCCGTTGAATTCCCCCATCAGATACAGCCCGTCCGCCGCCGGGGCCCATTCCCGGTAGACCCAGCCGTCCTCCGTGCGGTGGAAGCCGTAGTACTCGTGAGCGTTTGCAAAGTCCAGCAGCCGGCCGCCGTGGGTCAGCTGGGAGCGCATGCGCTTGTAGTTCTCCATGCGCAGTTCGATATCCTTCTGAAACGGGAGCAAAGCCGCATCCTGCTGCAGAATCTTATACACGCCGTTTCCCCCTTCCCTGTCTTCTGCCCGGCGGGGTCCGCCGGGGGAGGTTTCTCCTGTAATTTTAGCAAATAATTCCCCGCCTGTAAACAGCCTTTCGCCCGGAATCGGGAAAAGCTCTCCTGCATGCGGGGAGACCGGGGATAAAAAATCGCAATTTTCGTCTCCCGGCGCTTTCCTTTTCCCGGCGGGCGTGCTAAGATAAAAAAGCCCGCGAGGGCAAAAACGAAAACTTGGGGTGCGGCATGGCAAAGGGACAATACGACAGAGATCACATCGGGGTCATACGGAGAATCCGTCTGCTGACCGGCCTTGCGGCGCTCCTGCTGGTGACGTTCGCTTTCGTCCTGGGCGTGGCGCTGCCCGCCGATGGGGGCATGGCCCCCGACTGGAACAAAAACAGCCCCGTGCTCATCCTCCGGCTGGACAGGAACTGCCGCCGGGGCGAGGTGGTCTGCGTGCGCCTGCCAGAGGGCGGCACCGTCCTGCGCCGGGTGGTGGCGGTCTCCGGCGACACGGTGGAAGTGCGCGGCGGGGCGGTCTATATCAACGGCCTGGCCGAGCGCGGCAACTACAGCTTTACCCGCACCGAGGCCGCGGCGGACGGGCCCCGGTATCCGCTGCTGCTGCGGCAGGGAGAGTTCTTTGTCCTGGCCGACCGGCGGGAGATCCTGGCGGACTCGCGCTCCTTCGGTCTGCTCACGGAAAAGGACATCCTGGGCAAGGTGCTGATTCAATAAAAAAGAGACCCTTTCCGGTCCCTCAGGCTGCGGACAAGCCCAGAGCTGTGTCATCTTGAGCGGAGCGCAGCGGAGACGAAAGCTCTCAACCGGCCGATATTTCAACGCTTGAGATCCTTCGCTGCCGCTCAGGATGACAGACATTGGCTGCGGCTGTACTTTGTCTGCATATGCAGAGACCCTTTCGGGCAATGCTTTGAAAGAAATGACATTGCCCGAAAGGGTCTCTGTTTTTTAATCCTGTTCCCAGCGGGCGTAGAGGGTGACAAGGCCCCCGTCCTCGGCGCAGAGGTCCTGCACCGGCTGGCCAAGAGGGAAGAAGTCCCCGCCGTTTTTCTCCGTGCTCCAGCCCGTGCAGTGCCAGCCCCGCCGGACAAAGCCGCAGGCGGCGAGCGTCTGCGCCTCGCCGTAGATGTGCTGCTGATCCGGCGTCTCGCCCCGCACCAGCAGACCGAAGGGGTTGAAAGCGCCCGGCTCGAAGCGGACCGTGTAGGACACGGGCTCCCGGACGGCGCGGAAGGAAAAGCCCTCACCGCCGTAATCCGCCGCCCAGTCCTCCCCGAGGGCGGTCAGGGTGCCCGGGGCGAAAAGCGCCGCGTCATCCGCCGCCTCCGTCCAGCCCCCCGCGGAATACCAGAGCCCGTCGTCCCGGGTCAGCCGCCAGCCGCAAAACCGGTAACCGGGGCGGAGCTCCGCCGCCCCCGGCAGCGCGACGGAGCCGCCGGTGGAAACCGTCTCCCCGTCCCTGCCGTCAAAGTCCACGCGGTAAGGCAGCGGCTCCCACACCGCGTACAGGGTCAGGGGCCGGTCCTCGGAGAACACCGCCCCCGGGGCAAACTGCGCCTCATGACTGCCGGGCTGCTCGCTCCAGCCGAGAAAACGGCAGCCGTCCCGGGAGAAACCCGCGCCGCTGCTGAGCACAAAGTCCACGCCGCCGGTCTTGAAGCGGCCGGGGATCTCCCCGCTGCCGCCGTCCGGGTCGTAGCGGATGCGGTAGGAGCCGAAGCTGTCGATGGAGGTCCACAGCCCGGAGTAGTCCGTGGGCGCGTGGTGGCGCAGACAGTAGCGGGTCTCCGCGGTCCAGCCCTCGATCAGAACTTCGGTGTCCGTATCCAGGAAGAAGGCGTCAAAGATATAGTCCGTGCCGCGAAAAGGGTTTGAAAGATCCTCGGCCTTGCCGCGGATGATGACGATGTGCACATGCGGCGCGGTGATGTAGCCGCCGGGGGTGCGCACGCCCGCCTGATAGAAGGGCGTGCCCTGCTCGATGACCTGGCCGAGCTTCAGATCCGTGGTGTCGTTGTCATGCAGGAAGCTGACGGACATGTAGTCCAGAGAGCCGTCGGCCCAGTGCACCTTGTCCGTGCTCTGCAGCACCACGCAGCCGTAGTCGCTGTCCGTCATGACGATCCGGCCGGTGAAGGGGGCGAACACGTCCCCTCCAGGCAGAATGTCCGTGGCCAGCGCGTCGGCGTGGGAGTAGCTGCCGTAGGCGATCTGGGAGACCTCCAGGGTCCCGGCCGGGAACATGGCGCACTCGTAGTCCGTATCCCGGGCGGAGGCGCGCAGGGGGAACAGCGCACAGAGCAGGCAGAGGAGCAGCGGCGCGTAAAGAAAGCGCGGCGGTTTTCTCATGGCTTTTCCCCTTCCCCGGCGATTTTGACAGAAAGCGTTCTCATTATAATCCAACAGACCGGCGGGATTCAATGTTTTGCCGGAAAAAAATCCGGCCGCCCGCTGGACAAATCCGGCAAAACCATTATACTGACTTATAGAAGGAAGCCCTATGATTGATCTTGCTGATGGGAGGAATGGGATATGGCGGTCAAGCTGGAGCTGTACCGGGTGTTCCGGGCGGTGGCGGAAAAAGGGAGCATCTCCGCGGCGGCCCAGGAGCTTTTTATCTCCCAGCCGGCGGTGAGCCAGTCCATCCGCCAGCTGGAGGAGCAGCTGCACCTCCGGCTCTTCTCCCGCAGCTCCCGGGGCGTGGTGCTCACCCACGAAGGGCAGCTGCTGTTGGAATATGTGCGGCGTGGCCTGGGCCTGCTGGAGAGCGGGGAGGAGAAGCTCTCCCAGGTGCGGGAGCTGCTGGCCGGGGAGCTGACCATCGGCGCCAGCGATACCGTGACCAAGACCTATCTGCTGCCGAAGCTGGAGGCCTTCCACAAGGCCTACCCGGATATCCGCATCCGCATCTTAAACGGCACCACCAAGATGGTGCTGGATCTGCTGCACGCCGGGCAGGTGGACGTGGCCTTCGCCAGCGAGAGCCAGGACGAGAGCGTCTACGCGGTGCGCCACTGTCTGGACACGCACATGGTGTTTGTGGCCTCGCCGGAGTATCCCTGCGATTTTGAGCGGGCCTACACCGCGGCGGAGATGGCGGCCTTCCCGCTGATCCTGCTGGAGCGCAAGGCCAGCTCCCGGCTGTATCTGGAGCGCTTCTTCCGGGAGCAGGGGGTGGAGATCGAGCCCGAGATCGAGCTGGGCAGCCACAATCTGCTGATCTCCCTGGCCCGCATCGGCCTGGGGGTGGCCTGTGTGACGGAGGAGTTTTCCCAATCCGGTCTGAGCCGCGGGGTGATCCTGCCGCTGAAGACGGCCTTCACCATGCCGCCCCGGTCTGTGGTGATGTGCACGCTGCGCTCCGTGCCGCCCACGGCCGCCGCGGCGCGGTTCATGGACTTCATCGCGGAATAAAATCAGTGTGGAGTGTGGAGAGTGGAGTGTGGAGTTATGGTGCGCCTGCGGCGCGCTGCCACCTCCCTTTAGACAAGGGAGGCGTTTGTCGGGTGGCTGTACAATCAAAGCCTTCCCCTTGGGGGAAGGTGGCGCGGAGCGCCGGATGATGTGTCCCTGTTGTCAGCAGACATTACACCAAAAGCAGGAAAAGAATTCGCAGCACTTGTGTTTCTCTGCCGGGTTCGGTATAATTATTCTATATATAATCTATATATAAAAGGGGGAAAACCCTGTGAAATACTGTCCCTATTGTGGCGCAGGTCTGGATGTGGACATGCGCTTTTGTCCGAACTGCGGCAAGCCCTTTGAGGGAGGAAAAGAGAATCCGCACTTGGCGGGGAAGAGCGTCCCGCCGGAGACCGCTGCGGCTCCTGAGCGCGTCGTGCCTCCCGAGGCGGAGACCGCCCCGAAACCCAAAAAGCGCGGCGGCCAGATCGCGCTGATCGCAGCAGCTGTGGTGCTCGCTGTTGTCGGCGGTCTGTTTGCCGCGGGCGTCTTAGGCCCAAAAGAAGAACCGGCGACGCCTTTTTCCGATGACACTGAGGCCATCGAGCAGGCGTCAAAGTCTGTCGTGATGCTCACCTGCTATGACAAGGACGGCGCGCCATACGCCACGGGCAGCGGCTTTGCGGTCTTTGAAGACGGCGTGATCGTCACCAATTACCATGTGATCGAACGGGAGGTATATCGTGTCAAGGCGGAGACCGAGGGCGGCGGCAGTTTTGAATGTCCAACGGTGCTGGCCTTTGACGCCGAGAAGGACATCGCCATTTTGAAAGCCGACCGGGACACCGGCCTGACCCTGCTGACGCCCGGCAGCGCAGCAGAGTTGCAGAAAGGGGCGAAGGTGGTCGCCATCGGCAGTCCCCTGGGGCTGATCAATTCCGTTTCCACGGGCGTGTTCAGCGGATACATTGACGATGATATTGGGAGAATGCTACAGTTTACCGCCCCCATCTCCCACGGCAGCAGCGGCGGGGCGCTGTTCAACGACGAGGGGGAGGTCATCGGCGTCACCTTTGCATCTCTGACCGAGGGGCAGAGCCTCAACCTGGGCGTGCCGATGGACGATGTCAAGGCCCTCTATGAGAGCATCGGCAGCCAGAAGCCAATGACCATGGAGGCGTTCTATGAGACCTTTGACCACACACCGCCGATCCCGACGTATACGGTGGGATATGTACTGGAGCATTATAGAGAGCTTGATGGGCAGGAAATATACATAGAAGGTTTCGTGTCATCAATTAGATCTGATGAATTCTGGCATGGCATTTATATGGTCGACACGTTAGAAAATGTCTTGGGCTTGCGAATCTCAGCACACGGAACAACGAGTAAGTATATAGACACAGAGTCTATGAAACGACGAAACAATCAGTGTGCTTTAATTACACTTGGACAAGATGAATATGGTATTGAGCCGGGAAACAGAATAAGAGTTTACTGTTTGCTAACATATAAGGAAACCAACCTGACACCACTATACCCTACTTATGGTATAAACTTTACCAGCTATGATTTTCTCATTTTAGAGTAATAGGTAAATAGTTTGGAGAAAGTGTGGCATATTTTATTCATTCTTCTGTTGCTTGCGAGTATGCACGGATGGTTTATTGGCCATGGATGTGACTGGTAGTGTACAGCCGCAAATCCATAAAGGTAGCATTCGGTCTACTCCTGTGGAGAAACATCGGGTCAGCCTGTAGGGGCGATTCATGAATCGCCCGAAAAACGCAGGGCGGCGGGCGCATCGTGATGCGCCCCTGCAAGGAAACCGGGGATCCGCCTGAAAGGCGACCCTTGCGGTCGCCCGCACCGGAACGAGGAAGAACAAGCCGTCATTCCGACCGGGCATTCTGACGCGCGGGATGACAGGGGAGAGGTTTTTGAATATACGAACAGCGGCAGGCTGTAAAGCCTGCCGCTGTTGATTATGTATGGGAAAACACTCCTTGGTGTAGTTGTCGAAGTAGCCCTGGATGTAGACGATGGGGGTGCCCTTGTCGCCGGAGCCGGAGGTCAGGTCGCACAGGGAGCCGATCAGGTCGGTCAGGCGCCGGGGGGTGGTGCCCTCGGAGACCATGTTGCCCACCAGACTGTCGCCGGTCTTGGCGCGGATCTTCTCCTCAATGGCGTGGCGCAGCTCGTCGCCGGAGAGGTCGCCGAACTCATTGTCCGCCAGGTACTTGAGTTTGAGCTCGTTGGGCGTGCCGATCAGACCCACGGTGTAGCCGGGTGAGACCACGGGGTCGGCCAGCTCCCAGATCTTGCCCACGGGGTCCTTGAAGGCGCCGTCGCCGTAGACCATGGCCTCGATGCGCTTGCCGCTGGCGTCGGAGAGGATCTGGCTCAGCTCCTCGGCCACTGCGGTGCAGTCCCGGGGGAAGAGCTTGACGGTATCCTCGGTGGCCTTGTTGGAGCCCAGCAGGCCGTAGGTGTCGTTCCAGCCGCTGCCGTCGACGGAGGTGTTGAGCAGATCGTCCAGACCCAGCACGGTCTTGGCCCCGGCGGCCTTCAGCAGGCGCTTGGAGCGGGCGCGGGTGTGGATGTCGCAGGTGATGACGGTGTCGGTATAGTCCAGCAGGGTGGTGACCTTGTTGCCGAAGAGCACCTCCACCTCGCAGCCCTCGCCGCGGATCAGGTCGGAGTAGAAATCGATGTAGTCCACGCCGGTGAAGGGGTGGACGATATGGCCGAAGGCCTCACGGAACTGCTCCAGGGTCAGCACATCGCTGTAGGGGTTGATGCCCGCCTCGTCCAGCTTGTCCCAGTCCACCAGATGGTTGCCCACCTCGTCGGAGGGGTAGCTGAGCAGCAGGACGATCTTCCGGCAGCCGGCGGCCATGCCGCGCAGCAGCAGGGAGAAACGGTTGCGGCTGAGGATGGGGAAGGCCACGCCCACGGTGCCGCCGCCGGTCTTGCGGCGGACGTCCTCGGCGATCTGGGCCACGGAGGCGTAGTTGCCCTGGGCGCGGGCCACCACGGACTCGGTCACGGCCACGATGTCGCGGTCGCAGGGGGTGATGCCGGCCTCTTTCCAGGCCTCCATCACGGAGGCGGCGGCGACTTTGGCGATGTTGTCGCCCTGGCGGATGATGGGGGCGCGCACGCCGCGGACGACGGTTCCGATTGTTCTCATATCAAAAACGCTCCTTTGCCGAAACGGCAGAATTTGAACTCACAAAAAGCAGTATACGCCGGAGAAGGATATAAGTAAAGTACTTAAAACAAATACCGGCCATAAGAAATTCTGATAGAATAGATTATCCCACGCTCTGGACGATGCGGCTGCCCTCCGGGGTCTTGCGCACCTCCACCTTGGAGGCCAGATTGTCGTAGAGGACACCCACGTGGGAGATGATGCCCACCATGCCGCTGGCCTTCTGGATGCCCGAGAGCACGTCCAGGGCGTCGTCGATGGAGCTCTCGTCCAGAGAGCCGAAGCCCTCGTCGATGAACAGGGTGCCCAGGCGGATGCCGCTGCGCTGGGCGATGGCGCTCAGCCCGATGGACAGGGAAAGGGACACCAGGAATTTCTCGCCGCCGGACAGGGTGCTCACTGAGCGGCCCTCGTCCTCCGGAGCCCGGGCGTCATGGATATAGAGCTCCAGACCCCGCTTGTTGCCCTCGCCCTTGGCGTCGGAGCGGAAAAGGCGGTAGCGCCCGCCGTGCACCTTTTCCAGCATGCGGTTGGCCTCCCCGATCACCGAGGAAAACAGCACCCCCAGCACGTAGCGCTGCAGACCCACGCCGCTGTCCCCCCGCAGGGTGCGGGCAAAGGCCAGGTCGCTCTCCAGCATGGCCCGGTCCCGGGTGAAGCGCCCATTCATCTCGTCGATGGCGGAAAGGCGCTCCGCCAGCCGTGTGAAGCTGTCGGACAACGTGGTGCGGGCCTGCTGGTAGCGGGCCTCCTCCTGCTCGAGGGCGAGCGCCTGCCGTTCCAGCTCCGCCGCGTCCGGCTCGGTTTTGCCGGCCAGATCCTCCGCCGCGGCCTGAAGCTGGCGGACGTTTTCCTCCCGGCGGGTGCGGGCGTCCTGCAGCGCTTCGCGGAGACGGTTGCGCGTCTGCGCGTCCAGCATGGCGGCCTCGGCCTCCCCGGCGGAGGCAAAACCCGCGGCCAAAAGGGCCTCTGCCAGTGCGGCGGCTGCGGCCGCTGCGCTCTCCTCCGCCTGCGCGCTCTCCGTCAGGGCGTTTTCATGCCCGGCCTCCGCCGCGGCCAGGGCCCGGCGGGAGCTCTCCGCGCGGGCGTTCAGACCGCGGAGATTTTCCCGGAAGGCGAGGGTCTCTCTTTCCAGTCCGGCGATGCGCTTTTCCAGCGCCGCCGCGTCCGGGATCCCCGGCAGGCGGGCGCTCTCGGCGCTCTCCAGCGCCTGCCGCGCCGCGCGGGACGCGCTCTCGGCGGCATGCAGCGTCTCCGCACCGCGGGTGAGGGCGGCCTCGGCGCTTTCCCGGGCCTTGTCCGCCCGGCTCCAGGCGGCCTTTTTCTCCTCCGCCGCTTTCTCCAATTGCTGCAGCCCCTCCCGGTCCGGGGCGCCCCCGATGCGGGGCGCGGGGCGGGGATGGGCGGCGCTGCCGCAGACGGGGCAGGGCTCCCCCTCCCTCAGCTCCAGGGCGATCTGCCCGTAGATGTCCTCCATGTAGCGCCGTCTGCCCGCGGCGGCGTCGCTCTCCGCCTGCTCCAGCGCCCGGTAGGCCTGACGGCCTGCCTCCCGCCTGCTCTCACAGACAAGGCGCAGCCGCGCTTGTTCTGCTTCCGCCCCCTGCTGTTCGACTTTCCGGCGGGCCGCCTCCTCCTGCAGTCCGGCAAGGGCCGCGTAGGCGTCCCGCTTGTCCCGGCAGCGAAGGAGAAGCTCCTCCTTTTCCCGGCACTCCGCCTCCCGGGCCTGCTCCGCGGCCAGGGCGGCCTCGGCCTGCTCCAAAGCAGAAGCGGCGCGGCTGTGCTCTGCCTCGGCCCGGGCGGCAAGCCCGGCCCGGCGCGTCCGCTCCTTTTCGGCCCGGTCCAGGGCCTCCAGCGGGGCGCGGACCTTCTCGGCCTGCTCGCTTTCGGCGAGCTTCACGGCCTTCTGATCCTCGCTCTGGCGCTGGGCCAGCAGCGCGTCCCGGGCCCTTTCCAGGGCGTGCAGCTCCCCAAAGCGGCGCTGCAGCTCCCGCCGGGTCTCCAGCGCCCGCTTCCGGCCCGGCAGGTCGGCCGCGGCGTGCCGCTGCTCCGTCTCCTCCAAATCCAGGCGCACGCCCTCCAGCTTCTCCGCCAGGGCCTCGCGGCTGCCGCAGCCCTCGGCGCGCAGCAGGATCTCCATCTCGTTTTTCAGCGCGTCGGAGGCGTCCTTGCGCTCCTTGGCAATGCGGAAGAAGCTCTCGGCCACGCCGCTCCATTTGCGGATGCCGAAGAGGGTGCTGAGGATCTTCTCCTTGTCCTCCACCCTGGAGGTGAGGAAGCGCTCAAACTGCCCCTGGGGCAGGATCACCACCTGGCGGAACTGCTCGTAGTCCAGGCCGATCAGCGCCCGGGCCTTGTCGTTGGCGTCCGCGGCGCGGCAGTTTTCAAACAGCGGCTCGAAGACGCCGTCCGCATTGCGGCGCAGCACGTTCTGCCGCGGGCTCAGCTTGGAGCGCTTGCACTCCAGAAGGCGCTCGAAGCGATAGATCTCCCCCTCGGTTTCAAAGGTAAATTTCACATAGGTGTCCGTGCCCCAGGGGCTCTGGCGGCAGCGCATGGCCTCCAGATTGTCCCGGTGGTGGCCGCTGCTCATCCCGTAGAGGGCAAAGCACATGGCGTCGAGAATGCTGGTTTTTCCGGCGCCGGTCTGGCCGGCGATGAGGAAGGGCCCGTCCCGGCCCAGAACTTCAAAGTCCACCCGCTCCGCGCCCGCGAAGGGGCCGAAGGCCTGCAGCTCCAGCAGCATCGGTTTCATATCTCCGCGCTCCTCTCGTAGTCCTCCCAGGCCTCCCGGAACAGGGCGAGCAGATGCTCGTCCGGCTGCAGTCCCGCGCAGTCCTCGCAGAAGCGGCGGAAAATGGCCTCGGGGTCGTCGCTCTGGCGCTCCAGCTCCTCCATGGTCATGCGGACGCCGCCGTCTTCCCTGTCATAGCGCAGCCCGCTGACCTCCAGCAGCAGGGGATAGGTCTCCTGCAGGGCGGCCGCGGCCTCCAGACCCACGTAGCGGTCGGTGATCCGGGCGCGGACGTAGCCGTTCCGCTCTGCCTCGCTGAGCCCCTCGGCGGCGAGAACCCGGTCGTAGGTCCCCTCCACGCTGGTGCGCTCGTGCAGGGCGGGCAGGGGGATGATCTTCCGCTCCAGGGTTTCGGTGTCCAGCAGGGTCACGCTCTTGACCTGCTGTTCCTCGTTTCCGAAGGCGTACTTCATGGGGCTGCCGCTGTAGCGGATGCTGTCCCCCACGTCCTGGGGACCGTGGAGATGGCCCAGCGCCGCGTAGTCAAAGCCGTGGAAGACGCCGCGGCCCACGGCGGCGGCCCGGCCCACCTCGGCGGCCCGGTCGGACAGGCAGGTCTCCGCGTCCACCAGAAAGGCGTGGGCGAGCAGCAGGTGCTTTCGGCCCGGGACAAAGCGGGCCCGGATGGAATCCAGCACCACCCGGAAGGCGCTCTCCATGGAGTCGATCTCCTCGGCCTGCTCGGGAAAGACGGCCCGGGCCTTCTCGGTGGTAAACCAGGGCAGCAGGTACACGTCCGCCCCGTCCAGAGAGACGCACTCGGCCTCCCTTGTCAGCTCCCCTGCCACGATGAGCCCGGCCTTTTTCAGCAGATCCCGGCAGGCGGCCAGGCGGGCGGCGTTGTCGTGGTTGCCCGCGATGACCAGCATGGGCACCCCCAGCCGGTCGCAGATGGCGGTGACCGCCTCGTCGTAGAGCTTCATGGCCCCGGCTCCGGGCACCGAGCGGTCGAACACGTCCCCGGCCAGGAGCACCGCGCCCACGCACTCTTCCTCGATGACGCGGCAGATCTCCCGGAGGAAGAAGCGCTGATCCTCCTCCAGACTGCGGGTCTGGAAGCTCATCCCCAGATGCCAGTCGGAGGTATGCAGAAGTTTCATGTCTTCACCCGTTTCCTGTCGTTTCTTTGCCCCGATTGTACCATTTCCGCCGGGCTTTGTAAACGCGAAAGCGCCCCCCGCAGGGGGCGCTTTCCGTCAGGCGCAGAGCCGCTCCTTGGCGCGGATCAGCTCGCAGATGTTGTCAATGAGATCCGCCAGCGCCCGGCGCCGGGAGTCGGCCTCCGGCTCCTCCTGCTCCAGATCGCAGAGCCGCTCCTCCAGCTCGTCCAGCAGATCCCGCAGCCGCGCGGCGGGCATATTGTTGTAGTACGCACCCATGATTCTGTCCTCCTTCGGTTTCTTTCTGAGAACGTTGAATGAAAAAGAGAAGGTAATATGAATATACCAGCCGAGATCATTCAACGGCTTACGGCGCGTTTTGGAGGCTTTCTGAGAG
>JBGUNL010000102.1:0-3779 GCA_045117295.1 Candidatus Limivicinus sp.
CTGGTGGAGCGGGTGGATGACAGCGCCTTTCTGGCCGAGCTCTTTCGGGCCCTGGCGGAGGATCTGCCCGCGCCGAAGAAAAAGAAAACATAAGAAGCCGTCATACAGCAAAGGCGCCTGCGGGTTTCCCGCAGGCGCCTTTGCTATGCGTTTTTATTGCAGTTCGATATCTTTGCCGCAGGAGGAAACGGTGATGGGCGCACCGCTGACGAGGCGGTAGCTGGGTCCCTCGGCGCCCATGCTCACTTCCACGCAGCGGCCCCGGTAGAGCACCCGGAAGCGGTAGCCCTGCCACTTCGGCGGCAGCACCGGCGCAAAGCTGAGCTTCCCGTCCCGGCAGCGCATGCCGCCGAAGCCCAGGGTCAGCCCGGTCCAGGTCCCCGCCATGTTGGCCATGTGCAGGCCGTCCTTGGTGTTATGGTGCATGTCGTCCAGATCCAGCCGGGCCGAGGACATGAAGTAGTCATAGGCCGTGCCGACTTCCCCGATCTCATTGGCCAGCAGGGAGAACACCGCCATGGAGAGGCTGGAATCGTGGGTGGTGACGGAGTCGTAGAAGAAGAAGTTTTTCCGCTTCTCCTCCAGGGTCCAGCGCTCGCCGTACTGGGTCATGGCCAGGATCAGATCCGCCTGCTTGCAGACCATGGCGCGGTAGATGTCCAGCCCGTGGAAGTGGATCAGCAGGGGGTGCTTCTCCGCAGGGATGGTGTCCAGGGGCCAGGGCCTGCGGTCCAGAAAGCCGTCGTCCTGGGGGACGATGCCGTCCCGGGGGGCGGGATAGTACATCTTTTCCGCCGCCTCCAGCCAGGCCGCCGCTTCCCTCTCGTCGTAGTCCAGCGCTTTGCAGACCCGGGCGTAGTCCTCGGGCCGCTCCCGCTTCAGGGTCTCCATGGCCGCCGCCGCGCCGCGGAAGTTCTCCTCCGCCACGCAGTTGGTGTAGACGTTGTTGTTGACCATGACGTTGTACTCGTCCGGGCCGGTGACGCAGTTGAGCACGAAGCGGCCGCCCTTCTCCGCGCTGAAGAAGCCCAGGTCGCAGAAGAGCCGGGCGGTCTCCGCCAGCAGTTCCGCCCCGCATTGGGCCAGGAAATCCAGATCCTCCGTCGCGTCCAGATAGCTCAGCACCGCGTGGGCGATATCGCCGTCGATGTGGACTTGGGCGGTGCCCGCCGGGAAGTAGGCGCTGCACTCGTCCCCGTCGATGGTGCGCCAGGCGAAGAGGGCGCCGGCATGGCCCAGCTCCCGCGCCCGTTCCCGCGCTTTGGGCAGGATGGCATAGCGGTATTCCAGCAGCTTCCGCGCCAGGGCCGGGTCCGTGTGCAGAAAGACCGGCAGGATGTAGGCCTCGGTGTCCCAGAAGGTGTGGCCCTCGTAGCCCTCGCCCGTGAGCCCCTTGGCGGCGATGTTGGTCTTTCCGTCCCGCCCGGCGGACTGGTAGATGTGGAAGAGGTTGAAGCGCAGCCCCTGCAGCAGGGCGTCGTCCCCCTCGATGGAGAGGCCCGCGCCCGCCCAGAAGACGTCCAGCGCGCTCCGCTGCTCCGCGAGCAGCGCGTCAAAATCCGGGGCCTCGCGGCAGAGGGAGATGGCCCGCTCGGGCAGGGTCTCCACGTTTTCCCGCGCGGCCAGGTAGCAGATGCTCTTTTCCAGGCGCAGCTCGTCCCCGGCGCTCATGCGCAGGCCGGTGCTCCAGACCGCGCCGCTGCCCTCCGCCTGGGAAACGCCCTCTGCGCCGCGGTGGTCCACGGCGCAGCAGATGGCAAAGCCGCTGCGCTTGGTCTGCTGCCCCATGAGCAGCAGACCCTCCTCCGCCTGGGCAAAGGCCAGGGTGAGGCTGCGGTCCTTGCCGGCGGCGTTGCGGGGATCGTTGGGGTCCCCCTCCGCGATCACCGCGGGGACCAGGGGGCTCATCACCCGCAGGGCGCAGGAACCGGACAGGCAGCGCACCGAGAGGCGCGCCGCGGCAAGCTCCTTGCGTGTGAGGCTCACCAGCCGCTCGCTCTCCACCCGCAAAACCGCGCCCGCCCTGGTGTGCCAGGTGAAGCTGCGGCGCAGGGTGCCCGCGCGCAGATCCAGGGTGCGGCGATGCTCCCGCACCTCGCTCAGCCCCAGATCCAGCCGCTCGTCCTCGGCAAAGAGCACCAGGCTCTTGGCGTCCATGACGTTGCAGATGGTCTCGTGATTCTTCGCGTAGCCGTAGGCCTTCTCGCCGTAGACGATGGGCTCGGTGTCGAACACGCCGTTTAAGAACGTGCCCTGGATGGTATCACTCCCTGTGGCCGTCCCCTCCTCCAGGTTGCCGCGCATGCCGATAAAGCCGTTGGCCAGGGCGAAGACCGACTCGTTCTCCCGCAGGTTTTTCGCATCAAAGCCCTCCTCGGTGACGCACCAGGGCTCAAAAGGGAATTTTGCCTCCATGCTCTCCCCTCCCCCTCAGTCTACGCAGCGAAGCAGGTCGGAAAAGGTGCCGAGATTGTAGGTGGCAAGGCCGCAGGACACGGCGTCGCCGATGGCGGCGGCGTCCATCCCGGCGGCCAGGGCCGCCTGCACGCCGGCCTTGGCGTCCTCCACCACGAGGCAGTCTTTCGGCTCCAGACCCAGATACTCCGCGGCCTTGAGGAAGACCTCGGGATCCGGCTTGGAGCGGGTGATGTTGGTGCCGTCGGAGATCTTGTCAAAGAAATCCCCCAGGCCGATCCGGCTCAAAATGAATTTGGTGTTCTTGCTGGAGGAGCCGATGCCGAGCAGCAGGCCCCTGGCCCGCAGGGCGTCCAGGGTCTGCCTGACCTCATCGGAGAGATCCGCGGGAGTCATCTGCTTTAAGAGCTCCCGGTAGGTGTTGTTCTTCTCCTCGGCGGCGGCCAGCTTCTCCTCGTCCGTGAGGGTGCCGTCGTAGCGCTCCAGCACGATCTCAAGGCTGGCCATGCGGCTGACGCCCCGCAGGCGGTTGTTGATGGTCTCGTCAAAGTAGGCGCCCAGGCGGTCGGCCAGGGCCTTCCAGGCCAGGTAGTGGTAGTGGTCGGTGGAGCAGATGACCCCGTCCAGATCGAAGATGATGCCCTTGTATTTCATGGCAGAACCTCGTTTCTCATTTCAGCGGCACATGTTTGCGCTGTGTAAATTTGATTATATCATACTACCGTACAAATCGTAAAGAGAGAGCCCGGTTTTCCCCGGGCTCTCAAGAGAAAAAGTTTTTGTCTTACAATTCCCGCTTCTGATAGAAACGGACGGAGAGGAACCAGGACAGGGCCAGCAGCAAAAGCAGCACCGCCAGCGTCCCCCAGAACAGGCCCGGGCCCGGCTGCGCCTGCCCGGCGGTTACGCCCACGCCGGAGGCGCCGTAGGTCAGCGCCAGGGAGGCGATGTAGATCACGTAGTAGAAAACGCGCCCCTTTTCGGTGCCCAGCCGGAACATCACGGGCAGCAGCAGGGCCGCCGGCAGCAGCCCTCCCGCCAGCATGGCGGTGAGCAGCAGCGTGCGCTCCCCGCCGGCGGGGAGCCTCCGGAACACCCCCAGGGCGCACAGCAGAAAGATGACCGCCACATAGCCCAGGGCCAGCAGGTACTTCTCGTCCACCCGGGTTTTGCGGGACACGGGCATGCTGTCGCAGCTGCGGTCAAAGTGGAAGCGCTCGTCATAGGACAGCAGGCTCGTCACCGTGGGGGCGCACATCACCAACGGGAAGACGGTGAGAAACGGGGCCTCGCTGCTGCCGAAGATGCTGACGGCCACGAAGACCGCATCCATCAGAAACAGCATTTTCAGATACTTTTTTGCC
>JBGUNL010000103.1:0-1767 GCA_045117295.1 Candidatus Limivicinus sp.
CGGCGGTCGTAGAGGTAGCTCAGCATGGCCATGGCCATCACGGGCATGGCGAAGATGGAAAACTTGGCAAGCTCCGTGCCGGTCTCCAGAATGGCGCGGTTGACGGTGTTGACAAAGTCCGTCTCCCGGAAGTAGTCGATGCTCTTGATGCCCGCCAGCTGCAGCGGCGCGTACAGCAGCGCCAGCAGCCACAGCGCCCACAGGGGCCAGAAGCGCCGCAGCAGGTTCTTCCCGAAGCCCTTGTTATAAAAGGATGTTCTTGATTTCATGCTCGGCACCTCCCAGCTCGTAGATGAAGATTTCCTCCAGGCTCAGCGGCAGCACGTCCAGGAAGAAGGGCTCGCAGGCGGCGAGCTTTGCCGTCAGCTCCTCGCTCTTCCCCCGCAGGATCAGCTGCCGCAGGCGGCCGGTGCGGCTCTCGTGCAGGACGGTTAAGCCCTCGGGCAGCTCCCGGTCCTCCGGCAGGGCCAGCTGGATCTTCACGGTGTTCTCCTGCATTTCGGAGAGCGGCCGCTCCAGCAGCATCCTGCCCCTGTTCATGATGCCCACGTGGTCGCACACGTCCTCCAGCTCCCGCAGGTTGTGGGAGGAGACCAGCACCGTGGTGCCCCGCTCCGCCACGTCCTGCAGCAGCAGGCTCCAGACCTGCCGCCGCATCACCGGGTCAAGGCCGTCCACCGGCTCGTCCAGCAAAATCACCTTCGGGCAGCAGCTCAGGGCGATCCAGAAAGCCGCCTGCTTCTGCATGCCCTTGGAGAGGCGGCGCATGGGCTGCTCCGGCTTCAGGTCGAAGGCCGGGGCCAGCTTTTCAAAGCGCTCCTCGGAAAAGCCGGGCACCATGTCCCGCGTGAAGTTTTTCATGTCCCGGATGGAGGCCCCGCCGAAATAAAAGATGTCGTCGGGGATCAAGGCGATCTTCGCCTTGACGGCGGGATTCTCATACACCGGCTCCCCGCCGACCAGGATTTCGCCGGCATCCTGGCGGTAGATGCCCGCCAGATGGCGGATCAGGGTGGACTTGCCCGCCCCGTTGGGACCCACCAGCCCGTAAACCGCGCCCCCGGGCACGGAGAGATCCAGCCCGTCCAGGGCCCGGAAACCGTCAAAGCTCTTGACGAGCGTACGCACCTGTATCATGCTTCTTCCTCCTTTTCTGTCAGCAGCGCGGCCATCTCCGCCCTCGTCACGCCCACGGCCTCAAACTCCACGGCCAGGGCCAGCAGCTTCTCCGTCAGCTCTCTGCGGCGGGACTCCTTCGCCCCGCTGTCCCGGCTGACGAAGCTGCCCTTGCCGGGCACCGAGACGATGTACCCCTCCTGCTCCAGCTCCCGGTAGGCCCGCTGGATGGTGTTGGGGTTGATGGTGAGACTGACGGCCAGCTCCCGCACCGAGGGCAGCTTGCTGTCCGGGGGCAGGGCGCCGGAGAGCATCAGCTGGCGCAGGGAGTCTTTCACCTTTTCATAGATGGGCCGCGCGTCGCTGTAATTGATGGTGATCAACGCCGTCCCTCCTTCCGTGTCAACTGTATTAACTCGTTTAATACAGTTATGATATACCATGCCCGCAAAGAAAAGTCAAGCGGCCGGGAGAAATCTTAAGATTTTCCCGCCCGCAGGGGGTGGTTTACACGGGTGCTTCGGGGTGATGTGTTCGCCGCAACCGACTTGCGTAAATCAAGACCCATTTCTCTTTTCGGTCTTGCGCGAAAAGAGAAACGGTTCTTGGACTCCAAAGAGAAAAGGGCGCCAACGCGATGAACTGCTGTAC
>JBGUNL010000104.1:0-2778 GCA_045117295.1 Candidatus Limivicinus sp.
GGAGCGCTACGAGTTCTGCTGGATCGTGGACTTCCCCATGTACGAGATCGGCGAGGAGTCCGGCGAGCTGGAGTTCTGCCACAACCCGTTCTCCATGCCCGCGGGCGGTCTGGACGTGCTGCTCAAGGCCGAGCGCGGGGAGATTGATCCCCTCACCATCACCGCCGACCAGTACGACCTGGTCTGCAACGGCGTGGAGCTGTCCTCCGGCGCGGTGCGGAACCACGACCCGGAGATCATGATCAAGGCCTTTGAGATGGTGCGTCTGGGCGAGGAGGACGTGAAGAAGAAGTTCCCCGCCATGTACAACGCCTTCTGCTACGGCGCTCCCCCTCACGCGGGCATCGCCCCGGGCGTGGACCGCATGGTCATGCTGCTGGCCGGCGAGGACTCCATCCGCGAGGTCATCCCCTTCCCCATGAACAAAAACGCCCAGGACGTGCTGATGGGCGCGCCCAGCGAGGTCACCCAAAAACAATTGGACGAGCTGCATATCGCTGTTGTGGGCGACGTCGAGGAATAAAACCGTTCCAAAGCCCAGCGAAGCGGGTTTGGAGCGGAAAGGAAGAAGGAGGGAGCGGATATGAAGTTTTTGCCGCAAGGCGGAAACGGAATGGAGCGAGCTTCTTCTGACGCGGACGAGCTGCACATCGCTGTTGTGGGCGACGTAGAAGAATAAAAACAGAATTGTAGGGGAGGGGCTTGCCCCTCCCGAAAAAGAGCAAAATGAATCCGGGGCTGAATCGCACATGGTACGGTTTTGCCCCGCTTTTTTCAAATCCATGTATATTCTCCGCCGGGAGGGGCAAGCCCCTCCTCTACGGTGAGAAGGGAGGTCGGTTCTTATGATTTCCACCATCCGGAGTCTCGGCGTCAGCGGCATCGGGGGCTACGGCGTCTCCGTGGAGGTCTACATCTCCAACGGCCTGCCGGGCTTTGACATCGTGGGTCTGCCGGACGCCGCCGTCAAGGAGGCCCGGGAGCGGGTGCGCGCCGCCATCAAGAACAACGGCTTCCGCTTTCCCGTCAGCCGGCTCACGGTGAATCTGGCCCCGGCGGACAAGAAAAAGGCGGGCACCGTCTATGATCTGCCGATTCTGGTGGGCATCCTCGCCGCCTCCGGCGACCTGGAGCAGCCCGGGGCCGACTGCGCCTTTCTGGGGGAGCTGTCCCTCACGGGTGAGCTGCGCCCCGTCCAGGGGGCCCTGCCCATGGCCCTGGCCGCCCGGCGGGAGGGAATCAAGAAGCTCTTCGTCCCCAGTGAAAACGCGGCCGAGGCCGCCTTTGCCGAGGAGATCGAGGTCTACGGCGTGAAGACCGTGCGGGAGCTGACGGCCTGCCTCCGGGGCGAGATCGCCCTGCAGCCCGCCGCGGCCCCGGCGCCGGAGACGGAGCGGGGCCCGATCCCGGACTTTGCCGACGTCAAGGGCCAGGAAAACGTCAAGCGCGCCCTGGAGATCGCCGCCGCGGGCGGCCACAACATCCTGATCGTGGGCCCGCCGGGGGCGGGCAAGTCCATGCTGGCCAAGCGCCTGCCGGGCATCCTGCCGGACATGAGCCGGGAGGAGATGCTGGAGAGCACCGAGATCCACTCCGTGGCGGGCCTCACCAGCCACGCCCGGCCCATCGTGGCCGCGCGGCCCTTCCGCTCCCCGCACCACACGGTGTCGGCCGCGGGCCTCTCCGGCGGCGGCGCGGTGCCCAAACCCGGAGAGATCAGCCTGGCCCACAACGGGGTGCTGTTTCTGGACGAGCTGCCGGAGTTTCGCAGCGATGTGCTGGAGGTCCTGCGCCAGCCGCTGGAGGACGGGCAGGTCACTGTCTCCCGGGTGGCGGGCTCCGTCACCTTCCCCAGCCGCTTCATGCTGGTGTGCGCCATGAACCCCTGCAAATGCGGCTGGTACGGCCACCCCTCGGGCCGCTGCCGCTGCACGGAGCAGGAGGTGCGCCGCTACCACGCCCGGATCTCCGGGCCGCTGCTGGACCGCATCGACCTGATCGTGGAGGTCCCGGCTCTGGAATACGAGGAGCTGCGGCGCAAAGCCCCGGCCGAGCCCTCCGCCGCCGTCCGGGAGCGGGTCAACGCCGCCCGGGAAAAGCAGCGGGCACGCTTTGCCGACCGGGGCATGTGCAACGCCCGCATGCAGCAGGCGGAGCTCCGGCGCTTCTGCGCCCCGGACGAGGAGGGGGACGCCCTGATGAAGGCGGCCTTCGACGCCATGAATCTCACCGCCCGCAGTTATGACCGCATCCTGCGGGTTGCCCGCACCATCGCGGATCTGGAGGGCGCGGAGGCGGTGGGCGCCGCCCACATCGCCGAGGCCATCCAGTACCGCACCTACGACTTCCGCCAGGGATAGCCCAACCATCACGGGGCGCACAAAAGTGTGCGTCCCGCGTCTTTTTTCCCGGTTTTTGCCGGGCAACCGGTTGCCTCCGCCCGGGGCTTGTGGTATAATAAAAGTTGTAGAATTGCATTTTTATTTCATTTCGGATACAAAACAGTAACTTTTAAGGGGAAATCGCCATGAAGAAGTTTGCGGTGAAGAGCTTCGCGCTGGTGCTGGCGCTGCTGATGCTCACGGCCCTGTTCCCGCTGTCCGCCCTGGCGTCGGACACGGGGGAGGAAACCGGGGGCGAAGGCGGCCACGTCTGCGTCTATGACCAGCAGAACACGGCGGACGCGTATCTGGCCGCGGCGGCTGACTGCACGTCGCCCGCGCTCTACTTCTATTCCTGCGTCTGCGGCCAGGCGGGCACGGACACCTTCTCCTTCGG
>JBGUNL010000105.1:0-11151 GCA_045117295.1 Candidatus Limivicinus sp.
GGACCATTTGGCGCCGGTCTTTTCCTCGATCCACTTGATGCAGGCCTTGATATCCTCGGCGCCCATCTGCACGGTCTCCTCATCCAGGTAGCGGACGGGGAAGCAGAGGTGGAACACGGGGATGTTGGGGAAGCGGCGGGAGAAGTAGGAGGAGGCCATGGTGGAGCCGTCGCAGGGCATGGAGCTGGAGATGAAGCCGGAGCCCATGTCAGGCAGGGCGTCGATGACCAGAGCGCCGCACTCGGAAGACGGCACGGGGCAGGTGTCGGCGGGCAGACCGTAGGACTCCACCGCGTCGATGTAGGGGATGCAGACCAGCTGGTCGATCTCGGAGACCAGGAACATGGGCAGCAGCTGGTGCGGGATGCCGCAGAGATCCGGGAAGCCGGCCATGATCTGGCCCATGGTCATCTCGTCGAAGGTGACCATCATGCGGTTGAGCTCGTCGCTGTTGCCGTTCTTGCGGTCGGCCTTGCTCAGGAGCACCAGGTTCTCCGCCACGTAGCGGAAGATCTGGTAGGTCAGCTCGTGGCTCATCTTCAGGTTGGAGCCGCGCAGACCCAGAATGTTCTTATCCATGAAGCCGTGGCAGCAGAAGTAGGAGATCATCCAGCGGTACCACAGCGCGCTGTTCATGGCGGGGATCAGGTCCTTGGAGAAGGTGCCCAGGAGCATGCCCCACAGACGGGCCCACTCCCAGAAGTCGTAGGCGGTGTCCTTGACGCCGCGCCACTCACGGCGGACGGTGGCCATGGCGCCCTTGCGGTACAGGCGGCCCAGGCTTCTCTCACCGTTGACGACGCGGTCCCATTTCTCCGCGTTGTCCAGGGCCATGAAGTCGGCATACTCGCCCTTGACGCGCTCCCAGTCGGCCTTGCAGTCGTTGACGCGGTCCCGGCCGAACTTCTGCCAGTCGGTGGCTTTCAGCAGGTCCCACGCGATGGCGCCGACTTCGGCGAGGTTCGCGCCCTGCTTCTTCCAGTCCATATTGTCTTTGGCTTTCCAGAACTTCGGATTCGGGTAAACCAGTTTCTCCTTTTTAGCCATTCTTTTCTGCCTCCTTGTGGATACGTTTGATCTCAAGCGATTCGACGAAGGCCTGAACACGGGTTCTCAGCTGACCGGAGTTGCCGTTGTTGTACAGACGGTCGATGGACAGGACGGGCCAGCCGTACTCGTCGTGCATGATGTGGGAGACCAGGGCGCGCTCGAAGCCCCAGTAATCGCAGTACTTCATCTGCTCGTAGATGATGCCCTCGGCCTTGAACTCCTTGGCGAGGCGGTCGGCCGTCTCGCGGCGCTGCAGCACCTTCTCGTCGGCGATGTAGCGGGCGCACTCGGAGTGCTGCATGACATGCAGGCAGATCTGGGGCAGAGCGGGCTCGTCGTCCTTGAGCTCGATGATCTCGCGGCCGGGGGTGGAGCCGAAGCAGTAGCGGTCGGAAACCACCAGAGCGCCGCAACCCTCGATGAGCTTGGTGAGGCGGTGGTCGTCGATCTCGGAGCCGACGATGGCGACTCGCGCGCGGTAGGGGTTGACCTTGTCGGGCTTGCGCTTTCTCAGCTCCTCCAGCGTCTCGCGCAGGTAGGGCAGAATCAGGCGCTTGGGACACGTGTAGGAGACCAGGTTCAGCACATGGAACTCATAGCCGGTGATGACGGGGTTGTCCGCCTTGCGCATCTCGGAGATCTCGGAGAAGATCTCGCAGACCTCGTTGTGCTCCTGGACGGCCTTGCGGATGGCTTCGTCGGAGGTGTCGACGCCGAACTTCTCGGTCAGCTGGTCCAGCACGTGGATGCGCATCTGCTTGACATAGGAATCCAGGGTGTAGTCGGTCACCTTGAAGGGGATGTCGCAGTGGGTAACAAAGAAGTTGGGCTTTTCGTTGACGCGGAGGATCTCGAAGTGCTCCATGGCGCGGTTCATCATGGAGCAGGCGTCCACGCCGATCATGGCGTCCAGGAACTGGTAGCCGCCCTCAATGCCGCGCTCCACCAGAGCACGGGCGTACTCGCAGGTGTAGTTGGACATGTAGTAGGTGGCGATGTCGATGGAGCCGGTGTTGGGTGCGCGCAGTCTCACGGAGAAGCAGTTGCCGACGTTCAGCAGAGCCTCGGGGACGTGGTAGCAGGTATAGCCGAGGCAGATGTCGCCCTCGGCCTGAGCCTGTTTGACCAGCTCATTGTCGGCGTTCTCAAGCAGGTTTTCAAAGAAGATAAGATGCTTAAGATCTTTCAAATGTTACACCTCTTTTTACAGTATTTCTATGTTGTGGAGTGCTTCCTTCACTCCCTTGAGCATGGCGGAATCCGCAGGCAGCTCGAGGACGCTCTTGCCCATGATGTCGTTGGCGGCAAAGGCGCTGTCCGCGGGGATATAGGAGAGAATGTCGACGCCGGGGGTCTTGAACATGGCCACGAGTTCGGGGTTCGTGACCCGGTTGACGATGACGCCGATGCGGTCGTAGGCGATCAGCTCGTCGGCCACCTGCTTGATGGTGGCGATGACCTGCCCGCCCTTCTTGCTCTGATCGGTGACCAGAATCAGGTGGGTGACCTGATCCATGACGCGGCGCTGGATCTGCTCGATGCCGGCCTCGCCGTCGATGACCACGTAGTCAAAGCTGTTGGCCAGGATGCCGATGACCTCCTTGAGGTAGGAGTTGACCTTGCAGTAGCAGCCGGAGCTCTCCGGCCGGCCGATGGCGAGAAAAGCGAAGCCGGGCATCTCCACCAGCGCGTCGAAGATGCGGAAGCGCGCCTCGCTCAAAAGCTCGAGCGCTTCCCGCGTGTCGCCGTTTTCCACACTGTCGACAATGCTCATGCGGATATCGTCCAGCGTCAGCTTGACGTCCACCCCCAAAGCCACGGACAGGCCCACGGCGGGGTCGGCGTCGATCGCCAGGATTTTCTGATCCGGATACTGCTCAACAAGAAGCCTGACTATCGACGCGCAGATGGACGTTTTCCCGACGCCGCCCTTGCCTGCCACGGTGATAATCCTGGCCTTATTTGCCATATGCGTTCCCCCAGTCTGAAAAAAGTGTAAAATATGCCTACCTTAATATCGTCAGTATTCTAACACAGTCCGGCCGATTATGCAAGATAAACACTTTAAAAAGAAAGGAATTGCGTTTTTTTAGGCAAATTGTTATGTAAAGTGGGCAAAAATGTTTTTACACAAGAGGATAAAAAGTAAAAAACCCGGCGCCCGCTCCCCGGAGGGGAGCAGACGCCGGGAGGGCGCTCAGCGGTTGAGCAGCCAGACGCCCAGATTGAGGTAGGCCGCGAAGGTGAGCCAGGCCAGATACGGGAGCATCAGCCTGCCCGCCCGGGGCGCGATGGCGCCGAAGAGCAGAGCGCAGACACCCACCAAAATCCACAGCGCCAGCAGCAGGACAAAAGCCAACAGCCAGGCCTGCACGGTGAAAAAGAGAATGGGCCAGAGGAAGTTTGCCGCCAGGCTCAGCCCGTAGACCGTCAGCGCCCGGTCCCGCCGCCGGTCGGACACGCCGGAGGCCCCTACCAGATACGAAGCCAGTCCCATCATCAGATACAGGATCGTCCACACCACGGGAAAGAGCCAGGCCGGCGGACTCAGCGGCGGCTGGCGAAGCGCCTGGAAGGCCTTCATGCCGTCCCGGGTCAGAAAAGCGGAAAAGCCGCCAACTGCCAGCGGCAGGGCCAGCGCGAGAAGCAGCGGCTTCCATTTGATTTTTTGCTTCATACAGACATACCCCCCGCTTACAGGATATGAGAGCGGGGGGTATGTTATACGGTCAAAACTGGAAATAGATAAAGGGACTTTGGCCGGTATAACCCAGGGCCAGGGTGAGGCCCAGGAAGGTGAAGAACAGCGTCAGGCCCCGGACGGTGCCCAGGTCGACCAGAGGGTAATACCCCTCCGGCGCGGCGCCGGTTTTCCGGCTGCGCAGACAGGCCGCCAGACTTCCCAGCCCCACCAGCAGAAGCGCCGCCACAGCCCAGAAGGCGATGTGGGTGACGCCGGGGCGCAGGGTGAAGATGCCGGAGAGCATGGAGACGGCCGTGCCGATGGAGTCGGAGCGGAAAAAGACAAAGCAGAGCGCGGCCCAGTGGAAGGTCAAAAGCACCGAGAGGGCCGTGCCAACGGGCGAGGCGACGGTCCATCCCCGCGCCTTCCGCCATTTGGACCAGAGCTTGTGCACGCACAGAGCCAGGCCGTGCAGACCGCCCCAGGCCACAAAGGTCCAGTTGGCGCCGTGCCACAGCCCGCCGATGAGCATGGTGAGCATGAGGTTGAGGTAGGTGCGCGCCGTCCCCCGACGGTTGCCGCCCAGGGGGATGTACAGATACTGCTGCAGCCAGGAGGACAGGGAGATGTGCCAGCGCTTCCAGAACTCGCTGACGTTTTTCGAGAGATAGGGGAGGTTGAAGTTGCGGGGCAGGTCGTAGCCCAGGATGCGGGCGCAGCCCACGGCCATGTCGGAGTAGCCGGAGAAGTCGCAGTAGATCTGGATGGCGTAGGCATAGGCCGACAGCAGCAGCGTCAGGCCGCTGTAGGCGGCCGGGGCCCGGTGCACCGCGTCGACGAAGACCGAGAGATTGTCCGCCAGCACCATCTTCTTGAACAGGCCGAAGGCGAAGATCTGCACGCCGGGTTCCAGATTTTTCAGACGGATGCTGCGCTCCTCGTGCAGCTGGGGGATGAACTCCCCGGCCTTGACGATGGGGCCGGCCACCAGCTGGGGGAAGAAGGAGACGTACAGGGCGGTGCGGATGAAATCGCGCTCCGGGGCGATGCGCCCGCGGGAGACGTCGATGGTGTAGCTCAGGGACTGAAAGGTGTAAAAGGAGATGCCCACGGGCAGCAGGATGTTCAGCGTCCCGGCCCGGGCGATGCCAAAGGCCTGGCAGAAGGAATCCACGAAGAAATTGAAGTACTTGAAGATCCCCAGAATCAGCAGGGGGACCGCCACGCCCAGGAGGAGGACGGCCCGCCGATGCCGCCCTTCCAGATGCAGGGAGCAGAAGTGGGATACCAGCGTCAGCCCCAGCATCAGCCCGCAGCAGGCCCAGTTCCACCAGCCGTAGAACACGTAGCTTGCCAGCAGCAGGAGCACGTGCCGCAGGCGCATGCGCCTTGACTGCGCCATCTTTTGGAAGGGGGCGGTGTTGGTCAGCGCCATGAGGGCGCAGACCAGGGAGAAGAAAAGCAGGAAGGTCAGGCTGTTAAACTGCATGGTCTCAGCCCTCCCATTCCCGGATGGCGGCGTACACCGTCTCCGCGATCAGCCGGTGGCCGACGGCGTTGAGATGCCCCCGGGCCGGGGCCGTGTTGGAAAAGCCGCTGGGCAGCAGATGCTGCTCATAATAGGCGCGCATGTACACGTCGGTGAGATCCAGGAAGCGGACGCCGTTTTCCGCGCAGAGGGACCGGAAGGCGGCCAGCTGCTCGGGCTTGGTGATGGTATAGAGACCGCCGTCGTCGGCAATGCCCACGGCGGGGTTGAAGACGATCACGGCCTGCACGCCGTGCGCCTCGCTCTCCCGGGCGATCCGGCCGATGAAGGCGGCGAGGGCCGCGTCATAGTCGCCGGGCGCAGCCTGGACGGCGGCAGGGGTCTCCTCCGGGTCGCCGCCGAAGGCCAGGACGTTTTTGAAATACTTGGTGTAGAACAGGCGCAGGACGGGCACGCGCTGCATCAGCCCCACCAGGCCGCCGGTGTAGGAGGGGATGTCCGCCAGGGTGCCGTCCACGGCGGCTTCCATGTCGGCCGGGGACAGATTCAGCGAGACGGTCTCCAGCAGCACGTACTGGCCGGGGGCGTAAGTGTCCAGCGCCGTCCCCAGACGCTTGACGCAGTAGGGGAGCGTGTGCCCGGCGGTGCCGATGTTGTAGACGTATTTGTCCCCGTCGAAGAGCCGGTTGAGCACGCTGGCTGTATTCTCATCCTGGGCCACGTTGAAGGCCTCCATGTGGGACGAGCCCATCAGCAGAACGTCGATCGGCTCGCCGGGGGTGTAGTCCAGGAGATTGTTGAAGCCGTCGTTGTTGGTCCTTCCCAGGGCGAAGCCCTCGGTCATGCGGCTGTAAAAGCGGTTTGCCTCCCAGCGGTACTCCGTGGATCCGGTGGGGTTGGTGTAATGGACGGGAACGTTGGAGTAGAAGAAGCAGAACAGGCACAGCAGGGCAAAGGCGATGCAGCCCGCGGCAACAGCCTTGCCCAGCCAGAGGAAAAAGCGTTTCGTCATGTCAAACTTCCTAACGGATCTTGTCAGTGTAAAGAACAGAACAGCCGGTAGCGGCCGTAGTCGCCGTCCCGCACCGCCTGCTCCAGCACGCGGTACGCGCTCCGCCC
Organism: Candidatus Limivicinus sp.; assembly: GCA_045117295.1. Classification (GTDB taxonomy): domain Bacteria; phylum Bacillota; class Clostridia; order Oscillospirales; family Oscillospiraceae; genus Limivicinus. Next base: position 6,342 of record JBGUNL010000105.1, read on the forward strand.
GGTGCAAAACGCGCCGTAGTCCCGCAGCAGGAGGTCCCGCTGCAGGGTGAAGACCGCCCGCCCCACCTCGTCGCCCAGCGCCGCGGTGCGGCGGCGGGTGGTGCGCAGCATGCCGAGCAGATATTCGTAATAGCTCTGGTCATCGGCGTAGCCCAGGCGCAGCCGGTCCTCCCGCAGGGCCAGGGTGATCCACAGAGAGTCCAGGCTCTTGGGGTTGCCGTGGCTGGTGCGGACGATGCCGCGGGGATTCTGGCGGTAGCGCACCGTCTCCCGGGAAAGCCCGCAGGCGGTCAGTGCGTCCTTTTCCAGGCGGGGGTAGAGGATCTGGGCCTGGAGACTGTCCTCAAAGAGATAGCCCTCGGGGAAGCGGAGATCCCGGAAAAGCGCGGCAGAGATCAGCTTGCCCCAGGCGTAGCCGTAGCAGTCGGCCCTCGGGTCCAGCACGCCCTCCCGATGGGGGCGAAGGCCCAGGGACTTTCCCTCCGGATCGACCACGGCAAAGGCGCCCTCCACCAGGGAGGCGCCGTGTTCCCGGGCCATGGCATGGAGCGCCGCCAGAGCGCCGGGGGCGAGCAGATCATCCGAGTCCAGAAAGAAGAGCCAGGGGGCAACGGCAACATCGAGACCGGCGTTGCGGGCGCCGGCGAGGCCCCGGTTTTTCTGATGGATGACCGTCAGGCGTGCGTCCCCGCAGGCGTCCAGGATCTCGCCGGAGCGGTCGGTGGCCCCGTCGTCCACGGCGATGACCCGGAAGGGGAAGGAGGTCTCCTGGGAGAAAATGGAGTCCAGACAGGCGGGGAGATAGGCCTCCACGTTGTAGACCGGGAGGATCAGCTCCAGCTCCGCGTCCGTCCCGGAGCCGAAGGATGAAGGCCGGCTTGTGAGGCAGGAGCTTTTGGGGTCCGGGCGCAGCGACTCCAGGAAGGCCCGGGCCTCCTCCGGGGAGGGAAGAGGCGTTTTGTCGGAGCAGAGAGGGGAGAGCAGCTTCACGGCGGCGTCGCCGCAGCCGAGCTTTCGGAGGGCTTTGGCGGCGATGCTCATAGGCGCTCGCTCCCCGGCGCGTCCCCGCGGTCCCGGACGCCTTTGTTCCAGCATTCCGTCCCGTGATCGCTGATCTTTCGGGCGGGAACGCCGGCGATGGTGATGTTGGGCTCCAAAAAGTTCTTGTTCACCACGGCGTTTGCGCCGATGGCGATGCCGTCGGCAATGTGGACGCCGCCCAGAACCACCGCGCCGAAGCCGACGATGACGTTGTCGCCCAGGGTGGGGACCCCGTCGTCGGTGCCGCCGGCAACCAGGCCGGTGTTGAAGTGAAAGCTGCAGTTCTCCCCAACGGTGACATGGCCGTTCATCAGGATGGGGCCCAGGTGCATGATGTGCAGCCCCCGGCCGCAGCAGTTGAGGGCCACGTGCAGCTCATAGCGGTTCTGCAGACGGCGCAGACGCCGCTTCCAGAGCAGCGCGCGCAGGCGGTGGCCGGCGTTGATATGGTATTCGGTGGTGCGCAGAAGGATCATGTGGCGGCGCAGAATCGCGCCCTGGTTGGCGTTGAACAGATTCAGCAGATCCTGCATGGGGCCGAGATTCTCGTAGGGCCGGAGCTCAACGGAGAGCCAGTCCTTCAGCTGTGCTTTGGTGCGGATCCGTTTTTCCTCAGGTAGCATCGGCTTCCTCCTCGTCTGTGTCCGGCGCCGGGCCGTGGATTTTCTTTGCCGGAACGCCCGCCAAGGTGATGCCGGGCTCCGGGAAGCTTTTTGTCACCACGGCTCCCGCGCCCACGGTGATGTCGTCGGCAATGGTGATGCCGCCCAGCAGCGTGCAGCCGATGCCCAGGGTCACACGGTCACCCACGGTGGGGGCGAGGTTGGCCCCGTCATCCCCGATGACGCTGACGTTGGGCATGATGCGGCAGTATTCGCCGATGGTGACGTTGCCGTTCATGCACACGGGGAACAGGTGGTAAATGTGCAGGCCCTTGCCGCAGGTGTTGAGCGGGATGTGCAGGGCGTGCCTGTTCTGCAGGCGCATGAGCCGGGCCTCATACAGGGCGGCCAGGACGCGCCTGCCGGTGTTGCGGTAGTATTCTGTCTTCCGCAGCAACACCGTGTGCCGCCGCAGGATGGCCCCCTCGCTGATCTGCAGGAGGTAGGGGACGATGCGCCGCGCGGAGAGGGGATAGCGGGCACACTCGATGGCCAGCGTCTCCTTCAGCTGCGCGCGGGTTTTGATTTTTCTGTCTTCGCTGAGCATGAAGTGCCTCCTGTCTGGGTTCAGCCCCGGGCCGACCGGCGGGCGAGCAGGCCGCGGAGGGTCTTGAGAAGATAGGTCAGGTTTTCGTTTTTGAGCAAGAGGTTTGCCAGCACGTAGACCGCGGCGCCCAGCAGCACCTGCAGGGCCAGCTTGACCACGAGCGGCAGGGCCAGCAGCCCCAGGGGGTAGACCGCCGCGGCCATGACCAGGGCGGAAACGCCGGACTTCCAGATGTCCCGCAGCTGATCCCGGGCGCCGTAGCCGATGAGCTTCCGCACGGGCATCAGGGTGACGAAGGCGTCCAGCCAGGCCGAGAACAGAAAGCCCGCGGCGATAGCCTTGACGGAGCGGAAGCCCAGGACGCTCACGGCCAGGACGATCAGCATCAGCACGCGCCGCAGAACCTCCTGCCGGGCGTAGAGGTCGCTTCTGCCCATGGCCTTGACCAGAATCAGGTTGGTGCTGGTCAGGGGCACCTGGGCCTCACCCAGGCTCAGCAGCACCACAAAGGGCACGGCGGGCAGCCACTTGGCCGTCAGCAGCAGGCGCACCATGGGCTCGGCCACGGCGGCCATGCCCAGCATGACGGGGAAGATCAGAAAGGCGCCCATGGCCTTGGCGCGGCGGAACATGGCCGCCGCCTGCGCGGGCTGGTCCTGCGAGCGGGCCATGGCGGGGAACATGACCGACTGCACCGCCTGGTCAAGATTGAGGGAGACGGTGCTGGCAAAGGTCTGGCCCCGGTTGTAGTAGCCCAGATCGGCGGTGGAAAAGCGCCGCCCGATGATCAGGGGGCGGATATCGTTGTAGATGTTGGTGATCAGGGAAGCGGCCAGCATGCGGATGCCGAAGCCGTAGAGACGTTTGGCACTGTCCCGGGAGAAGCGGCTCCCGGGCAGCCAGCGCAGCACCACGAACATGGCTGCACAGGAGAAGACCACCTGGGAAAAGTAATAGGCGGTCAGCGCCCAGACGCCCGCGCCCTGTCTGGCCAGCAGGATGCCGAGAGCGCCCGCGGCAAGGGTGGCCGAAAGGCTGCAGAACATCATCTCCCGGAAGCGCATGTCCCGCTGCAGCTGGGCCACCTGGATGGAGTTGAAGGAGCTGAAGAGCAGGGAAAAGGCGTAGACGCGCAGAGGGAGCACCATTTCTGGGGATTTGTAGTAGCGGGCGATGGGCGGCGCCAAAAACTGCATGGCCGCGATGGCTGCGCAGGAGAGCACCAGCGTGATGTAGAAAACCGTGGAGTAATCCCGGTCGTCCACCTCACGGCTCTGCACCAGGGCGGTGTTGAGCCCGCCCTCGATCAGCGTCAGGGAGAGATTGGCGCAGATCGTCAGAATGACGATCTGGCCGAAAACCTCCGGCGCGATGAGCCGGGCCAGCAGAATGCTGATGACCATGCCCACGCCCTTGACCGCAAATCGCTCCGTAAACTTGTAAAACAGGGATTTGATGATCTTGTTTTTTTCCATGCGTTGGCCTCCCGGGTCAATCAGCCGGTTTTGTAGATGTGCGCACAGAGCAGGTTCAGACTCTCCAGCCAGCCGTGCTGCAGCAGAAAGATGCAGCAGCGGTTGAGGATGCGCCGCAGTCCCGCCGAGGTGGGGCGCACGCCCGGCAGCGCCGGAACCCGCCGGTAGCCGGCACGGAGAAAGGAACGGTAATAGGGGGTCTCCCGACAGCTCTGCAGGGCTGCGCGCCGACTGGCACGATTGGAGCAGAAGCGGCAAATCCGTTTGAGCTCCGTGACAAGGCCGTCCAGCTGGTGGTTCCGCAGACGGTCATAGTCCTCCCCGCGGAACAGATCCAGGCGTTCCAGCAGGCCGAGCACCTCCTGGTTGATCGTGTCGTCCGCCTGATAGCCGTCGTAACAGATCGTATGGGTGATGCTGCTGTCGTTGACGCGGTAGACATACAGCTCGTCCGGGAGAAAGAAAAAGCTCCGGGCGTTTTCCAGGATCTCCACGGACTGCAGGCGGTCTTCCCCGCGGCTGATGTGGAAAAAGCCGCTGAAATCCCGCCCGTCAAAGCAGGAGGCGCGGACGCATTTGCGGCAGAGAGAGTTGAAGGAGTCGTCGTTGAGCAGGATATTCAGCACGTCCCGCTTGTCGGTATGGAGCCTGCCGCAGATCTCCGGCGGGCAGAGGATGTGCTCCACCCGGCCCGGCCGGTTCCAGCGGATGCCGTAGAGGACGCAGTCGGCCCCGCTGTCGTCAACAGCCTTCGCCAGCACCTCCAGCGCGTTCGGGGCAAGAGAGTCGTCGGAATCCAGGAAGATGCAGTAGTCCCCGGAAAAGCGCGCGACCGCATAGCGCCGGGCGGAAATGAGCCCTCCGTTTTCTTTGTGGAACACCTGGATGCGGGCGTCCTTGGCGGCATACTCGTCGCAGATCGCGCCGCTTTCGTCGGTGGAGCCGTCGTCCACCAGCAGCAGCTCGAAATTTTGGTAACTCTGTCCCAGCACGGAATCCACGCACTCCCGGAGATAGGGGGCCACGTTGTAGACCGGCACCAGGACGGAGAAGAGAAGGGGCGTTGTCATGGCTGTTCCTCGTCG
>JBGUNL010000106.1:0-12439 GCA_045117295.1 Candidatus Limivicinus sp.
TGTTAATATAAGCATTGCTTATAATGATTATATGATGGCGAAATGTCAAAAAGCTTTTCGCCGCGCCGCTTTGCGGCGCAGCAAAACTGCAGCGCTGTTTTGCCATATACTCATTGCAATGAGCATCGGGCGAATGATTTTAGAATCATTCGCTGCCAAACTTGTCGTTTGGCAGCGAAATCAATCGAATCCTCGATTGATTTCGCCATCCGATGATCTTTATCGCAGAAGGGAGGAAGCCCCATGACTATCGAAGAGCTCCGCTGGATGACCAAGCTGTTTGAGACCAGGAACATGTCCAGGGCCGCCGAGACGCTGTTCGTCTCCCAGCCCGCCCTGAGCCAGTGTGTCCGCCGCATTGAGGAGCAGTTGGGCTTCAAGCTGTTCTCCCGCTCCAACAAGGGGCTGGAGCCCACGGAGAAGGGCCTGCTGTTTGCGGAAGCGGCGGAGTCCATCACCAGAACCTACCAGAACTTTCTCACGAGGGCGGAGCTGTCCGACCAGCAGACGCTGGGGGAGATCGCCATCGGCCTGCCGCCGTTTCTCAGCTCCTGCTGCTCCGCCGAGCTGATCGACGCTCTCTCCGCCCATTTCCCCCAGACCCGCTTTTCGGTGCTGGAGGGCTCCTGGGACGCGCTGGTGGAGGCTCTCCGGGCCAATGAGATCCAGCTGGTCTACACCTCCGGCCCGCTGGAGCTGCCCGGCGTCAAGGTCTACCCCTTCGGCCGCGGAGAGCTGGTGCTCATCCTCCGCCGGGGCAGCTCCCTGGCCGCGCAGGTCACCGTGGAAAACGGTGTGCGGACTCTGGACCCCCGCCTGTTGCGGGAGGAACCGCTGGCCATGACCAAGCCCGGCCAGGCCACCCGCCGTCTGGCGGAGAATCTCTTAAAAGAAGCCGGGATCCCCGCCGCCCCCGTGCAGGAATCCCGCCATATTGAGACGCTCTACCGCTATTCCCAGAAGGGCATCGCCACCGCCGTCGCCCCCCTCATGGCCGACATGGAGGAGCGGGATCGGGAAAACGGGCTCATCTGCCGCGTCCCGAAGAGCTACCGCGCCGCCTCCATCTGCGGCTGCATCGCCGTGCTGCCGGAGATCGACCGGCTCATTCCGCGGCAGGTCTACTCCATCATCCGGGAGGCCGTGCTGGACAACACCTCCTATCTGCTGCTCCGATAAAAACGACCCGTCTGCTTTGCAGACGGGTCGCTTTTATCGGATGGTCAGCGCCGCCAGGACGAGACCCACGGGCAGCAGCTCGCCCAGGAGCTTGCGGCGCAGCCGTCTCCATGCGGCGCGGTCATTCATGGCGTTTTCCTCAGGCCAGGGCCTTGCCCAGCTCCCGGCAGGCGTCGGCGTCCGCGCCCTCGGGCGCGCCGTTGACCAGGACGCTCTCGCAGGCAAGCGTGATGCCGCAGGCTCTGCAATCGTCCTCCCAGCTGCGCATCCACTCGCCGTCGCCCCAGCCGTAGGAGCCGAAGAGGGCCACAGCCTTGCCGGCAAGGGACTTCTTCACGCTGTCGAACATGGGCTCAAACTCGCTGTCCTCCAACTGCTCGGAGCCCATCGCGGGGCAGCCGAAGGCGATGGCGTCGTAGGGGGCCAGATCCGTCACCATGGTGCATTCGATCAGGGAGGCGTCGGCGCCCGCGGCGCGCATGCCCTCCAGCACCAGCTCTGCCATGGCGGCGGTGTTGCCCGTGCCGCTCCAGTAAACAACTGCGGTTTTTTTCATGGGGATTCATCCTTTCTTATCTGCATTTTTGTTTTGCGCATTTATCCCGCCACGGCCAGCTGCTCCAGGCGGCGGCCCTTCTGCCACTGTCTGCAGTAGCAGGCGGTGCACTTTTCAAACTTGGCGCAGAGGGACCGGGCCTTTTCCTCGTCGCCGTAGATCTTCCACATGCACATGGCCTTGTAGGAATCCCGGTCGGCGATGAAGCCCTTCACATCCTCCGGCGGGTAGCTGAGAAAGAGCCCGATCTCGTGGGGAAACTCCCCCTCCCGGCGAAAGCGCTCCGCCAGCTCCTTCACGCAGGCGGCGCAGCTTTCACAGCTGTAGCCCGCGCCGCGCAGGACCTCCCGGGCCGTGCTGTCCTCCAGATCCTTTTCCAGGGCGGCGGGGCGGTAGAGGTACAGCAGCGCCGAGTGCTCCATCATTCTCAGCACCAGCAGGCACATCCCCCGGGGCACCAGCATGCGGTTGAAGGCGCGGATATCCGCCTTCAGCTCCTCCCGGCTGCCGCAGTGGTAGGGGAAGAGGCTGCCGGTCTTGACCCCGGCCAGGGTGGGCGCCGCCTGGCGCACAACCGTCTCCTCGCTCATCAGGCGTACTTCTCCAGCACCCGGCGCAGAGCGGAGGCGGAGCTGGTGGGACAGTGCTCGATGATCACGTCCTGGCCCTTGAGCTCACACATGGCGCCCTGTAGCATCTTGTGGGACATGGCGCCGGTAAAGAAAATCACCATGTCGGGATTGCCCATCTTGCGCTTGAGCCCGCCCACGGGCTTGATCAGCACCTTGGCCTCATGCCGGTAGTCCGCGCAGATGCTGCGGTAGTTTCGTTCCATACATTCGTTGCCGCCGATAATCACGACGCTCATGTTCTCCTCCCCTTTCCTGTTTATAATGACTATCTGATGGCGAAAAGCCAAAAAGCTTTTCGCCGCGCGGCTTTGCCGCGCAGCCAAACAGGTTCGCTGTTTGGCCATATATTCATTTCAATGAGCATTGGGCGAATGACCCTTTGGGCCATCCGATGATCATTATGGTGCCCGGAAAGCATCGCGTTCATTCCTGTCTCGTTTGATCAAAAAGCAAGAGCCCGGCTGCCTCTCTCCGAAGCAGCCGGGCTCTTGTAGTTAGTCTAGGCTAACTGCTTCACGTTCTTCGGAACAGAGAGAAGCCCTTCTTTTCATAGGGCTCGCTGTGGATGGAGAGCAGGGTGTAGCCGGTGGGGGCGATCACGTCCCGCAGCTTCTGCTCGTCCAACGCCTCAGCGCTGATGATCTCGCACTGTTTCTTTGCCGCCGAGGAGCTGACCTTTTTTACTTGAAAGGCCCGCCGCACGGCGTCGTTGATATGGGCCTCGCACATGGGGCAGACCATGCCGTCGATGCCCAGAACGGTTTTTGTCATGTTGCTTCTCCTATCGCGCTGCTCTCCTCCGGCAGGGCCGCCAGCAGAGCGCAGACCAGGTTTTCGGGTTGGCGCAGATTCGGGAAGGCGCGGCACAGCTTTTCCTCCGCCGCGCGGTAGCGGGCCAGGCAGTCCCGGGCCGCCGCCTCCCCCGCCGGGGTGAAACGGATGGCGGCGTAGGGGCTTGCCTTGCTGATAAGACCCATGGCGGAGAGACTCTCCACCATTTTATGCACGCTGGGCCTGGTACAGCCCAGGGCCCGGGCCACGTCCGCGCCGCGGATCACCCCGTCCGGGCGCTCGTTTGCCTTCATGGCGATCAGATAGCGGATGTTCGCCGCAGAAAGTTCCATAGCCTTCTCCTGTCCCGCTCCCGCGTCACTGACCGGAACGGCAGGAGGGGTCCATGCCGCAGGAAGCACAGCCGCCGCAGCCGGCACAGCTGCCGCCGCAGGCGGACTTGCCCGCCTTTTTGTCCCGGATGAGGCTGCGCACCAGCACGAAAACCAGCAGCGCCACGGCCAGCACCAGCGCGATATTGATGAGATTGGCCGAGAGCCAGGCCAGCATGGGAACACTTCCTTCCTGATGAAAACGCAGACTCCGCGGCGGCCTTCTGCCGCCGCGGAGCATGGGGATTGGGTTACTGAATGGTGAGCTTCTGGGACTCCTTGTAGGGCTTGAAGAGCTGCCAGCAGAGAGCCGCCAGCAGAGCCAGGGCGACGATCAGACCCAGGATGTTGGCGCCGCCGGCGAAGAGCCGGCCCAGCTGCCAGACGATCAGGGCGATGACGTAGGCAAAGCCGCACTGGTAGCCGATGGCAAACCAGGTCCACTTGCGGTTGTTCATCTCGCGCTTGATGGCGCCGATGGCCGCGAAGCAGGGGGCGCAGAGCAGGTTGAAGATCATGAAGGAGTAAGCCGCCAGCTTGCTGTGACCGCCGGAGAAGTCCTCAAAGTCTCTCTGGACGTTGTCCCAGATCTGGTCGCCGTTCTCTTCCAGCTCCTCCTCGCCGTCCTGGTCATCGTAGTTGTACAGGACGCCGAAGGTGCCGACCACTTCCTCCTTGGCCACAAGGCCGGTGACGGTGGCGACGGTGGGCTTCCAGTCGCCGAAGCCCAGGGGCTTGAAGATGATGGAGACGGGCTGGGCCGCACGGGCCAGGATGGAGTCATCCATCGGCTCGACCTCGTCCTCGGGGATATTCATGCGCTCGGCCACCACGGCGACGTACTCGTCGGTGACCACGGTCTCGTCCTCGTACAGCTCATCGACCATGCCGAAGGTGCCGTTGACGCTGCCGAAGCTGGAGAGGAACCAGATGATGATGGAGGCGAGCACGATGACGGTACCGGCCCGCTTGATGAAGGACCAGCCGCGCTCCCAGGTGCCGCGCAGCACGTTGCCCCAGGCGGGCACGTGGTAGGCGGGCAGCTCCATGACGAAGGGGGCGGGATCGCCGGCGAATCTCTTGGTCTTCTTCAGCATGATGCCGGAGATGACGATGGCGGCGATGCCGATGAAGTAGGCGGAGGTGGCGACCCAGGTGCTGCCGCCGAACATGGCGCCGGCGATCAGGCCGATGATGGGCATCTTGGCGCCGCAGGGGATGAAGGTGGTGGTCATGACCGTCATGCGGCGGTCACGCTCGTTCTCGATGGTACGGGAGGCCATGACGCCGGGGATGCCGCAGCCGGTGCCCACCAGCATGGGGATGAAGCTCTTGCCGCTGAGGCCGAAGCGGCGGAAGATGCGGTCCATGATGAAGGCGATACGGGCCATGTAGCCGCAGTCCTCCAGCAGGCAGAGCATCAGGAACAGGACCAGCATCTGGGGCACGAAGCCCAGCACCGCGCCCACGCCGGCGAAGATGCCGTCGGAGATCAGGCCCACCAGCCAAGGGGCCACGTTCCAGCCCTCCAGGATGGCGCGGGAGCCGTCGGTCAGCCAGGCGCCGCCGAGGACGTCGTTGGCCCAGTCGGTGAGGAAGGTGCCGATGGAAATGCCGCCGTCACCGATGGGGGCGCCCATGGACAGGGCGTACACCAGGTACATGACCACTGCGAAGATGGGCAGGGCCAGCCAGCGGTTGGTGACCACCCTGTCGATCTTGTCGGAGGCGGTCAGCGCACCCACGCTCTTTTTCCTGTAGCAGGCCTTGATGACCTCGCCGATGTAGATGTAGCGCTCGTTGGTGATGATGCTCTCGGCGTCGTCGTCCATCTCTTTTTCCGCGGCCTGGATGTCCTTTTCGATGTGGGCCACGGTCTCCTGGGGCAGATGCAGGGCTTCCAGAACCTTTTCATCGCGCTCGAAGAGCTTGACGGCGTACCAGCGCTGCTGCTCCTCGGGCAGGTTGTGCACGGTGACCTCCTCGATGTGGGCCAGGGCGTGCTCCACGACGCCGCTGAACTTGTGCTGGGGAACGGTCCTGGTACCCCGGGCGGCCTTGATGGCGGCCTCGGCGGCGTCCATGGTGCCGTCGCCCTTCAGGGCGGAGATCTCCACCACCTCGCAGCCCAGCTGTCTCGACAGCTCCTTGATGTCGATCTTGTCTCCCTGCCTGCGGACGATGTCCATCATGTTGATGGCCACCACCACGGGGATGCCAAGCTCCGTCAGCTGGGTGGTCAGGTAGAGGTTGCGCTCCAGGTTGGTGCCGTCGACAATGTTGAGGATGGCGTCTGGGCGCTCGTTGATCAGGTAGTTTCTCGCCACCACTTCTTCCAGGGTGTAGGGGGAGAGGGAGTAGATGCCGGGCAGGTCGGTGATGATGACGCCGTCGTGCTTCTTCAGCTCGCCCTCCTTCTTCTCCACGGTGACGCCGGGCCAGTTGCCGACAAACTGTCTGGAACCGGTCAGGGCGTTGAACAGCGTGGTTTTGCCGCTGTTGGGGTTGCCGGCCAGGGCAATGCGCAGATCCATAACAACAATCCTTTCTTTTCTCGGTTAGAACTTGCTAACCCATGCTCTTTTTGAAAGCGGGGTCTCCCCCGCCGCTGTGTTCGGGTTTACTCGACCTCAATCATCTCGGCGTCGGCCTTGCGGATGGACAGCTCGTAGTTCCGCACCGTGACCTCCACCGGGTCGCCCAGCGGCGCCACCTTGCGGACGTATACCTCCACGCCCCTGGTGATGCCCATGTCCATGATTCTGCGTTTGACGGCGCCCTCGCCGTGGAGCTTGACGACCTTGACGGTCTCGCCGATCTTTGCTTCTCTCAGCGTTTTCATTCCTTGTCCTCCCTATATTTTAGCTTCCATCAGATCATAATGCGGCGGGCCATGTCGGCGTCCAGGGCGATACGGGAGTCCTTGACGCTGACGATCACGTTGCCGCCCATCACGCTCATCAGCGTGACTGTGCCGCCGACCACAAAGCCGAGATCCTCCAGATGCTTTTTTACCTCCTGGCTGCCGCCGATCTTGCGGATCACGTTCTCTTCTCCCGGCAGCGCCACATTCAATGGCATCATTGCAGTCCCTCTCTGTATCAAGCATTTCGCAAGTTATACATCGCTAACTCGCACTCCTATAATAGTTATTCTCCGCTAACTTGTCAAGAGGGTTTCGCAAAAAAGTTAGCGCCGGCTAAGAAGCTCCGGCGACGGCAGGGCGCAGAAAAACGGGAAGCCTGTACCGGCTTCCCGTTTTTTTCGGCTTGTTTACTTGATGATCTTCCCGTACAGGGCCAGAAATTCCTCCAGGCAGAGGTCGTTGTCCATGATGTACCGGGCGGCCTCCTCGCCCACGTAGCGGAAGTGGCCGGGGTAGCAGGCCATGTGGTAGAAGTCCTCCTTGCCCTCGGGATAGCGCACGATGAAGCCGTACTCGGCGCAGTGCTCCGCCATCCATTGATAGACCTCGGTGTCGGCCACGGTCTCGTCGTGGCGGTCGTTGTAGTCCGCGGCGTACTGCTGCTCATCGGTGATGTCAAAGGCCAGGCCGATGTGGTGCTCGCTGCAGCCGGGGGCAAAGCCGTGCTGGGCCGCCTCATAGGAGCTGCCCCACTTGGCCATCTCCTTCTTGTACCAGTAGCTGGTATAGAGGTTGTTGCGGTAGGCCACACCGATCCAGACCTTGTAGCCCTCCGCCCGGGCGGCCTTCAGGAAGTCCTTGGTGGCCTGGGCGCAGCGGATGTCCATGTACTGGTTTTCAATGTCGTAGACCTTGGGGTGATAGAAGGTCCCCACGCCCTCGGTGGGCCCGGCATAGAGGAACTCCCAGCTGTTGATGTCGATGTCCGGCGGGGGCGGGAGCTCCTTCTTCGGCTCCTCCGTCGGCTCGGGCTCGGCCGCTTCTGCCGCCGGCTCGGCCGCAGGTTCTTCTTCCGCCGCTTCCGCTTCCTGCCCGGCCGATGCGGGCCGCTCTTCGGTTTCCTGTTCCGCCGGAGCCGCCCCGCCGGAGCAGGCCGCCAGCGAAAGCAGCAGCGCCAGCATCAGCAGAAGCGCCGCCAGCCGGCGGAGACTTGTCCTGTTATCCTTCATTGCCAAACCGCTCCCAGAACTCCTCAAGGGTGAGGTTGTTTTCCGTCATGTACTGCGCGGCCTCCAGGCCCACATAGCGGAAATGCCAGCCCTCGTTCATGACGCCGGTGACGTCCTCCTTCCCGGTGGGGAAGCGCAGCACAAAACCGTACTCGGCGCAGTGATCCCGCAGCCACTCATAGGTCTGGGTCTGGAAGAAGTCGTCGTTCTTCGTGGCGCGGTAGACGTCGGTGATATCCACGCCCAGGCCCGTCTGGTGCTCGCTGCAGCCGGCGGGCATGGTGATATAGTGGCCGTTGGCGTCCTTGCCGTCGGTGATGCCGTTGTTGGCGCAGATGCGCTGGAAGTTCTGCGCCTGCTCGGTATAGCTGCGGTAGCCGGAGGAGATGAACACGGGCAGGCCCGCGTCCTGGCAGGCGCCGGTGAAGGCCATCAGCGCCTCGCCGATGCGGGCGTCCACGGGCACCAGATCGTTGCGGGTGTTGGCGGGGTGCACCTCCCGGTCAGCCAGAGAGTTGCTGACCCAGCCCAGCTCCGCCGGCTCATACTGGTCGATGGAGTGGTCGCCGTTGACCAGCATAAACTTCCAGTCCGTCAGGTCAAAGGTGAGCGGGGTCTCCTCCGGCTCGGCGGGGGCTTCGCTCACGGGCGCGGGCGTGCTCTCGCTCACGGGCGCTGCCTCCTCCGGCTCCGCCGGGACCGGCTGCATGGCCTCGCCCTGGTCAAAGCCCTCCGGGTGCAGGCCGGTGGCCGGGCCCCACCACTCGATATCGTCGCTGTGGGTGTGCACCTGATCCTGCTTATAGGTGTAAAACGCCAGCAGGGCCAGCGCAAGAATGGCAACAAGAATCCTTCCGACACGGTTTTTCATAATGTCCTCCAAGCAAAACGCTTCATTCGTATTGTCTATATTACCATCTTGTCCCCCGGGGGTCAACTGAAATCTGTCCCGCCCGGGACCGGTTTTCGGGCGCGGATCGGGACTGGCCTTCCGGGCGCGGATATGCTATCATACAGAAAAACGCGAAAGGGAGGAGCGGGCATGAACCGGGAAATACTCCGCCGGCATCTGATCTTTTCCGGCGACGTACAGGGCGTGGGCTTTCGCTGGCGCGCCAGGCACGCGGCCGGGGCCGTGGGGGCCACCGGCTGGGTGCGGAACAACCCCGACGGCACCGTCACCATGGAGCTGCAGGGCAGCGAGGAACAGATCGACCGGGTACTCCAGACGCTGGATCAGGGGCGGTATATCCGCATCACGGAGATCCGGGTGAAAAAGCTCCCCGTGCTGCCGGACGAGCGCGGCTTTGTCACAAAGGATGACCGCTGGTAGCAGAAAGCCGGTTGTATCCCCGCGCAAGCTGTGATATACTGACGGCAGAGATAGGATAGCCCCGCCCCGGGGCGCCCCGGACAGCAGAGGAAAGAGGTTTCAAGCAGGACAAACCGACAGAAAAGGAGCGACAGCCATGGTCATCCCCACCATTCATTTCCGCAGTGATTACAGCAACATTCCGCTTCGCATCGCCAAGGGCCACTTTGCCACCAGTCACAGCCACATCAACTACTACATCGACATGACCTATACCAAGCACCGGCTCTCCGAGGCGCGCCAGGCGGCCCAGGAGCTGGCCGTGAAGTACCAGACCGCAAACGCCCTGGTGGACACGATCCTCTGCGTGGACGGGACCGAGGTCCTCGGCGCCCTGCTGGCGGAGGAGCTGATCCGCGTGGGTGTGCGCAACAAAAACGAGCACGACACCATCTATGTGGTCACCCCCGAGCAGGCCTCCGGCCAGTACATCTTCCGGGAGAACACCGCCCACCTGATTCAGAACCGCCACGTGCTGGTGCTGGCCGCCTCCGTCACCAGCGGGGCCACCGTGCAGGGGGCCATCGAGGCGGTGCGCTACTACGGCGGCACCCCCGTGGGCATCTGCAGCATCTTCTCCTGCCTGGACGAGTGCGAGGGGCTGGACGTGACCACCATCTTCCACGCGGACGTGCTGGGCGACTACCAGCGCCTGCCCGCCAACCAGTGCCCCCTGTGCCGGGCCGGGGTGAAGCTGGACGCGCTGGTCAACAGCTACGGCATTTCCAGCTTCTACAAATAAGCTCCTTTGCCCGCTTTTCGGAACTTTTCCACGGGGGGGTTCGTCTGATAAGCACGACATGAAACGGGAGGCGTCAGACATGCTGGGCAAGGAGAAATGCAGGATCCTCAAGGAGATCCGGCAGCGGATCGCCGATGAGAATGATATTCCCTATGTAACAAGAGAGTGTACCCACCAGGGCGACTGCCGGGGCACCTGCCCCCGCTGTGAGAGTGAGCTTCGCTATCTGGAGCAGCAGCTTGCAGCCCGGCAGGCCCTGGGCAAACGGGTGAGCGTGGCGGCCCTGTGCGCGGGCATGGCTCTCGGTGCGACGGGCTGCGGCCTCTTTGCGCCCAAGCCCACCCCGGAACCCATCGACGAACTCTCCGGCGCCGTACCATACGAGGAGCCGACCCCGGTCCCAAGTCCGGAGACCGAGGTGGAAGCCGGCGAGATCGTCTGGCCCGAAGAGAACACCCCCTGCCCGACGGGCGGGGACGAGGCGCTCCCGCCCAAAAACAGCGGGGAGGAAGAGCCGGAGGAGTTCGAGCTCATGGGCGACGTGGCCTGGATTCCGGAAGAGCAAAATGCCTGAGCCGCTTTTCCCGCTTTTGACTTTGGCCCGCCTTCGCATGGGCACTGACGGGGTAGGCGTCACGACACTTGTCGCCGGCGCGGGCTGCCCCCTCGCCTGCCGCTGGTGCATCAACAGACGGCTGCTGCGGGATGCCCCGGCGGAGCCCGTCACGGCCGCGGCGCTCATCGAGCGGCTGAAGATCGACGATCTCTATTTTCGCGCCACCGGGGGCGGCGTGACCTTCGGCGGCGGGGAGCCGCTGCTGCACACGGCCTTTCTCCGGCGCTTCCGAGCCCTCTGCCCCGGGGCGTGGCGCGTCACGGTGGAGACCAGTCTCGCCGTGCCGGAGGAAAATCTGCGTCTGGCCCTTGACGCGGCGGACGCTTTTCTTGTAGACTGCAAGGACATGGACGGGGAGATCTACCGGCGCTACACCGGCGGAGACGGAAGCCTGATGCGGCGCAACCTCGAGCTGCTGCTCAGGGCCGTCGGGCCGGAGCGGGTGCTGGTTCGGGTGCCCCGGATCCCCGCATACAATACCCGGGAGGATCAGGCGCGCAGCGCCGAGGCCCTGCGGGCCATGGGCGTACGGCACCTGGATCTGTTCGACTACGTCGTCCGGGAGTAATACACAGGAGGAAGATCTATTGAACATTCACGAGGAGCTGGAGCTGCACGACTGCCCCTACTGCGGCGGGGCCGGCCTGCTGGAGGAGGAACAGGGCTGGTGCTGGGTGGTCAGCTGCATGGACTGCGGCGCCCAGACCGGGCAGTTCGAGTTCAAAAACGAGGCCGAGCGCATCGAGGCCGCCAAAGCGGCCGCGCATCTCTGGAACATCGGCAAGGTGGTTCGGGGCGACATCGGCGAATAACAAGAGAAAGCACCGGGGAGGTGCTTTTTCTTTTGCAAATTTCATGCTTGCAAGGAATGCGGCCAGCCCCTATAATAGAAGGAGCGAACCATACCGTTCATACAAAGGAGAATATAACATGTACTGCACAAGAAAAGTTCAGGACGATCTGATCTGGGTCGGCGCCGACGACCGCCGCCTGCCTTTCTTTGAGGGCGTGTACGGCGTACCCGACGGCGTGTCCTACAACTCCTACCTGCTGCTGGACGAGAAGACCGTGCTGTTTGACACCGTGGACAAGGCGGTCTACGGCGTGTTTCTGGAGAACCTGGCCCACGAGCTGGGCGGGCGGAAGCTGGACTACGTGGTGGTGCACCACATGGAGCCCGACCACGCCGCCACGCTGGAGCTGATCCTCAGCCGCTACCCCGAGGCCACGGTCATCTGCAACGCCAAGATCCAGACCATGATCCAGCAGTTCTTTCCCCTGGATCTCACCGGCCGCGTGAAGCTGGTCAAGGAGGGGGATACCTTCTCCTCCGGCCGCCACAGCTTCACCTTCGTCATGGCCCCCATGGTTCACTGGCCCGAGGTCATGATGACCTATGACTTGACCGACAAGATCCTCTTCACCGCCGACGCCTTCGGCTCCTTCGGCGCCCTCAACGGCCGCCTCTTCAACGACGAGGCGGACTTCTTCGGCGAATGCCTGGATGAGGCCCGCCGCTACTACACCAACATCGTGGGCAAATACGGCCCCCAGGTACAGGCGGTGCTGAAGAAGGCCGCCAAGCTGGACATTGCCCTGGTCTGCCCCCTGCACGGCTTTGTCTGGCGCAGCCACTTCGGCGATTTTCTGGAGAAGTACCTGCTCTGGTCCAGCTACACCCCCGAGGAGAAGAGCGTGCTGCTGGCCTACGCCTCCGTCTACGGCCACACCGAGAACGCCGCCAACATTCTGGCTGCAAAGCTCGTGGAGAAGGGCGTGAAGGTGCGCATGTACGACACCTCCGTCACCCCCGCCTCCTACATCGTCTCCGACGCCTTCCGCTGCAGTCACCTGGTCTTCGCCGCCACCACCTACAACGCCGGGGTGTTTGTGACCATGGAGAACCTGCTGCACGATATCGCTGCCCACAACCTGCAGAACCGCAAGGTGGCCCTGATCGAAAACGGCTCCTGGGCGCCCACCAGCGGCAAGGTCATGTCCGATCTGCTCGCCGGGCTCAAGGGTCTGGAGTTCATCGGCGACAAGATCACCCTCAAGTCCGCCCTGAAGGACGACCAGATGGC